>UQMY01000062.1 GCA_900542325.1 uncultured Collinsella sp. | reverse complement strand
GACACGCATAAAAAGCCTCCCATTTCTCGTGTCCAAGAAATGGGAGGCAGTTCAATGTGGATCCAGCCCCCGTTTTTTGTTAGGACACGTATGCGTATTGTCGTGACTCGGCTTTGTCGGCCCGTGGCGTGTTAAGCCAGCTCGGCTCCGAGGGCGCGACAGGTGGCCTCGCCCTCGTCATCGGGGGCGTCGAAGCAGATTACGGAATCGACGACGTTGACACCTGCCTCGTCGGCGTCTGCCTTCCAGTTGTCCATCCATTCGCCCTCGGCCCACGAGTAGGAACCAAAAAGGACGACCTTCTTATCGCCGAGGACTTCCTTGACTTCGTCCCACATCGGCTGGAACTCGTCGTACTCAAGCTCTTCGGAGCCCATGGCGGGGCAGCCGAAAGCGATAGCGTCATAGTTGGCGACCTTGTCGGCGGAGAAGTCGGCGCAGGAGATGACCTCTGCCTCGGCGCCGGCACCGGTTGCGCCCTCGGCAACGAAGTTTGCCATGGCCTCGGTGTTGCCCGTGCCGCTCCAGTACACGACTGCGATCTTGCTCATATGTTTTCCTTTCGGTTGTGCGGCGTGCGGCCGCGTTTTGTATGCTCTATCGGGTTGCCTGGACAAGTTGTCCCAGGGTGCAGCCCTGTTGATAGATGTAGGTGAGGTATTGCGTGCATGCGCGATAGGAATCGAAGGTCGTGAGCGCCTGCTCAACGTTTGTGTATACCTTCCATGCGCCAAAGACCTTATAGTTTTCGCCGCGCTGGACGATAAACTGATGGACATCTTCGTAGGGATAGCCCAAAAAATAGCCAATTTCGTGGGGGAACTCGCACATGCACCCCGTATCGCAGTGCCTATTTCGCGCGAGTGCGCAGACGTTGCCGTCATAGGCGCTTTCTGCGGCATTGCTGCTTGCCAGCGTGATGCGCGCGGCGAGATGCACCAGGGACGCGGACAGGTTGTGGACATCGTAACCTTCGGCGGCAAGTGCCGTCGTAGCGCGGGGGTCGGAGAGGTATCGCATGAGGTCCGCAGGGCGGTACACATAGATGAGCGCTCCGCAGGGGCGCCAGACCAAAACGCTCATGTGGATCCCGAGTGGCTGGAGCTCGCGGTTGCATTGGGCTATGACGGCGAGCAGGCGAGAACGTCGCTCTTCGATATGGGCGGCGCCGGATTTTCCGTTTTGGTTGGCGTAAACGCCGGGATAGGTAAAGAGCGAAGCCGGCTTGATACCTGCGAGCGTAGGGGAGCAGTTGCGCACGACAGCCGTTTGGTATGTTGGGATGTCAATGGTTCGAGTCACGGCGCTCCTTACGGATCTAAACTGTCAGCCTAGGAAAACTTATACACGAAAGTAAGCCCTGGTCAACTAAAAAGTAAGAAAAGGGAAACTAATTGATCGAACGGACATGGTTTTGGGTTAAGATGGGGACACCCCATGGGGGTATCTAGATAGGGCTACTTGAAAGGGGAACGCATGAGTGACTTGCTCAACCCTGCGAATCTCATCGTGCTGGCCGTCATTGCCGTCGGCATGTTTTTTGGACTGCGTCGCATTGCCGCTTCGACACACGGGAAGAGTTGTTGCAGCGATGGTGCGAGCGGCAAGAAGGCCAAAAAGGTTGTTGTGACGGATACCGATGCGTCACACTATCCCTATAGCGATGAGCTGCTCATCGGCGGCATGAGCTGCGATGGCTGCGCGCACAACGTCGAGAATGCCCTCAATGCGCTGAATGACGTGTGGGCAACGGTGACGTTTGCGGACCACACGGCGCGCGTGCGCTCAAAGCATCCGGTCGATCGCGAGGCACTCGAGGGTGCCGTGAAGGACGCGGGCTATTACATCATAAAGCTGTAGGGGCTCGTGCCTCGGCGGCGCCCTTCGCTGGCGTTCGGGCTGAAAGCGTTCCCCATAAATTGCTTAAATATAGTTCCTCAGTTGTGTAGTAAATGGAAACTCGGTGCCTTTCAAGCCCGAATGCAACCAATTGGCGATCATTACGCATTCATACAATGTGCTTTTTGTATACTTAACGATGTTTGTTAATACTGTGCCCAGTATTGCTGCTCAAGGTGGACAGAGTTTTTTGGCGTGCGTATAGCTGGGCAATGAGACGAGGGGAGCATTTGCGTTATGAGACGAGTGGAAACACTTGGTCTGGTTTTTGCGCTTGCCGCTACGTTGGCATCGCCGATTCCAGCGTGTGCTGAAGAAGCAGGGGGGGGGTCGGTCTCCTATGATGCGGGAAACGGTTACACTTTTGAGAAGCTCTCACACCCCACGGTAGATACCTCTTTGCCGGACGGCATTGTGGACTACCAGGGCGACGGTAAGGTTGCCGTTCCCGGCGCCGAGGGGAACACTGCCAATAATGAGGGCGACCGCGGACAGAGCTACACATGGTCAGCGGTCAGTTATGGCGATTGGCTCTATGTGGGAACCTGCTATGCGGCGATGGGCAATACGCTTACGCTGATGCAGGGTACGCTGGGCGACTCGTTTGATGCCGACACCATGCGTGCAACGCTGGAAGCCATGTTCAACGGAACCTTCTTTTATGGCCAGCAAAAAGAGGACGGCACGCCCGATAAGGACAGCGGCGGCATCTTGCTCAAGGTCAACACCAAGACCGGTGAGACTAAGCTCATCCTCTCCAAGTCGTCGAATAATATCGAGCCGCTTTTCCGCAACGCTGTGCGTTACAAGGGCAAACTGTATTTTTGCGGCAGCGTGAGGAAGGCCAATAGCGCCTCGGGCCTGCCCTCCGTTTACGAGATCGACCCCAAGACCGATGAGTACAAGGTTGTGTACCAGGGTCTTTCGAGCTTGCAGGATTATGGCGCGGCGTACAAGCAGGGTATTTCCACCGGCATCCGCGGCATGTGCGTGCACGATGGGCAGCTGGTTATCAGCAACGTGGGCAAGGACGCGAGCGGTAAGTTTGTTGCGACGATCCTGACCTCTTCCGACCCCTCGAAGGGCCAAGAGAGTTTCACCGAGATCGCAAACTCCGATACGCTGTTTGGCTATCCCGCCATTAGCTATAAGGACAGCATCTACGGCGGCAGCATTTGGGATATGGTCTCGTTTAACGGACATCTGTATGCCACGATCTGCACCGGTACGCCCGATAACGCTCCGGATGACAACTCCATGCAGTCGTTTGCGATGGTTCGAGGCGATAAGAATGCCGATGGAACGTATACCTGGGTGCCAATCGTCGGCGATCAGGCCAATGACAAGGCGAAGTATTGCTTTGGTATCGATCCTGCCCGCACTCGTTCGGGCGCGGCGAATCTGATCGTCTATAACGATTATCTCTACATCGGCGAGTATAACGATGAGGAAATCGCTCTGGAGCGTATCCTATTTAACAAATCCAAGAGTGGAGAGGATGGCAAGAGCGGTATGGGCGGCGTCGACTGCTCGTTTGTGAATGCCAACCTTGAGCAGTCGGTCAATCTGTACCGCATGGACAAAGACGAGAATATGGAGCTTGTCGTCGGCGACCGCACCGAGATGTTCCCCGAGGGCGGCATCTCTGGCCTGACCTCAGGCTTTGGGCGTAACGAGAACCAGTACATCTGGCGTATGCAAAAGTTTGACGGCAAGCTGTATGTCGGCACGTTCGACACGGCGAGCCTGCTGGAGCCGATCGGCCAGTTCTCCAACGGCGACATTATCGATATGACGCCGGAGGAGTGGGACTCTCAGGTTAAGTACATCAAGAACCTGCTTAAGATCTTGCTCGAGAAAAACCTACCCAATAATCGAGCCTTCGTGAGTTCGTGTGGGTAGTCCCTACGCCTCGCGCCCCGGCAGGGCCG
>UQMY01000061.1 GCA_900542325.1 uncultured Collinsella sp. | reverse complement strand
GACACGCATAAAAAGCCTCCCATTTCTCGTGTCCAAGAAATGGGAGGCAGTTCAAAGGCCGGCCCCGTTTTTTGTTTGAGGGATTTTCCGACCGTCCAATAATCCACGCCCATGCACCACTCACGCATCTCTCGTTTCTCATTCGTCACTAATATGAGAGATAACCGAAAGACGAGAGATAAATATGAGAGATAGCAATGCTGCAAGATGGCTGAGGAATCGAGGCAAAGTTCCCGTATACATGTGTTTACCTGTACGAACGTGATTTGCTTGAACCGATAACGGTAATTTTGTCTCTCATCTCTCACTCATCTCTAAGCTGAGAGATAAACGAGAGACGAGAGATAATTACGAGAGATAGCTGAGAGATAGACAGACAGACGGTCTGTCGGGAACATGCATCGCTGTCAGATTGATGACGCGCGCAAAGCAGCTGCACTGGCGCCCGCACCCTTCATCCCACCATTTCGCGCGCTGCCCATGGAAACCCGCAGCAAAGCAGGTACAATAGCCCAATGTGCATCGCGCACGACGATGATATCGGCGCCCGCGACTGGGGGAGACGACATGGCAGAGCAACAGATAACGCCGGGGACCAAGCTTCAGGTGGCATTCGACGTGCCCATGGGCCAAAAAACCGACTTCAACATGCTCGCCACGTACAAAGAGAACCTGGACGACGCGTACTTTCTTATGAGCGCGCCCATGCTCGCCGGCAAGCCGCTGCTCATGGACGAAAACCAAAAGCTGCTGCTGCAATACAAAGTGGGCGAGGAGACGTTTGTGCTCGCCGGCTATCCCGAGTCAGTCGAGAAAAAGGGCATCCGCACCTACTGGAAAATGCGCAAAGTCGCCGAGCAGCGCACCTTCGTCAAGCGCCGCGACGAGCGTTTTAAGGTCGCCATGCGCCTGACCTACCAGCGCGACAACGCGCCGACCCCCGAGCCCGAGGACGCCATGACCATCGACGTCTCGGCCGGCGGCCTGGCCGTCTACCTTAACGATTACCCCGACGTGGGCGAGGCCCTGGCCGTGCAAATGCCCACAATCCGTCTGCAGGGCGAGCGTCACGAGCTGCCCGAGCAGCTGGGCATCGTGTGCTGGGTGCGCCGCGCGCCCAAGGGCAGCCTGTACCGCAACGTCTGCGGCCTGCAGTTCCGCTACGCCGACGACATGGAGCGCGAGCTCGTCAAAGAATACGTCGGCTACATCCGCGCCAAATATAAGATCTGATCGCCATGGCACTGTTCAAGCGTAACGACAACAAAGATCAAGCCGCCGAGGATTTGGCCGAGAATCGGGCCGAGGACACGTCGCAGGATGCGCCCGGCGCCAATGCCGAGGATGCGCCCGGCGAGGATTCCGCGCCCGAGCAGGTTCCCACCTCCCGCAAGCGCTTCGGCAAGCTCAAGCCCAAGCCCAAGCGCGACCTGCGCGGCGTGGTGCGCATCGAGGAACTGGAGCAGGCACTGGCCGACCAGGACCTTGACGACATCGATCCCGACGCGGTCGTGTCCATGTATATGCCCAAGCGCCGCATGGAACGCATCGGCGCGGCGCTGCTGCGCATGGACAAGCTGCAAAAGGCCCTCGTGGTGCTGGCGCTTGCCTTTGGCGTGCTGTTCGCCCTGTCGTTTATGCAGGAAAACATGGGCAACTTCACTATCAACCTCAACCGCCTGGAGCTGTTCCGCCGCGGCGTGGCCATTGCCGACAACGGCGACTTTAACAACGCCACCGCGCGCCTGGCCGCCGACGCCTTGGACAACGGCACCAATATCGCTGCCGAGGACCTGCCCGACAACCTGGACGATATCGACGGTAGCCACAACGGCAAGAACTACGTGGCGTACACCTTTTATATCCGCAACGCCGGCAAGACCGATCTGGGCTACAGCGCCAAGCTCAAGGTGGTCAGCGCCAGCAAGGGCGTGGATAAGGCGGCGCGCGTGAGGGTGTATCGCAACGGCGAGCCCACCACCTACGCAGCCGCCGCGGCCGACGGCAACCCCGAGCCCAACACCGAACCGTTTGCGTCCAAAGACGTGGTGACGACCATCAGCCACGCGAACTTTCGCGTGGGCGATGTGGACAAGTACACCGTGGTCATTTGGCTGGACGGCGACGACCCGGAGTGCGTGGACAAGATTATCGGCGGCGCGGTGGAGTTTGGTTTTGACTTTGATTCGTCCGAGACCGACGATTCGAGCCTGTTCGTTAAGTTCGTGCAGGATATTGCCGACACCCTGACCGGCAACGACCCCATTAGCGCGAGCGGCAACGAGGCACCCGATTACTACAAGGAGCACAACGTGACTTGGAGTAACCGTCGCAACCAAAAGAACTCGCCCGCAGGGGACGGGGACAAGTAGAACGAAGAAGCGCCGGGCCGGGAGTGATTTCCCGACCCGGCGCTTTTGTTATGCGGAGGCGTTGTCGGCGGAGGTAGCGCCGTTGCCAGCGGCGTCGTCCAGCAAGAACAACCGCAACGCGAGCTTGATCGCGTAGCCCGGTTTGACCTGCACCGGATCTCTCATGCGCTCGCCCAGGTCGCCGCAGTAGGCATAGATGTCGCGGATCAGATCCGCGCCCGAGAGCGTGAACATGTAGCCCGCGTCCGAAAGCGCGTTGGGCGCTGCGGGCAGCCCCGCGGCCGCACAAAAGCTCGCGAGGTCGGAGCCCATGACGGCCTTGTAGTCGATCGCGGCGCCACGGTCCCGGGCGGTCTGCTCCTGCTCGCGGGCATATGACAGCGCCGCGGCCAGCACAAAGCTGGGCGTGGGCGCGTTGACGTCGTCGGTGGTGGCGACGAGCTTACCGGCCGCTTGCGTGACCAGCCAGGCGACTTCGCGCTGGCAACGAACGGCCTTGCGCGTCACCGGTTTGATCGATCCGGCGGAAACGCTTCCCTTGGGTTGATTGGCAAAAGCCATGGGGCCCTCCCAACAAATAGCCCGCACAAGCAGGCAGAAATTACACGTGCTACATCAGTATAGCGAGCGGGGAAGGGCTAGGGCGAATCTCGGCGGAGGGCGAATGTGTGCGTTGGCATGGCGCTGCGGTCGCAAGGCTTAAGAGGGGCTTATGACTGCGCGGGAGAGAGATCAAATAAGGTAAACGATGTTCATGTAGCACCGCATATAACCAGAGGTAGACCTATGAATCTGCCGGAATGTAGGCTGCCGAAAACTCATAAGGAAATCGTAAGAATTATGGTATTCTCAATTCCATGTCTAAAGGATGGGCAAGCAACATCCAACACGAAAGCGCGGGCTCCCCTTCCGGGCTTCTCGAGGGTCATCTGGGATGAATGGGGAAAAGAAAGGGGTCCGTATGGATACCAAGGCATTAAAGAAGCAGATGGGCGCCGCCATCGCCATGGTCCTCGTGGCAGCCGTAGCGTTGGGCTCTGCCACGTTCGCATGGTTTGTGACGAACAATAAGGTTGACGCTACCACTACGAATATCGCCGCTCAATCTAATGCTGCGTATATGACAATCGCTAATGGGGAGACTGGCGCCCATGCTTCTGATAAGACTAGTGCGGTAACTAATATTACCGGTTCTACCAAGCTTTATCCTGCTACATTTGGTGAGCAGACTGGTGCCACCAAGGGTGAGTTTATGACTGGTTACGGTACGGATCTCAATATCGCCACCCTTAAGGGCGATTTAAGCTCTGTTGGTACTCCTGACGAGGCAGACGCTAAGCAATTTGCTAAGAAGGAGCAATTCAACATCAGCTCTAAGGGGCAGAACCTCAGCGACCTCAAGGTTGAGAGCGTCGAGGGCGTGACTGATGCAGCTGATGGTCAGCTTTTGAAGACTTCCTTCCGTGTGCTTGTTACCAATGCTGATCGCACTGCTTGGGTTGTTTATGGCCTTAAGGGCGATAACTATGAAATTAAGCTTTCTTCTGCGGCCGATAATTCCGCGCCGGTTCTTGGCACTGTGACTGCTGGTCAAGATACTCTCGTTAATGTGTATGTGTTCTACGAGGGCTCCGATACCAATATTCATACGAAGAACCTTCAGGATAATAAGCTTGATGCATCGCAGAGTGTGAAGATTAACTTCACTGCAACTGCAGACAACAAGTAAACGCAGCTACAGCTTATGACTTGCGAAGGGCAGGTTCCCAGCCCGGGATCCTGCCCTTTTTCTTAGGCTCTGTTAGACCAAATTTGACACGATCGGCTGTTCGTCGAACCGGAAAATAA
>UQMY01000060.1 GCA_900542325.1 uncultured Collinsella sp. | reverse complement strand
AGGCAAGGCATAGACCTTCTGGTCATGCCTTGCCTTTTGAATGACAAATTGTCGCTCTGGACGGCGCGCAGCGTCAACTGGTCCGCCGTTCGTCAGAACGGCGGAACCTAGAGATCTCCGCCGGCGCCCAGTAGCTTGCGCATGACTTGCTCGGGGTTAACCGAGCCATCGCGCGGGGCCAGGGCGGTGATCTTCTTCTGCATCTTGTACTCGTGCAGCTCATCCTCGAGCTGGCGCACGCGAGCGCGGAGCTTCTCGTTCTCGCGCTCGCGCTCCTCGGCACGCTCCTTCATATCGAGAATGCGCACCACGCCGGCAAGGTTGATACCCTCGTCAGTCAGCTGGTTGATGAGCTCCAGACGCTCGATATCGGCACGCGAATACAGGCGTGTGTTACCGCCCGAGCGCTGGGGGTTCACCAGGCCCTTAGACTCGTAGACGCGCAGAGTCTGCGGATGCATGCCGGTCAGCTCGGCCGCCACGCTGATCATGTACAGCGGTTTGTTCCTATTGTCCTCGGCCATGCTACCTGACCCCTTTCCGTCTCGTTATCGTCCATCATAAGCCCGCGGGCGCGGGCGCGCGCCGCGACCGCCCTAGTACGTCGCCTTGTAACGGTTGACCTTCTCGCGATAGTCGCGCGTGTCGGCCTCGCGCAGCTTGGTCATGGCATCGCGCTCGTCATCGGATAGGTTCGTGGGGACCTGCACCTTGATCTCGACAAGCAGCGCGCCTGTGCGGCCACGGTGCTTAACGTCGGGCGCACCCATCTCCTTAAAGCGGAACTTCTTGCCCGTCTGGGTGCCAGCGGGCACCTTCAGACGAACCGTCGCGCCGCCGGGCGTGGGCACATCCACCGTGCAGCCGAGCGCCGCCTCGTAGACCGAGACCGGTACCTCCATGGTCACGTCGGCGCCTTTGCGCTTGAACAGCGGGTGCTCCTCCACATGCGTGGTCACGACCAGGTCGCCGCGCTCGCCACCCGCAACGCCATACTCGCCGCGACGCTTGTAGCGTAGCTTGCCGCCATCGACCGCGCCCGCGGGCACCGAGACCGTGATGGTCTGCTGCTCGCCTGTCGAGGGAATGCGATAGGTGACCTTGTGCGTCACGCCGCGAAACGCGTCCTCGGCCGTTACGTCGACAGTCAGCGACAGGTCGCCGCCCTTGCGCGCGCGGCTGCGGCCCGCGCCGGCACCGGCAGCGCCCGCGGCCCCGGCAAAGCCCGAGCCCCAATCGCTGCCCCAGGCGCCGTTGCCGCTAAATATGCTGTCGAAGATGTCGCCCCAGCCGCTGGCGCCCGCGCCGGCACCGTAGCCGCCGCCATACGCGCCGCCCGCGCCCGGCATGCCGCCAAACATGAGCATCTGGTCGTACTCTTTGCGCTTCTTCTCGTCCGAAAGCGTTTCGTAGGCCTCGCTAATCTCCTTGAACTTGGCCTCGTCGCCGCCGGCATCGGGGTGATATTTTTGCGCGAGCTTGCGAAACGCGCTCTTGATCTCTTTGTCGGAGGCGCTCTTGGATACGCCCAGGATGTCATAGAAGGTTTTGCCTGCAGCCATCGTAGCTCCTCTCCTGTTACGTCCGCCGTCCATGCAGACGACGGCTCATGCTTTCATATGGCACTAGGTCAGAAAGGGCCCCGGGTGTTGCCCCGGGGCCCTTCTCAATTACTCCTCGGTGCTCTCGGCCGTATCGGCCGCAGCATCCTCGGGCGCCGCTTCGGGCTCCGGTGCGGGGCGCTTCTCGCCACCGTAGGTCACCGTCACCATCGCGGAACGCAGAATACGATCCGCCATGCGGTAGCCCTTCTGGTACACGTCGTTGACGGTCTCGTCATACTGCGATGCGTCCTCGACGCGACCCACAGCCTGGTGCTCGAGCGGATCGAACGCCTCGCCCTTGGGGTCGATGGGCTCAACGCCCTCGTGCGCAAACACATCGAGCAGCTTGGCATGAACCGCATCGACGCCGTCGACGAACTGCTTAAAGTCGTCGGAAAGCTCTTGGCTGCGGGCATGGTCGATCGCGCGCTCGATATCGTCGATCACCGGCAACAGCGCGGTGACAAGCTTCTCGGTCGCGCGCTCGCGCTCGGCGATGCGCTCGTTGGCGGTGCGGCGACGGAAGTTCTCCCAGTCGGCCTGTAGACGGGCAGTGCGCTCGGTGGCGTCCTTTGCCTTGTCCTCGGCGGCCTTCTGAGCCTCTGCCGCAGCATCGAGCTCGCTGCGCACGTCGGTAAGCTCCTTTTGGGCCTGCTCGAACTTGAGCTTAAAGTCGTTGTCGGCGGCTTCCTCACCGGCGCGGATAGCGGCTTCCACCATCTCGTCCTCGGTCATCGTCGCCTCCTTGTTGGAATCCTCTACCTGGTTCTCGGCAGCCTCGGCGGCCTCGGCCTCGTTGGCCTCGGTATCGTCGACGGCCTCTACGGGAATCTTCACGTCCTTCTCCTCAGAGTCAACGGGGGCGGCGCCAGCGGCAGCCGCCTCCGTGCGAGCTTTACGGGCGGACATGATTACTTGTCCTCGTCGTCCACGACCTCGTAGTCGGCGTCGACAACGTCATCGTCGGCAGACTGGGCACCGGCGGCACCGTCGGTCTGCTGCTGAGCGTCGGCGTAGACAACCTGAGCCAGCTCGTAGGCCACGGACTGCAGGGACTCGCCAGCGGCCTTGATAGCCTCGACGTCAGAGCCCTCGAGCGCCTTCTTGGCGTCGGCGATAGCAGCCTCGGCCTTGGACTTCACGTCGGCGGAAACCTTATCGCCCAGCTCGTTGAGGGTCTGCTCGGTGGAGTAGCACAGGCTATCGGTCTGGTTGCGGACCTCGACCTCTTCCTTCTGCTTCTTGTCCTCCTCGGCATGAGCCTCGGCGTCCTTGACCATGCGATCGACTTCGTCGTCGGACAGAGCGGTGGAACCGGAAATGGTGATCTGCTGCTCCTTGCCGGTGCCCTTGTCCTTAGCGGAGACCTTGACGATGCCGTTGGCGTCGATGTCGAAGGTGACCTCGATCTGCGGCACGCCGCGGCGGGCAGCCGGGATACCGGTCAGCTGGAACTTACCGAGCGACTTGTTGTCGCGAGCAAGCTCGCGCTCGCCCTGGAGCACGTTGATCTCGACGCTGGTCTGGTTGTCGGCAGCGGTGGAGTAGACCTCGGTCTTGGAGGTCGGGATCGTGGTGTTGCGGTCGATCATCTTGGTCATGATGCCGCCCATGGTCTCGACGCCCAGCGACAGCGGGGTAACGTCGAGCAGCAGGATGCCCTCGACGTCGCCGGTGAGCACGCCGCCCTGGACGGCAGCGCCGTCGGCAACGACCTCGTCGGGGTTCACGGACATGTTGGGCTGCTTGCCGGTCATGGTCTTGACCAGATCCTGGACGGCGGGCATACGGGTGGAGCCGCCGACGAGGATGACCTCGGTCAGATCGGAAAGCTTGAGCTTAGCGTCGCGCAGGGCGTTGGTGACAGGCTGCTTGCAGCGCTCGAGCAGGTCGCGGGTGATCTTCTCGAACTCAGCACGGGTCAGCGTGTAGTTGAGGTGCAGCGGGCCGGACTGGTTCATGGTGATGAACGGCAGGTTGATGGTGGACTGCTGGGCTGCGGAGAGCTCCTTCTTGGCGTTCTCGGCGGCCTCCTTCAGACGCTGCAGGGCCATGGGGTCCTGACGCAGGTCGACACCGTTCTCCTGCTGAAACTTATCGGCCATCCAGTCGATGACGCGCTGATCCCAGTCGTCGCCGCCCAGGTGGTTGTCGCCAGCGGTGGAGGCTACCTCGAACACACCATCGCCAAGCTCGAGCACGGACACGTCGAAGGTGCCGCCGCCCAGGTCGAAGACGAGGATCTTCTCGTCCTTGTTGGTCTTGTCGAGGCCGTAGGCCAGCGCGGCGGCCGTGGGCTCGTTGATGATGCGGAGCACTTCGAGGCCCGCGATCTTGCCGGCGTCCTTCGTGGCCTGGCGCTGCGCGTCGTTGAAGTACGCGGGCACCGTGATAACCGCCTGCGTGACATCCTGGCCAAGAAACGCCTCGGCATCGCGGCGCAGTTTGCGCAGGATCATGGCCGACAGCTCCTGCGGCGAGTAGGGCTTGCCGTCGATGTTGGCGCGCCAATCGCTGCCCATGCGGCGCTTGACCGACTCGATGGTGCGGTCGGGGTTCACCGCCGCCTGGCGGCACGCGATGGTTCCCACCAGGCGCTCGCCTTCCTTCGAAAACGCGATCACGCTGGGCGTGGTGCGCTCCCCTTCCGCGTTCGGCACGATAACGGG
>UQMY01000059.1 GCA_900542325.1 uncultured Collinsella sp. | reverse complement strand
GTACCGCCTCGCGGTGACATCGTTTTTATGTCAACCTTGGTCTAACAGAGCCAAAAGAAAAAGTGGCTCTGCGTCACGGCGCGGAAGTAAGGGCATCAAGCACGGGCATTTTTGCATCCATCCTGCACATGAGTTAGGCATGACGGTCATAGCGGCTGTGCTGGCGGCAATTATGACAGTTATTCACTGAGGAAGAAACCTATGAAATGTAAAATTGAGAAAAACACCGTGCAGGAGACGCTGATCCTTCCGCTGTATTCCCGGAAGCTGTGTACGGAGCTGTACCCGAACCTTTACAGGGATGAAACAGCGGTTCGTCTGCTCGGCCAGATCGACTACGACTTTTCAGAGGCAGAGAAAAACTCCCGCAGCCTGATGCAGCGCTTTGGTGCGCTGGAGGTGGCCATGCGGCAGGGTGATCTTGCTTTCGAGGTGCGGGATTACCTGAAAGACCGCCCCAATGCGGCGGTGGTCAATCTGGGCTGCGGGCTGGACAACACCGGCAGAACCTGCGACAACGGTAGATGCAAGATCTACAATCTGGACTTCCCGGATGTGATTGCCTTGCGGCAGCAGCTGCTGCCCGCCGGGGATCGAGAACAAAATATCCCCTGCGACCTGAAAGACACCGCATGGTTTGGCAAAATCGATGCCTCCGGCGGGGCGGTGTTCTTCGCCTCCGGAGTGTTCTATTACTTTCTGACCCAGCAGGTCCGGAAACTGGTGCGGGGGATGGCGGACGCTTTCCCCGGCGGTGTGCTGGTCTTTGATGCTGCCAATCGGACGGCAGTAAAGATGATCGCAAAAACATGGCTTAAGACTGCAAAAATCAAGGATGTGGGGGCATATTTTGCGGTTTCGGATGCCGCCAAGGAAATCGGCACGTGGAACAGCCGTCTACAGGTCACAAGTCGCGGCTATATGCTGGGTTACAACGATTTGAGAGACCCTTCTGTCAGCGGCTTTTTCCGGTTTCTCGCAAGGGTCGGTGACAACGGGATGAAAATGCAAATCGTGAAAATTAGATTTTAAAAGGCAAAAATGAAGCCCATTCACTTTGACGTTGAAGAAGACGGCTTTTACGGCACATATTGGGCGTGCAAGGACACACATACAGCAGCGGACACGGATTCGATTGAAACCGTGCCCGCTATCTAATACTATATTATTTTATCGAACGCCTGTTCTATTCCCACTCGATCGTCGCGGGCGGCTTGGACGTAATGTCATAGCACACGCGGTTGGCGCCGGGAACCTCGGCAACGATGCGGCCGGAGATGCGGGCCAGGACGTCGTAGGGCAGCTTGGCCCAGTCGGCGGTCATGGCGTCGCTGGACTCCACGGCGCGCAAGATGATCGGGCGCTGATAGGTGCGCTCGTCGCCCATAACGCCAACGGACTTGATGTCGGGCAGGACCGCAAAATACTGCCAGCAGCTGTGCTCGGAGTTGCGCTCGCCGGTCTGCTCAAACAGGCGCTGGTTGTAGGCGTCGAGCTCCTCGCGCACGATAGCGTCGGCGTTCTTGAGGATCTCGAGCTTCTCCTTGTCGACCGCACCGATGATGCGGATGGCAAGACCCGGGCCCGGGAAAGGCTGACGGAACACGATGTGACCCGGCAGACCCAGCGCCAGACCAAGCGCGCGGACCTCGTCCTTAAAGAAGTGGTCGAGCGGCTCAATGAGGTCGAAGTGCACGCCCTCGGGGAACGGGATCAGGTTGTGATGGCTCTTGATGGTGGCCGTCTTGCCGCCCGTCTTGCGAGCGCCGGACTCGATGATGTCGGGGTAGATGGTGCCCTGAGCCAGGTACTTCACGGGTTTACCATCGGTCTCAAGCTGCTGAGCAACCGCGAAGAACTCTTTCCAGAACTGCGTACCGATGATGCGGCGCTTCTCCTCGGGCTCGGTCACGCCGGCCAGAAGCTCGGCATAACGGTCCTCGGCGTGGACGTGGATAAAGTCGACGTCAAACTGCTTGGTGAAGACCTCCTCCACCTGCTCGGGCTCGCCCTTACGCAGCAGACCGTGGTTGATGAACACGCAGGTCATCTGCTTGCCCACGGCGCGAGCGCCCAGCGCAGCCACGACGGAGGAGTCGACGCCACCGGACAGGGCCAGAATCACGCGGTCGTCGCCGACCTTCTCGCGGAACTCGGCCGTCATGGTCTCGACCAGGTTGTCCATGCTCCAGTTGGGCTCCAGGCCGCAGATCTCAAACAGGAAGTTGCTCAGCAGCTGCTGACCGTACTCGGAGTGCTTGACCTCGGGGTGGAACTGCGTGGTGAAAATCTTGCGCTCGACGCACTCCATGGCGGCAACCGGGCACACGTCGGTGCTGGCGGTAACGGTAAAGCCCTCGGGCACCTCGGAAACAGCGTCGCGATGGCTCATCCACACGGTCTGCTCCATGGGCGTGGAGTTAAAGAGCTTGGCGCCGGCAATGCGCGTGATAGTGGCGCGGCCGTACTCGCCCACCTCAGAGTGACCGACCTTGCCGCCGAGCGTCACGGCCGTAATCTGATGGCCGTAGCAAAAGCCCAAGACGGGAAGGCCCAGGTCAAAGATGGCGGGGTCGATGGACGGAGCGTCCTCGGCGTACACGGAGGCCGGGCCGCCAGAAAGGATGAGCGCAGAGGCGTTCATCTCGCGAATCTCATCGGCCGAGATGTCGCAGGGAACGATCTCGGAATACACGTTGAGGTCGCGGACGCGACGGGCAATGAGCTGACCGTACTGCGCACCAAAGTCGAGTACGAGGACCTTTGCGGAAGCCTTTTGATCCATGGTTTCCCCCTCTTGTTGGCGGGGAGCCGGTGCCCACCCGCGTGAATGAACGAAAATAACTTCCATAGTGTACACGTTATATGGGGTTTCTCGTCCCTCGCAGCCATCAGCGCACGGCAAACGCACGACCAGGGCCCCTATTTGACGGCAATTGAAGTGTTACCAAACGTTACAGATGATGTAATACGTTTGAACTTTGGACGCCCTGTGCCACAATACTGCCGAACGACTCCGCCTCTGCGGCGGCAAATACGATAGGAATACCAGCATGAAGCGCATCCTTCTCATCGCCACGGGCGGCACCATCGCATCGGCCGAGGACGGCAATGGCCTCTCCCCCGCCCTGACCGGTGAGGAGCTCGCCCAGAGCGTCCCCGAGATCTCGGGCCTCTGCGAGCTCGACGTCGTGCAGCCCATGAACATCGACAGCACCAATATGCGCCCCAGTGACTGGATGCGTATCCGCGACGTCATCGTCGAGGGTTATGCCGACCACGACGGCTTCGTGATTCTGCACGGCACCGACACCATGAGCTACACCGCGGCAGCGCTTTCCTACCTGATTCAGGACAGCCCCAAGCCCATCGTGCTCACCGGCTCGCAAAAGCCCATGGGCAATCCCTTTACCGACGCCAAGCTCAACCTGTACCAGAGCCTGCTCTATTCGCTCGACGAACACTCGCACGACGTCTCGATCGTGTTTGGCGGCGTGGCCATTGCCGGCACGCGCGCCCGCAAACAGCGCACCATGAGCTTTAACGCGTTCATTAGCGTCAACTATCCGCCCATCGCCTATATCCGCAACGACCGCATCGTGCGCAACGGGCTTCACGGCACGCATCAGGGCGAAAACCCGGTGCGTTTCTACGACAGCATCGACCCGCGCGTATTTGTTCTTAAGCTCACACCCGGCGTGAACCCAGGCATACTGGACGCCCTTGCCGATAGCTACGACGCTGTAATCCTAGAGACCTTTGGCATTGGCGGTATTCCCGAGTTTGGCGAGTCCGGCGAGTCATTCCAGGAGGCAATTTTCCGCTGGGTCAATTCGGGCCGCACGGTCGTTATGACCACGCAGGTCCCCGAAGAGGGCCTTGATCTGGGCGTTTATGAGGTCGGCCGTGCTTACGCCGATCATCCGGGCATTCTGCGCGGCGACGATATGACAACCGAGACGCTCGTGGCCAAAACCATGTGGGCACTCGGCCAGTCACGCGATGCCGCCGAGATCCAGCGCCTGTTCTACAGCCAAGTCAACCACGACCGCATCCCGATGGCGTAATCCCTAAGGCAGTTCCACTTATCGCAGCCTCAAACGACAGGTGGTCCCCCTCGGGCCGTGCAAAAATCGGAGTATTCTGCAATTTCTCCGCCGGAGGCGCAGAATCGGCTGATTGTTAGACAAACTTTTAGGACGAACGGGCCGTCTAGTAAATATTTATTCCTCATTTTTATTTATCGCGTGGATTAACTACTGTTAAAAAGGAGCCTTCGTGAGTTCGTGTGGGTAGTCCCTACGCCTCGCGCCCCGGCAGGGCC
>UQMY01000058.1 GCA_900542325.1 uncultured Collinsella sp. | reverse complement strand
TCGGAGGCATCGCCGGTCGTGAAACCCGCCAGAGCCACGAGCACCCACAGGCCGAGGATGTAGATGGCGAACCCTGCCACGAGGACCTTCGCAACGCCCCGAGTCGGCAACGCCCCCTCGTACTGGGTGGCGCGGGCCTTGCACTCGCGGCATTTTACTTTGCTCATCTCCATGGGCAACCGCCTCTCACGGCCGAATCTTTTCGTGCTGCCATACTACCATAGGGTGACGTTCATTTTGTGCACGCGATCAACGAGCGAGGCAAAGCCATCTCAGCTCGCCGGGAAACCGAACGCTGCAGCTTTCCGCACCGAGCACGACGCAAAGAGGGCTCTTCCAGCAAAAAAATCGAGAGCCCGCAGGCTCTCGACTCGTGAAATCATGGAGCGGACAACGGGATTCGAACCCGCGACCCTCACCTTGGCAAGGTGATGCTCTACCAGCTGAGCCATGTCCGCATAAAGGTTCCAGGTTGGAGGCGACGCCCAGATTCGAACTGGGGGTGAAGGCTTTGCAGGCCTCTGCCTTACCACTTGGCCACTTCGCCGAAAAAGGACCGCTTGAGACGGTCCGGAAATGCAATGGAGCGGACAACGGGGCTCGAACCCGCGACCCCAACCTTGGCAAGGTTGTGCTCTACCAACTGAGCCATGTCCGCTTGCGGGTTATTAATTTACGCGAGTTGCCCAAAAGACGCAAGTACTTTTTTCAAAAAAGTTGTCCGCCACATGCTCTTGGCAGATAAACATGTCAAAACGATTTACTAGGCGCACGATTCCAACGTTCCGCTAAACAGCTTGACCATCCGAACGCGCGTACCGGCACCATCCGTACGACGGGCAACCTCCACGTTGTCGACCAACATGCGCATGAGCTTGATTCCACGCCCGCGTTCCTCAGTCGTAACCGGCTCACTCGACCCGTCGATCGAATAGCCCGCCCCACGGTCGACGACCTCAATCACGACGCGATCGCCGTAGGCCTGAACCGTCAGGATGCATCCGATACCGTCCGCATGGTCATACGCGTTGCCCAGCGCCTCGCCCGATGCCAATGCGACGTCATAGCGCTCGTCACGACGCAGCGGAAGCGATTCAAGCAGCTCGGCAATACGGTGTCGGTAGTACGGAAGATTCTCGATGCCCTGGCGCACCTCGACGCTCTTGCTCCAGCGCGGCAACTCCCCCACCGGAATGGCAGGAATTGACTCGCGCGGCGGCCCTGCAACATGGAGGATGTCGACAAGTCGGGCAATCTCCAAAAAGCGAACGACCTCATCGGACGCATTAACAAGCGAAAGCAAGCCCTCGCGCCTCATGAGCTCCCTGGCACGCGTGAGCAAGAACGCCAAGCCCGTCGAATCGATGAAGCTCACAGTCTGGCAATTGATGACAACACGACGCACGCCCCGGCCGATCAAATTATCCAACCGTCGGCGCAACGCGGTCACCGAGGCGATGTCGATATCGCCCGGTGGCGTCAAAACCGCTATGTCATTCCACTCATTCATACGACCATGGTTCCCCAAAAGAGTTCGCTCGATGCATACGTATCTGTAACTGCGAAGATTTTGCCCGTCAAGCGTCGCGGTCTACGATCGACCTCGTAAAAATTCAAGGGAAACCAGCGCGATGTCATCGTCCAGCGCCGACTCGGTAAAGCGGTCAAGCTCGCCCAAGACCTTACCGCAGATTCCCGATACGCCCTCACCCGAGACAGAGAGCAGAAGGTCGCGAAGGCGCTGCTCGCCAAAGAAAGCACCCGAGCGATCGCGTGCTTCAATCGTTCCGTCGGTATACATAAAGAGCATGTCACCAGGAGCGAACGTAAAGGCGCCCGTCTCGTACACCATGCTTTCAAAGGCACCGATTACGCCCGATTGACACCCAAGGAGCTCCACCTCTCCCCCTCGGGCTTCCGTGCCGCCAAGCGGCGTCGACGACGGTCTGATGACCATGGTGGGAGGATGTCCCGCCGAGCAATAGGTAGCTCGGCCCGCTTTAAGATCGATCTTGGCGATAAACGCCGTCACAAACGTCTCGACCCTCGAAAAGCCCATGAGCATACTATTGAGCGAGCGGGCCATGCGTGCGGGCCCCGCGCCCTCCCAGGCATAAGCCGTCAACGCTGTCTTAACGAGCGCCGACATCGACGCCGCCTCGATTCCCTTGCCGGACACATCACCCAAAATCATAACGGCGCAATCGTCGGGAAGACGAACAAGCGTATAGAAGTCGCCGCCGACCAACGCCGAATTCGTTGCCGATAGGTATACCGAATCGGTTGCGATACCCGGAACGTCACTAAGCGAATTTCTCATGCCAATCTGAAGCGTCTGAGCGATATGGCGCTCTTCGCGCTTTTGAGACTCGCCCTCATAGATCAACTCAAAGTCGTGCGCCAAATGCACCATGTAGTCGTATTCGAGATCGTCGATTGGCTCCTGGCTGCCATCGCGGAGCAGCAAGGCGCGCGTCGTCGGTCCCTTGGCGACATCAGCGGGAACAATCGCATCGTTGCTTCGCTTGCCATCCGCCTCCAAGCGATAGCGCCCCGCCTCGATACCAGAGTCGACATATAGTCCCTGGCACGGCAGGCCGTGAGCCCTCAGCCATGTACCCATAGGCGTGGATTCGTCCACACGCGTTAGACGCACGTGCTTGAGGTCGTCAGCGCTCGTCCCGCCCAGCACCGATGTCTCGAACCCATCAGAAGTTGCCCCCAGGCGCGCCGCTGGCGTCGTGACAGAAAAGAAGAGCGACTCCGGATCGCCCGGCAACGCCACACGACTGCCGCCCTCAAAATCGATGACATAGGATTCGAGGCCCGCATCATACTCCACGGGGCAGAAATGACAATTGAGCACGGCGCAGATTTCCGATGACACAGCACGCGAGGCGGCAACAGGATCATCAAGATAGGCAAACAACTCATCACGCAGCACATTGAGCGAGCGGCCGAGCTCTGCCGTACGACGCGAACGCAGGCTCGATGCCATGCCGACCAGCTGAATGGACAGGTAATCGCAAATGACTTCGAGCACGTTGACGTCATAGGCAAGCGGCGCCTGCGGACGTTTCCAACCGACCTCCAATACGCCAAGAACCTGAGTGCCGTAAAACACGGGAAGGCAGATCTCGCTACGATATGGGGGCATATCTTGCACGCGTAGCAGGTGCTTAGAACGATTGTCCAAGTCCATGAACATACCCGAGGCGACTCGATCGCCCTCCAGGTCCTGTTGAATCGACAAGCGGCACGCACGCGACTCGCGAAGCACATACGTCGGGATGCCTGCGCCATACGGCATAAACTCGGGCAGGTAGCTGTCATGCAGCTCCTTAGAAACGCCGCGAAGCTTAAACCCGCCGCTCTCAGAAAAATAAATAGCAGCACCCGATGCATCGAGCGTCCCCACGAGCTGATTCAAAACGGTATCCAGCAAACTAGGTAGTTCATCGGAGCCCACCGTGCTCATAATGACCGACAACGTGCCCGAGAGACGCTTATTCGCCACCCTGAGCTCCGAAAGTGCGCGCTTGAGCTGACGGTCGTGCGAATACTGTTCTTCGATGCTATGGAGCGCCACCAGAACGCGCGGCGCGCGGCGGCCAAAGATGCGAGGCGGTGTAACCGAGCCGGCACGAACGAGGACGGGAATAAAGGAACCGTCGCTTAGCTTGAGCATCAACTCGCTCTCGGTTCCATTGGTCTCAAACGGAAGACGGTGCTCTGTCGCGCGCTCAAATGCCGAAGAGTACAAGAGATCTTTAACGTCGCCATTGATCACATCGGGACGCTCTTCACACATCAGGTCGAGCAATCGATTATTCACATGCAAAATGGTTCCGTCGAGCTCGCAGATGATGACCGCATCGCTCGTGATCTCGACCAACTGGGCAACGTCTGCCCACTCGTTGCGCTCAAGCGTTTCCATCGTGAACCTCACCGTCTATCGGTAACAAAAAAGCCTCCGAAGAGGCTCCTCAAATGCGATGGTGTCGGAGGCGGGACTTGAACCCGCATGACCAAAAAGCGGTCACTAGCACCTCAAGCTAGCGCGTCTGCCAATTCCGCCACTCCGACATGCTATGTTGTTGATTCGCGGTTCGTTTTGTTGGACCCGCGCGTTCAACGAGGAAGATAATAACCTATGTTTCGAGAGCTGCGCAAGCACTTTTTTCAAAAAAGTTTACGAATTTGTAATTGCACAGGTAGATTCGTATGTCCGGTCCCGAATCGGTGTTGCCTCCCGGCGCGTCCTCGGGCATGAGCGATATTTTGCTTTGCACTTCGTGCTGCAAAATATCGCTCCCCCTGCGGAATGCGCCGGGAGGCAACACCGATTCGGGACCTACAGCCACATTCTCCAAGCACAATTCCCAAACATGTTCTGAGGCTGATAAAAAGATAGTGGCTCGGCAAAGCCGAGCCCTTATAAAAAGAGGCCGG
>UQMY01000057.1 GCA_900542325.1 uncultured Collinsella sp. | reverse complement strand
CGTCCTCGACCATGTGTGGCGCCTTGTCCTGCTCCTTCGGAGCCGCGGACAAGGCGCCACACTGGTCTGCGGAGTGTTCTGAAAACTAAGCCCGGCCCCCGCCGGACAGGTCCACCGCTACTCGCAGAGCAGCTTAGCGATCTGGACGGCGTTGGTTGCCGCGCCCTTACGGATTTGATCGCCGCAGCACCAGAAGGTGATGCCGCGCGCAGCCTCGGGGTTCGAGATGTCGCGGCGTACGCGACCGACCCAAATCAGGTCCTGGTCGGAGGTGTCCATCGGCATGGGGAAGCGATCGTGCGCATCCTCGGCACTCATGTCGTCAACCAGCTTGACGCCCGGAGCGGCAGCCAGCGCAGCACGGGCCTCTTCCACCGTGATGTCGCGCTCAAACTCGAGCGTAATGCTCTCGGAGTGCGAGCGCAGCACGGGCACGCGCACGCAGGTGCAGTTCACGCGCAGCTCGGGCAGGTGCATGATCTTGCGGCCCTCGTTTTGCAGCTTCATCTCCTCGGAGGTAAAGCCCTCTTCCTTGACGCCGCCAATCTGCGGAATCAGGTTGCTCGCCAGCTGGGCGGCAAATGCACGCGGCTCGGGAATCTCCTCGCCGCGACCCAGGGCGGCC
Organism: uncultured Collinsella sp.; assembly: GCA_900542325.1. Taxonomy (GTDB): domain Bacteria; phylum Actinomycetota; class Coriobacteriia; order Coriobacteriales; family Coriobacteriaceae; genus Collinsella. The sequence continues at coordinate 4,170 of UQMY01000057.1, read as the reverse complement.
AGCTGAGCCTCGAGCTCGGCCATACCGGGAGCGCCGGCACCCGAAGCCGCCTGATACGTCGAGACGATCATGCGCTTCACGCCGGCGAGCTGATGCAGCGGCCAGGTAGGAACCAGGCCGATGATAGTCGCGCAGTTGGGATTGGCGATAAGGCCGTGATGCCACTTGATATCGTCGGCATTGATCTCGGGCACGACCAGCGGCACCTCGGGATCCATGCGGAAGGCATGGCTGTTGTCTACCACGATGGCGCCACGCTTGACGGCCTCGGGCAGCAGCTCCTTCGCGATATCGTCGCCGGCAGCGCCGAGTACGATGTCGCAGCCCTCAAAGGCCTCGGGGCAAGCTTCCTCGATCACAACCTGCTCGCCGCGGAACTCGACGGTCTTGCCCGCAGAGCGCGCGCTCGCTAGCAGCTTGAGCTTGCCGACCGGGAACTCCTGCTCGTTGAGACACTCGAGCATCTGGGTGCCAACAGCTCCCGTCGCGCCCAAAATAGCAACCGTGTACTGTTTCATGCTTCCCCCTTTAAAGGCTGTGGCTTTTGCCCGCACGCCGAGCAGGCCGATTATTGTTGCCAGTGTATACAAGAACAGGGCGGGCACGAAACCCGCCCCGTCGAAACGAAACCGAAACGAAACGCCCCGCCGTAGTTTTTGAGGCAAGTCCCAAAAATCTACTGGGATAGCAGCTACTTGTGGAGCGCGGCCGGGGCGGGATCGACCGGCACGGGAGCCTCCAGGTCGGAGACCTTCACAATGCCGTTCTCGTCGGAGAAGGCGCGGTAAATGGTCCGAATCGCCAGATCGAAGTCCTTCTCCTCTACGCCGATAATGATGTTGATCTCGTCGCAGCTCTGCGAAATCATACGTACGCTCACGCCGGCCTGGCCAAGCATGCCAAACAGGTGGCCCGAGATACCTGCGCGGCCGCGCAGGTTACGGCCGACGGTCGCGATGAGCGCCAAGCCCTCAACGACCTCGATCTCGAGCGGCTCGACCTCCTGCTGAATGTCGCCCACGAGCGAGTACAGCGAGTCGTGCACGTCCTGCTCCTGCACCACGGCGCCAAAGCGGTCGACACCGGTGGGCATGTGCTCGACGGAAACGTCATAGCGCTCGAAGACCGAAAGCGCACGGCGCATAAAGCCGACGCGGGGCTTGGTGCGGTCGCGGGCAACGTTGATGGCGATAAAGCCGCGCTTGCCGGTCACGCCGGTAATGATAGGCTCCGCCTCACCCTCGTCAGCCGTCTCGCTAATGATGGTGCCGGGGTCCTGCGGCGCATTGGTGTTCTTGATGACCAGCGGAATGCCTGCCTCGCGCACGGGGAACACGGCCTCCTCGTGCAGGACGCTTGCACCCATGTACGAAAGCTCGCGCAGCTCCTCGTAGGTAACGCGCGCAATGGGCTGAGCCTCGGGAACAATACGCGGATCGGCAGAATAGAAGCCCGAAACGTCGGTCCAGTTCTCGTACAGGTCGGCACCAAGGCACTTGGCCAGAATCGAGCCGGAAATATCGCCGCCGCCACGGTCGAGCAGCTTGATCTGCCCCTCACGCGTCGCGCCGTAGAAACCGGGCATGACAAAGCCGCCCTGCTGGCCGTACTCCTGCACCAGCTCGGCGGTGCGGTTCATGCTGAGCGTACCGTCATGATGGAACGCCACGACCGTCGCGGCATCCAGGAACGGCAGGCCCAGGTACTCGGCCATCAGGCGAGCGGTAAAGTACTCGCCGCGGCTTACGAGCTCCTCAGTAGAGTAGCCACCGGAGCGAGCACGCTCGGCAAAGGCCGCAAACTCTTCGCGGATGGGATAGGTGAGCTCTAGCTCGTCAGCGATATCAAAGTAGCGCTGGCCAATGTCCTCGAGCAGTTCCTCGCACGACACGTGGTACTTAACGTGCGCGTTAACCAGGTAGAGCAGGTCGGTCACCTTGGTGTCGCCCTTAAAACGGCGACCGCAGGCAGAAACCACCACAAAACGGCGAGCCGGGTCGGCATCGACGATGGCCTTGATCTTCTTAAAGTGTTCGGCGTCGGCGACCGACGAGCCGCCAAACTTGGCAATCTTAATCATGGGCTGGAGGTTACCTTTCTAAAAAGCCTCTGCGAACCTATTTTGCGCGCTCTGATACCATGGTTTCACCGATTGGGACCAAGGCATCCGAGGAGCAGTGTTATATGGGAACTTATCATAGTACACGTGGACGCACTTTATCGTGCTCAAGTAAGGTGGCAATCCGTACCGGCATCGCTCCCGACGGGGGTTTGTTTGTCTCGGACGAGCTCGGCACCCAGCAGGTCGATATCAGCTCGCTTGCAGATAAATCGTACTTTGAAATCGCTCAAGATGTGTTGGGAATGTTACTGAATGATTACACGGCCGAAGAAATATCGGCGTGTGTCGACGAGGCATATCGCGGCACGTTCGCGAGCGAAGAGGTTACGCCGCTCGTCAAACTCGACGCTGCGCCGGGCGCTGACGCCCCTCAGACCTATGTGATGGAACTCTTTGGCGGCCCCACGAGTGCCTTTAAGGACGTCGCCCTGCAGATGCTTCCCCGCCTCATGGCCCGCACTTCCGCCAAGGACGGCGGCGCCGAGCGCATCATGATCGTCACCGCCACGTCAGGCGACACCGGCAAGGCAGCACTCGCCGGTTTTGCCGATGCTCCGGGCACGGGCATCACCGTCTTTTATCCCGAAGGCAAGGTCAGCCGCGTCCAGAACCTGCAGATGTCCACTCAGGAGGGCGATAACGTCGCCGTCTGCGGTATCCGCGGCAACTTCGACGACGCCCAGAGTGCCGTCAAGCGCATCTTTGCCGATAAGGAGCTTGCCGAGCGCCTGGAGGCCGCTGGCACGGTGCTTTCAAGCGCCAACTCCATCAACGTCGGGCGCCTGGTGCCGCAGGTTGTCTACTACTTTGCCGCCTATGCGCAGCTGCTGCGCGCCGGCGCCATCGAGGCCGGCGATGCCGTGGAGTTCTGCGTGCCGACCGGCAACTTTGGCGATATCCTTGCCGGCTACTACGCCAAGCGCATGGGCCTGCCCGTCGCCAAGCTCGTCGTGGCGAGCGACAAGAACAACGTGCTTGCTGACTTCCTGACCACCGGCGTCTACGACCGCAACCGTCCGTTCTACACGACCATCTCGCCGTCGATGGACATCCTCATCAGCTCCAACCTGGAGCGCATGCTGTACTTCCTGTCCGATGGCGACTGCGAGCTTGTTGCCGGCCTTATGGAGCAGCTGGCACAGACTGGTCGCTACGAAGTTCCCGCCGAGCTGCTGGCCAAGATCCAGAGCGTCTTTGGCTGCGGTTGGGCCAGCGAGGACGAGGTCCGCACTGCCATCAAGAGCTGCTGGGATGCGAACGGCTACGTGATTGACCCGCACACCGCTTGCGGCTATCACGTCTTTGAGCAGGTCGCTCCCACCGAGGGCGCCAAGGCCCGCGTGCTGCTTTCGACCGCCAGCCCCTACAAGTTCCCGCGCGCCTGCTGCGACGCCCTGGGACTCAACGTTCCCGAGGACGACTTTGAGGCCATGCGCGTGCTCGAGCAGGCAACCAACACGGTCGCCCCGACCCAGCTCGCCGAACTCGAATCCAAACCCATCCGCTTCGAAGACGTCTGCGACGTCGATGAGATGGCAAGCTACGTCGAGTCCGCAGCAAAAAAGATGGCTACCAACTAAAACCCCTTATAAGGCGCCGGCGAAAGCCGGTTTTGCCTTTTCACTCATTTTCAGGAGGTTCCTATGCAGCCGGACTCATCGAAGACGGATAAATCCTCGTCCTCCACAGCCTTCAACCGCCAGCTTCTTCAAACGTACATCGCGCTGGACAATTGGCACAAATTCCGGCTCCGCCTTTTCGTAGAAGGCATTTTCGTTGGGATACTGGGAGGACTGGCTATCAGTCTGTTCCGTTTCCTCCTTGGGGAGGCGGAAAAGTACCGCATCTTTCTATACAACACATATATCATTCCCGGTTTTTCAGCCGGTGATTTCAAGCCGCTCCTTTTCTGGCTTGCCATCCTTGCCATAGCAGGTCTTGCTCTCTACGGCATGGGCCGCTATGCGCCGGAAGCAGGAGGCTCGGGCATTCCGCAGGTCAAAGGCGTCATCTTAGGCGTCATGCGCATGCGCTGGATCCGCATCCTC
>UQMY01000056.1 GCA_900542325.1 uncultured Collinsella sp. | reverse complement strand
CACGAGCGGGGGCTCCTGTCGTTTCCGTGCCCCTGGATTGGGTCATAGTGTCTGTATCGGCATCGGCGTCGGGGTGCTCAGCGCAAAACAACTCAACCTGGGCTTGCATGAGCGCGAGCGGCGTGCGCAGCTCGTGCGCCGCATTGCCCGTAAACTGTCTTTGTGCGGATAATCCCTCGTCAAGGCGGGAAATCATGTCGTTAAACGACGCGCTGCAGCGCCTGAGTTCAGAGGGCACGTCCTCGCTGATCTTTGTGTCGGCGAGGTTGTCGGGCCGCACGCTCTCGACTTGCGCCGCAAAGGAGCGCAACGGCTGCAGCGCATATCCGCTCACGAAGTAGGCTAGCACGCCACCGAGCAGCGTCGCCGCCGCGGTTATGCACCAGCTCGTCGCGCTAAACGATGCTTGGGCGTCGCTCACGACGATGGTCAACTCATCGTCGAGCTCTTTGCTTGCCGGGTCAAATGAGCTGGGCGCTGCGGTCTCCACCTTGTTGTGCGCCGACGCTTCTGCACCAATCGAGTCCATGTAGCGCATGCCGGAGTAACCAACCAGGCAATTCATAAGTACGCAGGTCGAACATATCAGTAAGGCCGTCATCAACGTGATGCGCCACTGCAGCGACAGCCGCTTCATTTGCCGTCCTCCATAACGTAGCCTTCGCCGATTCGGTTGCGGATGGGGTCGTGCCCCAACGCGCCGCGCAGCTTTTTGCGCAGCGATGAGATATGCACGCGGGTCGCGTTGCTAAAGCTGTTGACGCTGCTGTCCCATACATGCTCGATAAGCTCTTCCTGGCGCACCGGCCGCCCTTGGTTAAGCATCAGGTATTCCAGGATGCCGGTCTCCTTGCGCGTGAGGGATAGAACCTCGCCGCCCACGGAGGCGAGGCGCGCCTTGGTGTCAAAGCTCAACAATCCACAGGCTAGAACAACGTCGTTTTGCGTAAAGCGCCTGAGCGTGAGACTGCGTATGCGTGCCGCCAGCTCGTCAAGATGGAACGGCTTGGTGAGGTAGTCGTTGGCGCCCGCACCGAGCCCCGCTACCTTGTCGGAGACCTCGCCGCGTGCCGAGAGCACGAGCACCTTGGTCTCGCAATCAGTTGTCCTGAGTTGCCTGAGCACGGTCATGCCGTCGACATGGGGGAGATTGAGGTCGAGCACAACAAGATCAAAGGTCTCGACATCGAGCAGATCGAGGGCCTGTTGTCCGTCGTAGCAGCAGTCGACGCTATAGGCCAAGTTGCGCAGGCTGCGTGCGATCGCATCGCACAGCGCCCGCTCGTCCTCGACGACCAAGATACGTATAACGTTCTCCTTGCATAATCATTCACGCTTAACACGGATTTTATAGTCGGTATGGTCCAATGGGTCGCGAAACGAAAGGAGTGGTCAGATTGTTCAAAGCGATTAAGCCTGTGGCGCAGGTGGCTTTGCTGATCGTTGGGGTAGCCATGGTTGGCTTTGGAATTATGCGCGGCGAGGCAGATGCCGTGCTGGCCAAGGCAATCAGGCTGTGCTTGGAGTGTATCGGAATTGGATAAAAGAAAAAACACTGCATCGCATCTTTTAGCGCGATTTCGTGGATTGATTCAGGCGGCGGCGACGCTTGCGACCAATATTCACCTGCCTAACTTTGCCAAGGGCGGCATCTACCAGGGAGCGGGCAAAGCCGTCTGCGTGCCGGGCCTCAACTGCTACTCGTGTCCGGCGGCCTCGGGTGCGTGCCCCATCGGGTCGTTTCAGTCGGTGGTGGGCTCGTCTAAGTTTAGCTTTTCGTATTACGTCACCGGAACGCTCATTCTGATCGGCGTGCTGCTGGGACGTTTTGTATGCGGCTTTTTGTGCCCGTTTGGATGGCTACAAGAGCTTTTTCATAAGATTCCCAGCAAAAAGCTCTCCACGAAAAAGCTCAAGCCGCTCACGTACATCAAGTATGCCGTGCTGCTGTTTGCCGTGGTGCTGCTGCCCGTCTTGGTGGTTAACGATGTGGGTATGGGCGACCCGTTCTTTTGCAAGTACATCTGCCCGCAAGGTGTGCTCGAGGGCGCGATTCCGCTGTCCATCATGAACGTGGGAATCCGCTCCGCGCTGGGAAAGCTCTTTTCCTGGAAGCTCGCGATCCTCATTGTGGTTGCGGTGCTGAGCGCGCTGTTCTATCGCCCCTTCTGCAAATGGATTTGCCCCCTCGGCGCATTTTATGCGCTCATGAACAAGGTGTCGTTACTGGGGATCCAGGTTGACCAGGGCAAGTGCGTTTCGTGCGGCAAGTGCGCCAGGGTGTGCCAGATGGACGTGGATGTTACGCGTACACCCGACCATGCCGAGTGCATTCGTTGCGGCAAATGCGCGGGCGCGTGCCCCGTCGATGCTATTAGCTTTCGCTACGGGCTGGGTGTGACGGGCGACAAACCCGCGCAGTCCACGCAAGCCTGCGAAAACAAATTGGTACCTATATAAGTTTCGATATAAACGGAGGAACCATGAAACTGTCAAAAATTGCGGCTCTGTTGATGCTGCCCGTGCTGGCGCTGACTCTCGCGGCGTGCTCTGCCCCCAAGGGCGACGCGAAGGATGCCACGAGCGGCGATGCGCAGATTGCCGAGCTCATAGCGCAAAAGCCGTCGAGTGCCGAGGAGGCGGCCGAGCTGTACCAGCAGCTGCTGCAAAAGGAAAACGAGATCTTTGCGAGCGATAACGCCCTATGGGAAAAGGTGTTCCTTGCGGCCAACAAAGACACTCCCATGATTGAGGACGGCAAGAACTACGGTGACTTCTTGCTCGATACCATCGAGGGCGCCAAGGATCAGTTTGCGGCTGACGAGCTTAAGACGCTTAAGGCGGGCGCGCAGCAGGTCAAGGAGATCGAGGACAAGCTCATGGCGCTGGAGAAGGAGTTCCCCGGATGTGGCAGCACGCCCGGCGAGGGGAAGAGCGTCGATGCTTCGACCGCAGGCATGACCAACGGCGAGAGCGAGGAGACGAAGTTCCCCAGCTTTAAGGGCAAGGACTTGGACGGGAACGATGTAAACAGTGACGAGCTGTTCTCCAAGAACAAGGTCACCGTCATGAACTTCTGGTTTACCACCTGCAAACCGTGCGTGGGAGAGCTGGACGATCTGGAGAAGCTCAACAAGGAGCTTGCCGAGAAGGGCGACCAGGTCGTGGGCGTTAATTCCTTTACGCTCGACGGCAACAAAGACGAGGTGGCCGATGCCAAGGACGTGCTTTCCAAGAAGGGCGTGACGTATAAAAACATCTGGTTTAAGTCGGACAGCGAGGCCGGAAAGTTCACCTCCAACCTCTACTCGTTCCCGACCACCTATGTGATCGACCAGAACGGCAACATTGTGGGAGAGCCGATCATGGGCGGCATCAACTCCGCTGAGCAGCGCGAGGCGCTCAACAAACTGATCGATCAGGCACTCGCGAAGAGCGAACAGTAAGTCCGTGGGACAGACAACTGAAGGGGAGTCGCTGGAAACAGCGACTCTTTTTTCTGCTTCGGGGTAGCATCATGGGTATACGTCGAAAGGGGGCGGCTATGGTCGGCAGCATGGTCGAGCGGTTGCCGTTTTGGGGACAACTTACATCCGATGAGCAGACGCTCGTGGCAGAGCGCTCGTCGCTGCGATCCTTTGATGCCGGGCAGATAATCGGTAGCAGCGGAAATTCTTGCACTGGCATTGTTTTTATTATCGAAGGTGACATTCGCGTGAGCCTGCTTTCCGAGGAAGGCAAGGAGGTCACGCTGTTTAGGGTTGGCTGCGGAGAGTGCTGTGTCACCACGGCCTCGTGCGTTATCGAGCAGATTTCATTTGACACCATGGTGGTTACAGCACGCAGGTCATCGCTTTTGGTGGTGCCTGCGAGCGTGTGTGCCCAGCTCGCCCGCGATAATGTCTACGTTAAGGCCTTTATGCTCCAGGTTGAGGTGAAGCGCTACTCCCAGGTGGTATGCGTGCTGCAGCAGATGCTCTTTAAGCGCCTCGATCAGCGCGTCGCCAGCTACGTGCTCGAGCATTGCCGAGCTGCGGGCACAGCAGAAGTTGCCGTAACGCAAGACGAGCTTGCACGCGACATCAACTCTGCGCGCGAAGCGGTGACGCGCGCTCTGCGACGTCTTGCGCAGGACGGGCTCATCGAGATTAGGCGCGGACGGATTATCGTGCGTGATGTAGATGGGTTAGCACGGTTGGTCTAGACCTACCGCGCAGCTGCATCTGCCGTCGGCAACATATTTTCCGTTTGGTGACTTGGTCACAGAACGCGACCGCAGTGCCTTGGCATACTTGCCCAAAGCAACCAGCAAAGGAGTGCGCTATGGGATTGTTTGATTTGTTTGCAGGACCGGACATTAATGTGGGCGTCCAGGAATGGAAGGCTTCTAAGGGGGCGGTGCTGCTCGACGTGAGGAGTGCTGACGAGCATGGACAGGGCCACATTCCGGGCAGCGTCAATGTTCCGCTCAATCGTATCAACCAGGTGCTTGAGCTGTATCCAGACAAGGGCACGCAGCTTTTCGTGCATTGCCTGAGCGGTGCGCGAAGCAACCAAGCTGTGAGTTTTCTTAAGCGTTCTGGGTATGGCAGTGTCAAGAATATCGGCGGCATAAGCGGCTACACGGGAAAGGTGGTGCGTTGGCTATGAAGGTGGTTATCGTTGGAGGCGTCGCGGGCGGCGCATCGGCGGCGGCACGTTTGCGCAGACTCGACGAGCAGGCCCAAATTGTCATCTTTGAGCGCACGGGTTTTGTATCGTATGCCAACTGTGGGCTTCCGTACTACATTGGCGGCGTGATGGAAGAAGAGAGCGCATTGACGCTGCAGTCTCCCAAGGGCTTTTGGGATCGCTTTCGCATTGCGGTCAAGACGAGTCACGAGGTGTTTGCCATCCATCCCGATTCGCATACGGTCGAGGTTCGCAATATGCTGACGGGCGAGGAATTTGTCGAGACGTATGACAAGCTCATCCTGTCGCCGGGTGCAAAGCCGATCCGCCCTGCGTTGCCGGGCATCGACTCGGATAAAATCTTTGGCTCTGTTAGACCAAATTTGACACGATCGGCTGTTCGTCGAACCGGAAAAT
>UQMY01000055.1 GCA_900542325.1 uncultured Collinsella sp. | reverse complement strand
CTCGCGCAGCGTCGGCCGGTCCGCCGTTCGGTAGAACGGCGGAACAAAACGCTTTAGTGCGGTGAATTGCACGGGCTGCTTGGTTGTTGCTACAGTAGCGGGGCGTGCCGGGGGTCCGGCGCGTCCCGTTTTTATTTGACCATGAGGCGGCACGCAGCCATACGCGTGCGGACACCACGCCCAGATTGAGTGCGAGGATGTTCCATGGCCCAATACGCTGCCAACGAAATCGAAAACATGCCCGATAGCCCTGTAGCCCGTGAGGATTTGGGCGCGGGTGGTATTCCCCGGGGTGCCGGCGCACGCTCGCCGTTGTTCTGGAAAGTTCTACTGCTTTCGGTGGCGATTATCTGGGGCTACTCCTTTACCACTATGAAGGACGCACTCGACACCATTCCGGTGTTCGAGCTGGTCTATGTTCGCTTTCTCCCGGCATCACTGGTTATGTTTGCAATTTTCCATAAGCGCATCATCGCTCATTTCAATGCCCGCAACCTGATCGTCGGGCTTGGCATGGGCGCGCTCATGTGGGGTGCCTACGGTTTGCAGACGATCGGCCTGGCACAGACCACGGCGGGCAAGAGCGCTTTTTTGACCGGCACGTATTGCATCCTTGTGCCGTTTGCAAGCTATGTCCTGAGCGGTGAAAAGCTTACCCGGTATAACCTGGGTGCAGCGTTGTTGTGCCTGGCGGGTATTGGCCTGGTAGCGCTCGATAGCGTCGAGTTCAATGCCGGCGATGTTATTACCTTGGGCGGCGCGATCTTCTTCGCCATCCAGATGGCGGTGACTGCCAAGTACGGTCGCAAGATGGACATCAACGTCATCACGTTTTGGATGTTTGTGGGCAATGGCGTTTTGAGTTTAATCACGTCGCTGCTATTCGAGACTCAGGCGCCCCTCTCTGCATGGACGCCGGAGTTTATCGGTGTGGCTGTTTTCCTCTCGGTGGGCTGCACATGCGCGGCGCTGCTCGTCCAAAACGTCGGTTTGGCGCATGTCCCCGCCTCGACGGGCTCACTGCTTCTTTCGATGGAGTCGCCTTCGGGCGTGTTGTTTTCGGTGCTGCTGATGGGGGAGGCGCTCACCTCGCGCCTGCTCGCCGGCTTCGTGCTTATCTTCCTGTCGATTATCTTGAGCGAGACTCACTTCGATTTTTTGCGCAAAAAGCCGCGCCCGCAATTGTAAACAACTTGTTGCGCCGCCCTCTCGGGGCGGCATTTTTTATGCGTCGCCCTTAAAGTTGTACCTTGCACTTTACGCTATCAAAGTGCTTGCTGCAAAAACGTTACTGGAGGGCATTTATGGCACCAGCTCTGTCCGATCTTCAACCGCAATCAGCGCCCAAGGCCACCGCAGCGGCGCAGGCCGCTATCGGTGACGGTCTCGTTGCAGAAGCTCAGGCTTTTGCAGACGAGCTCGCTGTGTGGCGACACGATTTACACCAGATGCCCGAGCTGGGTAATAGCCTCCCGCAGACCTCTGCGTATATTCAAGCGCGCCTGACCGAGATGGAAATCCCATTTGCCACGCTCGTCGATGGTTCCTGTGTTGTGGGCCTTGTCGGCGCCGGTGCCGCCGCGGCCCAGGGCAATGGCGTCTGCACGGACGAACAGGCCGGTACGGTCATCATGCTTCGCGGCGACATGGATGCCCTGCCCGTTGTCGAGGAATCGGGCGAGCCTTTCGCTTCCACCAACGGCTGCATGCACGCTTGTGGCCACGATATGCATGCGACGGCGCTGCTCGGCGCGGCCCATTTGCTCAAGGCCCGCGAGTCCGAGCTTGTCGACGCTAACGCCACAGTTAAGTTGCTGTTCCAGCCGGGCGAGGAAACCTTTGAGGGTGCCCGCGCCGCCATCGCCGACGGTCTGCTGCAGAACCCGCGTCCCCAGGCCGCCTTTGCCATGCATGTCAATAGCCAGTCGCCGCTTGGCCTGGTGCTCTATGGGAGTCCGGCGCTCTCGGGCGTGTACGGTTTCCGCATCACGCTGCAGGGCAAGGGTGGCCATGGCTCGAGCCCCGAGATCTGCATCGACCCCATCACGGCCGGCGTGCATGTGCACCTGGCGCTTCAGGAGCTTATCTCTCGCGAGGTGCCGGCGGCCAAGGAGGTCGCGCTTACCGTGGGTAAGTTCGCTGGCGGTTTGGCGGCCAACGTCATCCCCGACACCTGCGTGCTCGAGGGAACGTTGCGCGGCTTCGATGTCGAGCTCATGGCTCACCTTAAGACCCGCATCGCGGAGGTCGTCAACGGCGTTGCCGCAACATATCGTACGCTGGCAACCATCGAGACGCTTTCGGACGTTCCGCCGCTCGTGCTCGACAGCGATATGACCCAGGCCTCGCTTGGCTACGTGGGCGCGGTGCTGCCCAAGGCTGCCTTCCTGCCGCTATTCCACGCCATGGCGAGCGAGGATTTCGCACTTATCTCGAGCGAGATCCCAAGTGCGTACTTTACGGTGGGCGCGGCCGTGACCGATACGGACGAGCATTTTGCCCAGCATCATCCCAAGGCGCGCTTTAACGATGCCGAGCTTCCCCTCGGCGCCGCGGCTTATGCCGCCGTCGCTCTCGGATACATTGCGGACCACAAGGAGTAATCCATGTCCCAGCAACGTAAATTTTTCCCCGGCTGGCTCGTGGTGGCCTCCGGCTTTGTGATCATGGCCACGTGCTACACGATTTTCGTTAACTGCATGAGCCTGTTTCAGCCGCTCATCGTAAGCGACTTGGGCATCACGCTTGCGCAGTACAACATCTCCAACGCCATCTCCACCGTGGTGAGCGTTATCGGCTCGCTTGTCATTGGCCATGTCGCCGATAAAGTAAGCGGCCGCGTTTTGGGCTCCCTCACTGTAATCGCCACCTCTGCCGTTCTTGCCGGTATGAGCTTTGTCGGTGAGCTGTGGCAGGTCTACGTGCTCTTTGCCGTCTCGGGCTGCTTTGCCGTCGCCTCGACCCGCCTGCTCATCAGCCTGGTGACCGCCAACTGGTTTACGGCCAAGCGAGGCCTTGCCATCTCCATCGCACTTTCGGGCTCGGGCTTTGGCGGCGCTATTCTGTCTCCCATCGTGAGCTCGCTCATCGTGAGCGTTGGCTGGCGCTCTGCGTTCCTGGTACTCGCTGCCGTCTGCATTGTGGCGGCACTGCCCATCACGGCCTACTCCTTCCGCACCAAACCTTCCGATATTGGCCTGAAGCCGCTCGGCGAGAACCCGGGCGATCCGTCTGTTTCCACCGCGGGCGATAAGGACGAGCATACGGCCCCCGAGGTTAGCGTCGGCTGGTCTCGTATCAAGAAGAGCCCGGCATTTTGGCTGCTCGTCGTCGCCTTCCTCTTTATGGGCTTGGTCAATGGCGCCATCCTGCCCAACCAGGTTACCAACATGACGAGTGTTACCGTCAACGGTGCCAAGATCGTCACGGGCGGCCACGACCCCATGTGGGCAGGCACCGTGCTTTCGGCCTACATGGTTACCGTCGTTATCGCCAAGATTTCGCTCGGTGCGATCTATGACCGCTTTGGCCTGCGCTTTGGCAATATCCTTGGCTCCGTTGCGTGCATTATCGCCTGCGTGGCGCTGTGTTTCCCGACGACGGACCTCGGTCCTATTGTCGCTGCTGTGAGCTTTGGTGTTGGAACGTGCATGGGCACCATCACGCCTACCATCGCCGCGTCCAAGCAGTTTGGCATGGCCGACCTCGGTAAGGTCACGGGCACCATTACCTCGCTCGAGATGGTCGGCGGCACCGTGGGCGCTATCGTCTCGGGCGTGCTGTTCGATGCCACGGGCTCCTTTGCGAGCACCTGGATCGTGTGCCTGGCGTGCTCCGTGGTCATGCTCGTGTTCCTGCTGGCATCCGAGCCCATCGCCGCCAAGCTGCGCGCAAGCGTGGCGGGGGAGTAGCGGGTCGCCGCCTATTCCTGTTTGTCTGTTCTGTCCGTGGCCGCCTTGGAAGCCGAATGGATGCTCATACCATCATTCGGTTTCCAAGGCGGCCACGGGCCTACGAAATGATCCCTTTTCCTCCGTCTCCAAGGGATCACGTGATCCGAAGGAGACGGAGGAAAAGGGATCACAAACAGCGGCGGCGCGTCTGGCCGAACGAGTCCGGTCAGACGCGCCGCCGCGTTGCTGCTTTGTGCCGTATAATGACCGTTACCTATGACGCGATACAAAAGAAAGGTGTTTGCCCATGCAGGCACAGAAGGCGGAGGGAACCCGCGACCTTATCGGCGCCGAGATGCGCGCCTGGCAAAAGATGCAGCAGATTGCGGCTGGCGTGTTCGAGCCGTTTGGTTTTAAACCCATCGAGACGCCCGCGATCGAGCAGGTGGACGTGTTTGTCCACGGTATCGGCCAGTCGACCGACGTCGTGCGCAAGGAAATGTTCCGCGTGTTCAGCGGTGCCAACCTGGAGCGCGTCTTTACCGAGGGCACCGACACCAAACTCAAGCCCAAGCAGCGCCTGGCACTTCGCCCCGAGGGCACGGCCGGCGTGGTGCGCGCCGTAGTGCAGCACGATTTGGTGCCCCAGGGCGCGGCCCCGGCGAAGCTCATGTACGCCGGCCCGATGTTCCGTGCCGAGCGTCCGCAGAAGGGGCGCCAGCGCCAGTTCAACCAGGTGGGCGTGGAATGTTTGGGGGCCGAGGAGCCCACTATCGATGCCGAGGCCATCATCATGCTCATGCGCTTCTACGAGAAGGTGGGCATCCCGCGCGATTCCATGCGCCTTCTGTTGAACTCCATGGGCTGCGAGCAGTGCCGTCCGGCCTACCGCGAGCTCGTGCGCGCCTACATGGACGAGCACGCCGACGAGCTGTGCGACACCTGCATGACGCGCGCCGAGGTGAACCCGCTGCGGGCGTTCGACTGCAAGAACCCCCAGTGCGCGGCCATTATGGCTGATGCACCGAAGATCACCGACCACTTGTGCGACGAGTGCCGCGAGCACTACGATGCGGTGAAGGCTCTGCTCGATGGCGCCGGGGTTGTTTACGAGGAGGACTGCAAGCTCGTGCGCGGCCTGGATTACTACACCCGCACGGTATTCGAGGTGCAGGTCGATAACGGCATGGGCGCCCAGAACGCCATCGGCGGCGGCGGGCGCTACGACAAGCTGGCCGAGGAGGTGGGGGGCCGTCCCACGCCGGGTCTCGGCTTCGCGCTCGGCTTCGAGCGCTGCGTGCTGGCCCTGGAAGCGGCCGGCGTGGAATTCCCGCGGGCCCAGAAGTGCGACCTGTTCGTGGCCTGCGTCGACGATTCCGTGCGCGCCCGGGCCTTCGCGCTCGTACAGGAATGTCGCGACGCCGGCTTCACGACCGAGATGGATCACCAGAAGCGCTCGCTGAAGAGCCAGTTCAAGCTGGCCGACAAGCTGGGTGCGGCCCGCGTGGCCGTCCTCGGCC
>UQMY01000054.1 GCA_900542325.1 uncultured Collinsella sp. | reverse complement strand
GGGTACCGCCTCGCGGTGACATCGTTTTTATGTCAACCTTGGTCTAACAGAGCCATAAATTTTGAGCTCCGCTCAAAATTTGGACATCCCTCCTATTCAGCCACGTCCCCCATTGCTTTCGATTTCACCTTGAATCTCAAACATGTACATCACCCTCCAAAAACGACATTTTTCGGCATCTTTGGAGGCTGATGTACATGTTTGGTACCCATGACCGTTCCCAGTCCCTACCGTTTGCCGAGCAATAGGGTCTCAATCGCCGCCAACCATGTACTATGTACGGGCATTGTTCAAACCCGAGAATCAAAGGACCTCATCTTGCCCGTCGTCGCCGCTATGACTGTTACTTCACACGCCTCAGATGCCATGGTCGCTATCCCATTTTGGCTCGAGATGTTCGCCGTTGTCGCGGCATCGATCTCGGGCGTGCTGGTCGCTCGCGAGCACAAGCTCGACCTGGTGGGCGCGGTCGCGCTCGCGGTGGTCTGCGGTCTGGGCGGCGGTCTTTTGCGCGATATGACGCTCCAGGTCGGCAACGTCTACATCCTCAACCAGCCCATGGCACTACCGCTCTCCATCGCCACAGCCGCCATCATCTATATCTTCCCGGCAATCGTCGATAAGCCCGAAAAACTCATTCCCCTGCTCGACATCATCTCGGTCGGCATCTATGCAGCAACCGGCGCGGACAAGGCGTTGGTGTACGGATTTGCGCCCGCCGTATGTATCATGATGGGCTTCTTTACCGCCGTGGGCGGCGGCATGCTGCGCGACGGCTTTATGGGCGTGGTCCCGGGCATTTTCCAACGCACCAACTTCTATGCCATCGCGGCCATCGCCGGATCGGCAAGCTATGTAGCCCTCGTCATGAGCGGCCTCATGAGCAATGTTGCCGCGCTGGTCGTATGCGTTGTGGTGACCATGGGGCTGCGTTGGCTATCACTGCGCTTTGACATTAAAAGCCCTACCGAGGAAGACATCGCGCGCTTTTTGCACCGTAAAAAGTAGGTAGCACAGCACAACCCCTCGAAATGCAACCGAGAGATTCTTTTAGAGCGCCCGCGCGTTGGGTACCCTGTTAGATACCTGTCGAGTATCTAACGAAGGATTCACTATGCCTTGCAACCAAGTACCGTCGATCCGGCGCCACAAAGCGCAGGCCCGCATCACCATCCTATTCGCGCTGATTGCGCTCGCGCTCACCGCACTTCCCACGGTGTCGTTCGCCGGCACCGACACCGCGGGAAACGTGCTCGCAACCGAAGTTGACTCAACTCCGTCCGGTATCGAAGGCGACCTGTACTGGGCCGGCCAAAGTCTCAACCTAGACGACGCCTCCATCGGCCGCGATATTATCGCGGCGGGTGAGAACCTGTCGATTCGCGATTGCACCGTAGGCGGCGCCGTTCGTCTGGCGGCACGCACCATCGATATCGCCAAAACCGCAATCGATGGCAGCGTCACGGTGGCCGGCCAGCACGTCGTGCTCAACACCGGCAGCACCGCCAACTGTTTTTACGCGGCAGGCGAAACGGTCGCCCTGCGCGGCTCCGCCAAATCGGCGGCGCTTGCCGGCGACACCGTAACCATCGACGGCACCGTCGATGGCGATGTTGAGGTCTGGGCCGACAAGCTCATCCTGGGTAAAAACGCCCGCATCACCGGCACGGTGAACGCCCACGTCTCACAGGACCCCGAGCGGGCCGAGGGCGCCCAGGTCGGAGCTCTCAAGATCGACCGGACCGAGAACGAGAACACCTCTACGGCCAACGACATTATCGGCGGCATCGTTGCCGCGGCGCTTTCCACCTGCTTTGTCGCCATCCTGCTTGAGCTTGTCTTTCCACGCGCAACCGCCAGCGCTGCCGGCATGCTCCATCAGCGACCCATGCCGCTGTGGGTAAGTGGTCTTCTGGGCACGGTCGCCGTCGCTCCCGCCGTGCTGCTGCTCATCATCTCGATTGCAGGCCTGTCGCTCGCCGCCGCCCTCATGTGCGGCGTCATCGGCATCGCTTTGGTCTCGGCGGCATTTACGGGCACCGCGGTCGCGCGCATGGTCGGACACAACCAAAACCGCTACGCCATGGCCGCCGTGGGCGGTATCGTCGCGGGCGCACTCACGGCACTTCCTCTTATGGGCAACTTTGTCAGCGGTGTAGCCTTCGTCTTCACGCTCGGCTACGCCATCCAGATCATCTGGCGCAACGCCCACCTCAAGCCGCAGCAGCCGGCTAACACGCCAGGACTCCCCACCGCCTAGCCGCCAACCACCACAAAAGGGCCAGGCACCTTTGTGGTGGCGCAAAGCAACCTGATCCCATTGCACCAAAAAGGGCGCCGACCATTGCGGTCGACGCCCTTTCTTATTGGCAGTTATAAGCCCCAGCGCTTATTTGTTGACCTGGCCGGCGCGGACGGCTGCCTTCTTACGGTCGGTGGCGTTGAGCAGACGCTTGCGCAGGCGGATGTTCTTGGGAGTAATCTCCACCAGCTCGTCGTCGGCGATGTACTCCAGCGCCTCCTCCAGAGAGAAGGTGCGAGGCGGCACCAGCTGCACGGAGATGTCGGAGGTCGAGGAACGCTGGTTACCCAGGTTCTTGGTGCGGGCGATGTTGACGACCATGTCGCCGGCCTTGCTGCGCTCGCCCACGATCATGCCCTCGTAGCACTCGGTACCCGGCTCAACAAACAGCTGACCGCGCTCCTGCAGCGTACCCAGGGCGTAGGCAACGGCCTTCTCGGTGGTCATGGAGATCATGGCGCCGTTCTGGCGGTTGCCGATCTCGCCGACGTAGGGGCCATACTCCAGGAAGGTGTGGTAGAACACGCCCTCGCCGTGGGTGACGTTCATGATGCGGTTCTTAAGGCCCATGATGCCACGCGTCGGGATCTTAAACTCAAGGTGCGTCACGATGCCCGAGGTATCCATGCTCGTCATGATGCCACCGGAGGTGCCGAAGACCTCAACGACCTTGCCCGAGTACTCGTCCGGGCACTCGACGACGGCCTGCTCGACAGGCTCCATCTTGTTGCCGTTCTCGTCCTTCTTAAACAGAACGCGCGGACGACCGACCTGGAACTCAAAGCCCTCGCGGCGCATGGACTCCATCAGAACGGACAGGTGCAGAATGCCGCGGCCCGAGACCTCGACGCCGCTCTTGTCCTCGAGCTCCTCGATCTTCATGGTCACGTTGTTCTCGGCCTCGTTGAACAGGCGCTCCTTGAGCTGACGGGCGCCAACGATATCGCCGTCGCGGCCGACGAGCGGGGAGGTCGAAGCCTCAAAGACGATGGACAGGGTCGGCGGGTCGATCTCGATGGGCTCGAGCTCGACGGGATTCTCGGGGTCGGTGTAGACATCGCCGATATCGGTGCGGTCGATGCCCACAACGGCGGCAATGTCGCCGGCGCCGACTTCCTGGCACTCGGTACGGCCCAGGTAGTCGAAGGTAAAGAGTTGCTTGACGGTAGCGGTGGCGCTGGAGCCGTCGTTCTTGACGACCAAGATCTGGTCGCCCTGGTGGATGGTGCCGGAGTACACGCGGCCGATGCCGATACGGCCGACGAAGTTGGAGTGATCGATGGTCACGCACTGCATGGCCAGCGGGGCATTCTCGTCAACCTCGGGAGCGGGCATGTCGTCGATGATCATATCGAGCAGCGGATACATGTCCATGTTGCCGTCGTTGGGGTCAAGACGGGCAAAGCCATTCATGGCGCTGGCGTAGACCACGTGCTCCATGGCGAACTCGAGCTGGTCGTCGGTGGCACCCAGGTCGGCCATAAGGTCCAGGCAGTCGTTGTAGGCCTTCTCGGGGTTGGCGCCCGGACGATCGATCTTGTTGATAACGATCATGATCTTGAGGCCGGTGTCGATAGCGTGACGCAGCACGAAGCGGGTCTGGGGCATGGGGCCCTCAAAAGCGTCGACCAGCAGCAGGGCGCCGTCGGCCATACGCAGCACGCGCTCGACCTCACCGCCAAAGTCGGCGTGGCCCGGGGTGTCGATGACGTTGATCTTGACGTCCTTGTACTCGATAGAGATGTTCTTGGCGAGAATCGTAATGCCGCGCTCGCGCTCCTGGTCGTTAGAGTCCAGGACGCGGTCCTCGACCTGCTGGTTGGCACGGAAGGCGTCCGTGGCACGCAGGAGCTTGTCGACCATCGTCGTCTTGCCGTGGTCGACGTGGGCGATGATGGCGATGTTCCTCAGATTGTCTACGCGCATGTAGTTCCCCTATCTTCTATCCATATACAAACGGCACGCGTATGCGGCCCGCCCAGCGATACAACGCTCAGCGGGAATATTGAGCCTTTTACCGAAAACTCGTTTATTTTAGCGATTTTAGATAAGAGGGGTTTCCTCACCTGCAGGTTCAGGGTCGCTCCACATAAAACCATCGCCGGCGCCCATGCCCTCATACAGCACGTATGCCGAAAAACCGCTCTCGAGCGTAGTTTCGAAGAAGCTCACGAGCAGGGCGTCGTGATAGCCGCCGTCAATTTCGACACAACCGGTGTAGCCGATGGCATAGCGGGCGATGCGGCCCAGGCCCTCGTCCTTAAGACCCATCTTGTGCTCGGAGATAAAGTTGGTGGCCGCCTCGAGGCACGCCTCTTCGCCGTCCTCGTCGAGCGCCGCCAGATATCGGTTGGAAGCAGCGTCCTCGATCGCCACAACTACGCCCGGATTCTCGCCGGCGGCAAGGTCGTCCAAGAACGCACCAATCAGGTCACACACCATGGCGTCGAGCTCGGCGGAGACGTTACCGGCGTCCTGCATATCCTGTGCCATCTTTAGACCTTCCCATCGAGTCTGGCGTCGTTACAGTTCCTGTGCCTCGGCAGCGATCTTGGCGGCAGCGTCGCGGGCGCGCATCATATCCATCGCGCGCTTGTCGAGTACCTTGATCTGGCTGGTCAGCATTACTGCATCGACCACGCCCCAGATTACCAAGCCTGTTGAAATCGAAAACCCAAGCGCACCAACTGTACCACGAAGACGAGAACAGATTGCCGCGACAAGGGCGGAGATGACAACCATCTTGATAAACGAGCCGCGGCGCTCGCGAAGCGTGCGGGCCTGCGTCACATAGGCAATGCGTGCCGCCTCGGACGCCTCAGAGCGCATCTGGGCCTCGCGGGCGATCGCAGCCGCCTCAGCCGATACGCGGGTACCCATCAGCGACCTCTCCGCTCGCGTGCCAGACATTTAGAAATCATCGGGGGAGAGCGTATGGACGAACTCGTCGAACTTCTCGAACTCCTGCTCGTCGTCGACATCCTCGGCGTGGGTGGAAACAGTGCCCAGGCGATTCATGATGTCGTCCTCCACAAACATGGGGGCATTGCTGCGCACGGCCAGGGCAATGGCGTCACTGGGGCGGGCGTCGATCTTGCGCTCCTCGCCATCGGCCAGTACGACGATCGTCGCGTAGAACACCGGCGGCTCGGCGCGGACGATCTCGATGCGCTCGAGCTTGGCGCCCAGGGCGTCAACGGTATCGAGCAACAGGTCATGGGTGATCGGGCGCTCGGCGCGGCCGCTATCGATGCCGCGGCTGATGGCAGCAGCTTCAAACGAACCAGTCTGAATGGAAAGGGAACGCAGCGGCGCGGGCGAGTCCGATTTGCTGCTGCGCTCACGAAGCACGATAAGCGATGGCACGGGACCGGCGGCCATGACGATGGTCTCTATGTCGACACGAACCATGGAACACCTCCGGTACGTAGCGGTTAACACGCGGCAGCCCGCCGCATTGAATAGCTATACTACCCAATCTTTCGCACAGCACACAAAATCAAAGTAGTTAATTTGGGACGGGGCTTTTTTGACTACTTTCAGTAGGTAAGAAAAAAGCCCCGAGGCAACGCCCCAGGGCTCTTCACAGTTTTGATGGTGGACCTGACAAGATTCGAACTTGTGACCTCCCGGTTATCAGCCGGACGCTCTAACCAACTGAGCTACAGGTCCATCATGGTGGAGGTTAGGGGGATCGAACCCCTGACCTCAGGCTTGCAAAGCCCGCGCTCTCCCAGCTGAGCTAAACCCCCACGGAGACAGTAATAAACACCCCAGCGGCGACTCGGCTCTCGCTGGGGTGTTTATTGCGAAAGAAAGTGGTGGACCTGACAAGATTCGAACTTGTGACCTCCCGGTTATCAGCCGGACGCTC
>UQMY01000053.1 GCA_900542325.1 uncultured Collinsella sp. | reverse complement strand
GCTTCGCGCCTGCCGCCTGGGGTGACTTTGGGCTTGGTGCGAATTGAGGTCTAATACTTTTCCCGTGAAGTGAACGACCTTATTTGGACCCCCGAAGCATTGGCATATTTTGACCGCTATTTCCTGCGGTTTTGCAGCGCGAATCCTGCGGTTTTGCGGTCTAAAGGTGTGGATGCTCCGGGACTTCGTTTTTACTCGTTCACTTCTCGGGAAAAGTATTAGAGCTCAGCTGGCGGGGGTACCGCCCTGGCGTCGAAGCCCCGCGTCTTCTTCGCTTGATTGGGAAAAACAGCCTCGCTGAAGTAATTGCGAGCCCGCCCGGACGTATCTGCGGGGGTTGTCTGCACAGTTCGCGGTATTATGTTGCGGAGTTTTGAAAGGAGCCGCTGGTGGTCACGACGACATTTGCCTCGCCTTTGGGCGAAATCTTGCTTGCCGCTGATGGCCGCGGTTTGACGGGGCTTTGGTTTGAGGGGCAGGAGCACTTTGGCTCTACGCTGCTCAAAGAGGATGCGGAGTATGTCGTAGGTACCGATGCGGTTTCTGGTACCGGTGGGATGTCTTCGGTGAGTCCGGCAAATGGTGCGGCTTCTTCGGTGCTTGAGCGTTCTTGGGCTTGGCTGAATGCCTATTTTGCGGGGCAGGAGCCTCGGTTTACGCCGCCGTTGCATTTGATTGGCACGGCGTTTCAGCGTGAGGTTTGGTTTGAGCTGCTTTCAATTCCGCGTGGCGAGGTCGCTACGTATGGCGAGATCGCCCAGCGTGTTGCGGCTCGACATCGTGTGCCGGGAAATGAAGCGCCCGTTGTATCTCCTCGCGCGGTGGGGGCTGCGGTCGCTCGCAACCCTATTTCGATCATCGTGCCGTGCCATCGCGTGGTGGCAGCCGACGGATCGCTCAACGGATATGCCGGCGGCCTTGACCGCAAGGAATGGCTGCTTCGGCTTGAGGGCGCGTACGAGGAATAACGCCAGGACACTTTGCATAGCCAAGACGCCGTGAAAGAACGGGACGCGCTTTTCGAATGGAAGCTCAGGCGGAAACCACGTCCCGGAATTCCGTTTTAACGCGGGATGCGCTTTCCGAATGGCTTCCCAAGTGGAAACCGTGTCCCGGAATACGGCCTCAGAGTGGGACGCCGTTTCCGGTTGAGACCACCTGCTGGGACATCTATCTACGCCCGCTCCTGCAGGGCGTAGATAGACTTGTCCATGTTGAACAGATAAGCCACAACGCAGACGATGAAGAACGCTGGCAGATTACCGAAGCCAAAGACCTCGCAGCCAATAAAGATGGGCGCGAGCAGCGTATTGGTGGCGCTGCCAAAAACGGCGGCGTAGCCCAGCGCGGCGCAGAGCTCGACGGGCATGCCGAGAATCCCGGCGAGTACGACACCCAGGCTGGCTCCGATGGAGAACAGCGGCGTCACCTCGCCACCCTGATATCCTGCGGCAAGCGTGGCGATGGTGAGTACGAATTTGAGCGCCCAGTCCCAAGGCATGATCGACGCCTCGCCGTTGTCACCCAGTGCCGCGGATATCAGGTTGGTGCCAAGGCCGCAGTATCGCCCCTGCCACAGCACGAACAGAATCGCCGACAGCGCAAGGCCCATAACGGCAACGCGTATGTAAGGGCTGGGGAGCAGCCGCACTGCAAAGGTCTTGGCATGGGCAAGGCACCAGGCAAAAGCTCCACCTACCATACCAAACGCGATACCCAACAACGCCAGCCGTCCAAGACCGGGGAGGTCGAGCGCATACGAGGCGGTAACGGCGACCTCAAACTTCTCGAGCCCCAGAGCGCCGGAGGTCATGCTTGCGGCGAGCGAGGCCGTAAGCGCGGGAAACAGCGCGCGGTATTCCATGCGTCCTGCGACCAGTACTTCGATCGCAAAGATCGCGGCGGCGAGGGGCGTTCGGAAGAGTCCGGCAAAGCCGGCGGCCATGCCGATAAGCAAAAACGTGTTGCCGGGGTCTCGGAAAGGTAGACGTCGGCCGATCCAATGCGAGACGGTTGCGCCGATCTGCACGGCTACGCCTTCTCGTCCCGCGCTGCCGCCAAAGAGATGCGTGGCCCACGTGCTCAGCATAATGAGCGGCACCAAACGTGGGGAGATGGCGTCCTCGCGTCCGTGGCCTACGTCGAACACCAGACTCATGCCGCGGTCGGTGCCCTTGCCCCAGGTGCGGTAGGCAAACACGATGGCAAGGCCCGCAAGAGTGAGAAAGGGGAGCAGCAACGCGACGTGCTCGTCACGGAAGGCGCCAATTGCCAGGAGCACACGACCAAAAAGGGCACAGATGGCGCCAACGATAACGCCGATAGGGATTCCGACGGCGCCCATGAGCACGAGGCAACTATAGGTGTTGACCAGGCGTTTAATTCTGCTCGATGCGCTGCTTTCCGACACTTCTCCTCCAAAACAAAAAAGACTCCTGCCGCGGCGTGATGCCCAAGGGATATCACGCAACAGCAGAAGTCATCAGCAACAAGGCGGTTTAGGGCGACGCGACAGTTTTACTGACGCACCCAACGGAGACAATCATTCCGCAGCGGCATCATAGCGGCGGGCGCGGTTTGGGTCAAATGGTTGCCTTGGGACAGTCTTGGCGCCCGCCCGCGCCCTCGTTTCCCCATATAAAACCTGCCAAAATAAACCTGTCCCTTTTTGGTAGGTGGGAAATGGGTAATACTAAAGAGTTATCCGACCAGATGGGAATTAATCGATGGCCTATATCGAATTCAAAGACGTCATCAAGGCATACGGCGAGGGCGATGCCCGCATCCACGCGCTCGACGGCGCGAGCTTTACGGTCGAGCGCGGCGAGCTCGCCATCATTTTGGGTGCTTCGGGTGCCGGCAAGACCACGGCCCTCAACATTCTGGGCGGCATGGACACGGCAACTTCTGGCACCGTGACGGTGGACGGGCGTGACGTGAGCTCTGCCAACGAGGCTCAGCTTGTGGAATACCGTCGCGCTGACGTCGGCTTTGTCTTTCAGTTCTACAATCTGGTCCCTAACCTGACGGCGCTTGAGAACGTCGAACTCGCGGCGCAGATCTGCCCCGATTCGCTCGACGCCGAGCAAACGCTTCGCCAGGTTGGCCTGGGCGACCGCCTCGCTAACTTTCCGGCGCAGCTTTCGGGCGGCGAGCAGCAGCGCGTATCCATCGCCCGCGCGCTGGCTAAGAACCCCAAGCTGCTTTTGTGCGACGAGCCTACGGGTGCACTCGACTACAAAACCGGCAAGCAGATCTTGCAGCTGCTACAGGACACTTGCCGCAAGCAAGGCATTACGGTCATCATCATCACCCACAACTCTGCGCTGGCGCCCATGGCCGATCGCCTGATCCGCTTTAAGAGCGGCCGCGTGGAGAGCGAGACGGTCCAGCAAAATCCTGTGCCTATCGAGACGATCGAGTGGTAGCGCCCATGAATCAGGACCGCCAAAACAGTCAACGCCGCGACGCGCAGAACACGGAGCGCGAGCAGGATTTTACGACCTACCGTACCGCCCAAAGCTCAAACGATATGGTGCCGACGGTTTTTCGCCGTGGCATCTACCGCACGATTCGCGGCAGCCTCAAACGCTTCTTGTCTATCGTTGTGATCACCGCGCTTGGCGTGAGCGTGATGTGCGGCCTTAAGGCGGGCTGCGAGGACCTGTGTGATTCGGTCGACGCCTATTTTGACCAGCAGAATGTCTATGACATCAACGTGCAGTCGACCTATGGTCTGACCGATGACGATCTTGCCGCGATCCAAGAGGTCGATGGCGTCGAGACGGCCGAGGGCATCTATACCGAGACCGCCTATACCGCCGTGGGTACGACGCGCGAGCGTGTCGTCGTACAGAGCCTCTCCAAAGAGAATATTGACCAACCGGTGCTAGTACGCGGCGAGCTGCCCGAGACTTCGGGCGAAGTGGCAGTGACCTCACGTTTTTTGAAGGCTTCGGGCAAGAAAATCGGCGATACGGTGAGCTTTGCCGCCAACGATGCGAGCTCGTCGAACCAAAGCGCCAAGGACCAGTTTGCCGATGGGGACTACACCATCACGGCCGAGGTTCTCGATCCCACTGATGTGAGCTCCGACTCGACGGTCAACGCCTTTCGCGCTGCTTCGACTGCGGACTACAAGTTCTACGTGAGCGAGGATGCCGCGACATCTTCTTCCTACTCCGCTGTCCACGTGGTCGTCGAGGGAGCCAAGAGCCTCAACTCCTATTCGGATGCCTACTCGGCAAAGATCAATGAGGTCAAGGGCAATATCGAGAAGATCCGCGAGGAGCGTGAGAAGGCGCGCGCCCAGGAGCTGACGGTCGACACACCGGCGAGCTTGGACGCGGCTGAGCGTCAGGCGAATATGGTCTTTGGGATCGAGCAGGACAACATCAATCGCATGGCCGAGGGCAGCGAGGAGCGTGCGCAGGCTCAGGTCGACCTGGACCAGCGCCGTGCCGCCGCCAACCAGCAATTCGCCGATGCCCGCGCCGAGCTCTCCGACCTGGGCGAATGCACCTGGTACATCCAGGACCGCGGCAATATCGCAAGCTACTCGAGCGTCGAGAGCGATAGTTCTTCGATCGAGGCCATCGCCACGGTGTTCCCGTTCATCTTCTTTATCGTCGCCGTGCTTATCAGTCTCACCACCGCCACCCGCATGGTCGAGGAGGAGCGCACGCTTATTGGCCTGTACAAGGCGCTCGGCTATTCACGCGGGCGTATCCTGTCCAAATATGTGGACTACTCGCTGTGGGCGTGTCTGATCGGTGGCGTGCTCGGCAATATCATCGGATTTGTGGGTCTGCCGCTGTTCTTGTTTACGGTGTTCGACGACATGTACTCGCTGCCCCAGATGCTGCTTTCGTACGACATCGTGTCCTCAATCGTTTCGGTGGCGCTGTTTGCCGTGGGCGTGGTGGGCGCCACGATTATCGCCTGCCGCCACGAGATGGCCGAGACCCCAGCCTCGCTCATGCGCCCCAAGGCTCCGCGCGCCGGCTCGCGCATCTTGCTCGAGCGCATCGGCTTTATCTGGCGCCGCATGGGCTTTTTGAACAAGGTCGCTGCACGCAACTTATTCCGCTACAAAAAGCGCGCCTTCATGACCATCTTTGGCATTGCGGGCTGCACGGCGCTTGTGATTTGCGGTATGGGCATCCGTGATACGTCGGTCGCGTTGTCGCCCAAGCAGTACGGGCATATCACGCGCTATGACCTGCTGGCGGTTGCCAATCCCGATGATTTTTCGCAGACGTGCGCGGCACTGGATGAGCGCAGTGCAGCCAATGATTCCAACGTGACTGTGACTTCGACGCTGCCGATTATGACCGACAACGTCACCTTTACGTTTGGCGGAAAGAGCGAGACCGTGCAGCTGATCGTGGTGCCCGATGACCGCACGAACGACCTGGATGACTACGTGCGCCTAGAGGACGAGTCCAAAGAACCGCTCGCCCTGCGTGACGGGGATGTGTATTTGAGCAAGAGCTCTCAGCTGGTGCTGGGGATCAAGCCGGGCGATACGGCACACGTCCAGGATTCGTCGCTCAATGTTGCCAAGGTCAAAGTCAGCGACATCTCGCTCAACTATCTGGGCAACACGCTTTACATGACGCAGGGCACCTATGAGCGCGCGTTCGGTCGAAGTGCACGCCTTAACGGCGTCTTTGTGCTGCTTAAGGGTTCGTCGGCCGACCAGATTGCGTTTAGCAAGAATCTTAAGAGTGACGGTTGGCTTACGATTTCGAGTACGGCCGAGCATTGGGAGAATTATGAGGCCAACTTCACCATCATCAACTCGGTCGTGGTGCTTGTGACCTTTATGGCGGCGTGCCTGTCGTTTGTGGTGGTGTTTACGCTGTCTAATACGAATATTTCGGAGCGCGAACGCGAGCTGGCGACCATCAAGGTGCTGGGCTTCCGCCGTGGCGAGGTGCACCACTACGTCAACAAGGAGACGTTGATCCTCACGGCGATCGGCGCTGCGCTGGGCGTGCCGCTGGGCGGCTTGCTGGCCGAGAGTTTTACGTACATTTTGCAGATGCCGTCGCTGTATTTTGATGTTGAGGTCGAGCCGCTGAGCTACGTGCTATCCGTGCTTCTGGCCTTTGGCTTTACGTTTATCGTCAACCTCGCCACCAACCGTACCCTCAACAAGATCGACATGGTCGGCGCCCTCAAGAGCGCCGAGTAACCTGCCAAAAAGGGACAGGTTTATTTTGGCAGGTGGGACTGCGGACGATTTCTTGGACCGCTACGCGGCCCTTCCCAGCGCGGCGCGGA
>UQMY01000052.1 GCA_900542325.1 uncultured Collinsella sp. | reverse complement strand
GGACGGGCACGTTGGCGTAGGAGCACAGCAGGAAGCCCAGGAAGTAGAAGGGCACGAGCTGCTTGGTGAGCACCAGGCGGCCGAGCATGGCGAAGCCCATGGCAGGCAGGATGTTGGCGGCAACGCCAAAGCCAGCAAGGACAAAGTCGGGGATAAAGTCGAGCACGCCCTGGATAGCGTCAGCACCCAGATAGAACGACAGCGAGCACAACAGGAACGCCATGATGATACCGATGGAACCGATCAGGAAGTGCATCGCATAGACGCCCTTAAGGTTGCCCTGGGCAGAGAAAACATCGGCGCGGTCAACCAAAATCGGCAGGGCGGCGTTGAGGATGTTCTTGATGGCAAGGCACAGCGTGGCGATGGGCATAGCGAGCGCGATGGCTGCCTCGGTGCTCTGGCCCAGCTGGATAGCGAAGGCACAGGCGAGCACGCCGCCGATCGTCTCATCAGGCGGCACGTAGGCGCCGATGGAGATCGAGCCCATGAACAGCAGCTCCAGGCTCGCACCGATTGCGAGACCGGACTGCAGGTCCCCCAGCACCAGGCCCACGAGCGGGCACAGGACGATGGGGCGGAACGCGTAGAGCGTACCGAGCTGGCAGTCGAACTTACCAAATGCGGCGATAAGTCCGATGAGGATTGCTTGGGTAAGCATACATCCCCCTTTCCATATAGGACACTACGAAGAACCCGAAGGCTCTTCGAAATTGAACGCCTAGAGCACGCTGGCGCAGTCAACCTTGGGGTCATCGGCCAGGGGTCGAATCTCGACCTCAACGCCACGATCTAGCATCTCGCGCACATCGGCTTCCTCAGCCGCGGTCAGGAAGATCTGACGAGAGACCTGACGGGCATCGGGACGCTTCTCGTCCTTGGGCTTGGTGTTACCCAGGTTGACCGACTTGATCTGCGGGCAGCCCTCAACAAGCTGCTTTGCCTCAGCGATAGTGGCGACGCAGATGATCATCTTGTATTTGTCAGTCACGCCCGAGTTAATGGCCTCGATGGCATTCGCCATATCTTTGATGACGAGCTTGCAGCCGGCAGGCTTGCCCATCTTGAGCGTCGTCTTCCACACCGGGTCGTTGGCGACCTTATCGCCCACGCAGAAGATGCAGTTGGAGCCAAGGCCCTGGACCCAAGAAACCGCGACCTGGCCATGAAGCAGGCGATGGTCAACGCGAAGTAGCTGAATCATAATGTGACCCCCCAAAGGTCTTGTGCCGTCTTACGGCGTGTCAGTAGGTGCTACGGATTAGAACTCTTCTTCCTCGTCGTCATCGACCAACAGGTCGTTGACAAACTTCACGCGCGTATCGTCCGCAGCGACGATGGCGCGAATCGTCTCTTCAACCGGCGCCGACTCGTCAGAGAACAGCAGCTGAATGAGCAGAGGAAGGTTCATGTTGGTAACGAGGTACGTGCGGGGACGCGTCTGGACGATCTTGGTGAACTCGTTGTTGACGCTGCCGCCAGAGAGGTCGGTGCACACGACGACATCATCGTCGGCAGCCATGCCTGCCAGCAGTTTTTGGGCCTCCTCGGCCACGTCCATACGGTCATCGACGAACATCGAAAGATCGTGGACGTTGTCGCGAGCGCCCGAGAGCAGCTCGACGCTCTCCTTGATGCCGGTAGCGAAGTGCGCATGGCTGGCGATGATGTACTGTCTCATTCTGTGTTCCTCTCAATAGCCCGGCGCGTTCCCGCACCCGTTTTCTTTAGTAGTCGAACTGGTGATAGTAGCGACGATACTTGAGGTTGTGCTTGGTGACCGTCTCGTAGTAGCGAGCCAGGCGGTCGGTAACGAGCACCGTCAGAATCCACGGGGACACGATGACGCGGAACTCGTCGTCGAGGCCGGGGATCGCGAACTCGGCGGTGTCGATGATGTTGATGTCGGTGTCGCCGGTCACGCCGCGGGTCAGGAACGCGCGGGCGCGCTCGTCGAGCTTGCGGTTCTCGTCCTCGCCCATGAACAGGAACACGGGGACGCCCGGCTCCACGAGCTCGAGGGTGCCGTGGAAGAAGTCGGCCGAGGTGATGTAGCGGGTGCGCTTCCACTGCATCTCCTCGAGGATGCACATCGAGAACAGGATCGTCTCGCCCCACAGGGCGCCGGAGCCGATGAACATGGTGTAGGGGGCCAGGGCGTACTTCTTTGCGAGCTCCTCGGCGCGCGGCTCGAAGCGCTTGCGGATATCGAGCATGTCCTTCCAGATGTCCTTGGTCTGCTCGATAAACAGGTCGAACTTGGGGAAGCAGCCGCGGCGGTTGAGCAGGCGCAGGCCGAAGCAGTCGGCGAGGTAGTAGCCCTTCTCGCAGCCGCCCGAACCATGGTCAGAAGCCATGGCGACGCAGTTCTCGGCGCCCACAGCCTGGCCGATGGGGCCCTCGGGCTTGGTCATGGCGTAGACGCGAATGCCCTTTTCCTTCATCTTCTTGACGGCCTCGAGGACCTCGGGGGTGGTTCCGGACTCGGAGGCGGTGAGCACGACGGACTTCTCGGTCATGCGCTTGTGGCCCATGACGTTCCATTCGGCGGCGTGGATCAGGTAGACCTCGAGGTCGCGGTCGCCGAACTTGTTCATGAGGTACTCGAGCTGCATGAGCTCGTCCCAGGTGCCGCCGACGCCCATCAGGAACACGGCGTCGTAGCCCTCGTCGGCGACCTTGTCGGCGAGCGCGGTCATCTTCTTGCCGGTCTCGTAGAGCGCCTTGCCGTCCTCGAGATAGCCCTCCTGGTCGAAATGCATGATCTCGATCTTCTCGGTTTCCTTCATTTGTCTCTCCTTTCTGGGGTTGTTTCCACATCCCCCATGCCAACGGGCATCAAAACCCGCTTATATTCCGTAACACTCAGCCGCTTTGGCCTTAAGCGCATTGACTGCCTCTTCGTAGCCCTCTGCCTTGACCTCCATTTGCTTGGAGACGGCATCGAGATACGGGTGAACGTCCCATGACTTCAGACGCTCGGCGATTATTGCCGCAATCGTCTGGAAGAACACGAGATTGGGAATTGCGCTGAGCAGCGGAGCCACCTGAGGCACCACAACCTCGTGAGCCCCACCCTTGGGATGGGCCGTGAGCAGCACCGTTTTTGTCGTAACGTTCGATAGCGCATCGGCGATATTCGCAAGACGCTCCGACCCCTGCGGATCGTCGACAATAAACACCAGATAGCCCGGAACGATCTGCATCTCGGGACCGTGGACGAACTCCTCGCCTTCGTGATGCATGGCAGGAATCTTGATGGTCTCGCTCAGCTTGAGCGCTGCCTCCTCGGCAACACCATAGTTGGGGCCGTTGCCGACGACCATAGCGGGCGTGTGCTCAGAAAGCTCGAGCATGTGGTCTTGGACATATGCCTCGGCGGTCTTGCACATCACGGCATTGGCCTGGATAGCCTCGCGCAGGTCGTCAAGACGCTGGGCAACGCCTTTGGCGTCAACCGTTCCGCGCGCCTGACCGCCGTAAATACCAAAGAGCACCAGATACTCAACGAGAACCTCGACGCCCAGAGTTACAAAGTCCACCGACTCGACGCCCACACCGTAGTCAAGAACGATGTCAGCGTGTTCCTTGATGGGTGCCTCGACGTTTGCCGTGAGCGCAACTGCAGCCATATCGTGTGCGCGCATGTAATCGAGCGCCGCAATCGTATTGGTCGAATAGCCACTCTGCGAGACGGCGATGTTGAGCGCATGCTGCGGATAGGTGTGTTCAAAATCGACGAAGGCCTCGGGCGTTACAACGGACACCTGCATCTGCAGCGCATCTTGCAGGTAATCGCGGGCGCAATCGGCGGCATGGCGCGACGAACCCGAAGCAACGATGCGCAGTGCGTTAAAAGAACCGGACTGGAAAATATCAACGAGCTTCGCTACCAGCTCAGACGAACGCTCGAGGTTCTCCCCCATACGCACATGGGCAAGCTGAACGTAATCGAGCATCTTCATCGTCTCACCTCGTTACAAATCATTAGTATTTGATACCAATCACAGTTACAGGTTACGGCTTTTTGATACCTCTTTGTCGATTAATTTATCCCCATCGGCGAACGGTCGATTTTGAGCCATGTAAGGTTGTATATACAGTCGGTCAAATTGCCCAAACAGACCAGCTGTTACCGCGCGTGATGCAAAGCCCCAGCTAGTACGTATAGGTGTAGCCGCCTGCATCGCCACGATTGAAGGACTTTACATACTCGATAGCCTGACCGCTCGCGTCATAGCTCACGCATTCCAAAAGCAAAACAAGATCCCCTTGTTCCAAGCCAAGCAAGCCCGCGTCGCGTGCACCCACCGCCTCGATATCGAGCTTCTCCTGCGCCATGACCGGCTTTCGGCCCAACATCTCATAGGTCTCGTACAAACTGAAGACCGACACGTCAATATCTTCGATTGTGGGGAACAGCAGGCACGGGATGAACGCCGTCTCAATCGATACGGGATCGCCGTTGACGCAGTTCAAACGCCGAATCGAATACAGCAAATCGTCCTCGGCAATGCCAAACAGGTTGGCATAATATGGGCCCGCATAACGCTTGGAACGCGCGAGGATACGGACGGACGGCTCGCCGCCCGAAGCACGAACCGATTCGCGAAAGCCTCCCGTTCGCTCGTAGGCAACGGGCACCTTCTGTGCCACAAACGCGCCTTTTCCGCGGACGCGTCGAATCTGCCCACGCCGAACCAGCTCATCGACAGCACTTCGGATGGTCAAGCGTGTCGTACCGAATTCCTCGGCGAGGTCTTTTTCGGACGGAATCATGGAACCCGTGGGATATATACCGCGCTCGATACGCTCCTCGATGCGGCGTCGAATGCGCATATAAACCGGGGTGGCATCTACTGTTTCAGCCATTGTTCACCTGCCACGCTCCTCATGCCGTTCTTTTCGCCGTTATCGGCAAAGCGGAACTTTGTGGGCAAAATCACCGATTTGCAATACTCCACAAAACGCATGTCCTTATCAAATTCTATCGTGCTCTCATAGAACACCGGCGTTCCCTCTTCTTGCTGGAGCAGCTCGGCCTCTTCGGCGTTCAAACGCGAGATGGAGATATGCTCACGTCCATGCTCAACGCGCACGCCGCCTTCTTTGAGCAAGACATCATAAAGGCTCTCACACTCAAAATCGTGATCGGGAAGCGAGGGGCACAGGGACAGGTTAACGTGAGCCGTCTCGATTGACGCCGGCTCGCCCTCAATAAGTCGAACACGCTGCATGCGGAGCAAAGGAGTGCCTACAGCAACCCCAAGCTTGTCGGCAAGCGCCTCATCCGCCTCGATGGCCCCGATGGAAACCAGACGAGAAGAGGGGTGCAGGCCGGCAGTCCGCACAGCATCGGAAAAGTTATACGTTTCTTGGAAGATGTTCAACGGCTTGGGAGGACACACATACGTACCCGACCCACGACGGCTCTCGAGCGTTCCGCACGAGATGAGCCGCGTGATAGCAGCACGCAACGCCGTACGCGAAACACCAATCACTTCGCACAGCACACGCTCGGCCGGCAAGCGATCGCCGCCGCCGAGCTGATAGTGCTGGATATACCAAAGAATCCCCTCGACAGCACGATCTTTGGGGGGAATTGCATAAGATTCGCCTGCCATTGCACAGACTCCTCGTTCAGAAACGCATGTCGCCAAAATTAGGCCAGACCACCCATGGCATCAAATTCGGCCTTGATCTTCTCGGCGACATTCCGATACGACTTATATAGGCTTGAATCGCGTTTGACTTCGTCGGTCATAACGGGAATCTCCAATTTGGAAACCTCGTCTTTTCCCGTCTGAACCGCCACAACAACGCCCATACCAAGACACATATTACGCTTGGCAGCGTTCATTTGTGCCGCCTTAGCGGGATTTGCCAGAATACGCTGGGCAAATTCCTGTTTAGAGACCGCTTCATCGGCCTCCGGATCGCCCGCCTCGGCTACTTCGCACTGCAGCACGTCCGCATAGTCAAAAATCTTTGGCTCGCCGCCGCGCTGATGCACAGCCCACTTGCGACGCGTGGCATCCTGGTAGATAGCCGGCAAAAACGTAAACCGCGGCGGGTCCAAAATCGTATCCGTGATGGTAAACACATCGGGATCAAAGGCATCCTGCGGGTTTTTCTTCTTGAACAGCCCCATATCAGCCTCCCGTACTAGCATTAAACAACTCAAGCCAAATATAGCACCAATTTCAAGCCGCCGCCTTACCCTATCGGTACGCGGCCTCTATGGCTCGCCCAGCGGAAGAACATACGGACGAGGGCCGGGGTGGGGCGCTTGGTTTTGGAAGTGGG
>UQMY01000051.1 GCA_900542325.1 uncultured Collinsella sp. | reverse complement strand
GGCCCGTGGGTTATACCCTAAGAGCAAACCACCCTTTTTAAGGGTGGTTCTGATTTCACGTCACCTTGCTCGCGT
This sequence comes from uncultured Collinsella sp., assembly GCA_900542325.1. Taxonomy (GTDB): domain Bacteria; phylum Actinomycetota; class Coriobacteriia; order Coriobacteriales; family Coriobacteriaceae; genus Collinsella. The sequence goes on along the minus strand of UQMY01000051.1, from coordinate 7,141 downwards.
GTACGGGTTTTCGCTGACTTATGCTCAACAAGGGCGGTTGGGCGCTCACTGGGGACAGACTTAAATGAGTGCCCAATGAGTGGGTGGAAGATTGCGGGTTCTTTACGGGGATGTAGTGTGGGCTGCGGAAACGTGGTTCTTTCCGTACAATAGTTCAACTCGTGTAAACGCAGGGAAGGGACATCCATGGCAGACATGATCGAGATCAAGCATCTCAACAAGTACTTTGGCGACCTGCATGTGCTCAAAGATATCAACCTCACCGTCAAGCGCGGCGAGAAGCTCGTAATGATCGGGCCTTCCGGCTCGGGCAAGTCGACGCTCATCCGCTGTGTCGATTATCTGGAGGAGCCCACGTCGGGCGAAGTCATCATCGACGGTACGCCGCTCACCAAAAAGAATCACCTGGAGATGGCTCGCAGGTATAGTTCCATGGTGTTCCAGCAGTTCAACCTGTATCCCAACATGACGGTGCTGGGCAACCTGACACTCGCGCCCATCAAGCTGCAAAAGAAGAGCAAGGAGGAGGCGACCGAGATCGCCATCGCCGCACTCAAGCGCGTCGGCATGGCGCATAAGGCCGGCGAGTATCCGCAGAATCTCTCGGGTGGTCAGCAGCAGCGCATCGCCATCGCCCGTGCCCTGTGTACCAAGCAGCCCATCATCCTGTTTGACGAGCCGACCTCGGCGCTCGACCCCGAGATGGTCCAGGAGGTTCTGGACGTTATGATCGAGCTCGCGCAGGAGGACATCACCATGATCTGCGTGACGCATGAGATGGGCTTTGCGCGCCAGGTGGCCGACCGCGTCATCTTTATGGAGGACGGCCGCATTCTGGAGGAGGGCACGCCCGAGCACTTCTTCGATAACCCCGAGAACCCGCGCTGCCGCGAGTTCCTGTCCAAGATTCTGCACTAGGCGCGGTGATGGACATGACGGATATGACGAGGGCGGCTGTATCGCGCCGTCACTTTTTGCAGCTGGCTGGCGCCGGCATGCTCGCGCTGACGGGGACCGCGCTCACCGGTTGCGGCAACTCTGCCAGTGGTGAGGGCTCCGACAAGGGGTCCAAGCTTGCGGCCATCAAGTCGCGCGGCCATCTGAATGCCGGCGTTAAGAAAGACGTTCCCGGCTACGGCTATTACGACACCGCCAAGGGTCGCTTTGAGGGCATGGAAGTCGATTTGTGCTACCAGATTGCCGCTGCCGTCTTTGGCGTGAGCTACAAGGAAGCCCGTGCCCAGGAGCTTGTCGAGTTTACCGACGTAACGCCCAAGACACGCGGCCCGCTGATCGATAACGGCCAACTCGACGTGGTCGCGGCGACCTACACCATCACCGACGAGCGCAAGAAGAGCTGGGATTTCTCGACGCCGTACCGCACCGACTACGTGGGACTCATGGTCAAGAAGCGTTCGGGCTTTACCTCGATTGAGGACCTGGACGGCAAGGTCATCGGCGTGAGCCAGGGTGCCACCACGCAGGGCCTGATCGAGCAGATGATCAAGGACAACGGCTTTAGCTGCAAGCCCGAGTTTAGGGCCTTTAGCGGCTACCCCATCATCAAGAGCTCGCTCGACGCCGGCAATATCGACGTCTTTGCCATGGACCGCTCCACGCTGGCCGGTTACATGAACGAGACCGTTGAGCTGTTGCAGCCCGAGGTCAAGTTTGGCGAGCAGGGCTACGGCGTGGCGACCAAGAAGGGCTGCGACCTTTCGGCCGTGGTCGATCAGGTGATTTGCGATCGTCTGGCCGACGGCTGGCTCGACCAAGAGGTCAAGACCTGGGGTCTTGTATAGGCGCATCGTCCAAGGAAGGAATCAAATGCTCGAAGGATTATTTGACGCCGACCGTTGGTCGACGACATTTCAAAACATGGGGCCCTTCTGGGAGGGCTTTGGCGTGACGCTACAGGTGGTCGTTGCCGGTCTGCTGCTGTCGCTGGTACTGGGCACGCTGCTGGGTGTGTTCTCTACCACCCGTTCGCGCGTGCTGCGCACCATAAGCCGCGTGTACGTGGAGTTTTACCAGAACACCCCGTTGCCCGTGCAGGTGCTCTTTATGTACATGGCTGGTCCGCAGTTTTTGCAGGCCATAACCGGTGCCGACCAGCCGGTGCGCATCGCGCCGTTCGTGCTGGGCTTCTTGGGCGTGGGCCTGTATCACGCGGCCTACATCTCGGAGGTCATCCGCACCGGTATCGAGGCGGTTCCGCGCGGTCAGATGGAGGCGGCGCAGAGCCAGGGCTTCACCCGTGCGCAGGCATACTGGTACATCGTGCTGCCCCAGACGTTCAAGATCATTCTGCCGCCGCTGTGTAACCAGGCACTCAACCTAGTCAAGAACACGTCGGTGCTGGCGCTTGTGGCCGGCGGCGACCTTATGTACCGTTCAGACAACTTTGTGAGCCTGTACGGTTACCTGCAGGGATACATCGTCTGCTGCCTTATGTACTTCATCATCTGCTTTCCGCTCGCCATGCTGGTGCAGTGGCTCGAGCGCCGCTCCAAGGAGCGTCCGCGCGGCGTGAGCCTCGCCGAGCTGGGGCTCGACAACGTAGAGGAGGCCTAGCGCATGGAAATCTTCAACGCGACCAACCTGCTCTACATTTGGGGCGGCTTTGTTAAGACGATCGAGATCTCGGCGCTGTCGATCTTTTTCTCGCTCATCTTTGGCACGGTGCTGGCGCTTGTTAAAAGCTATGCGCCCCGCCCGTTCCGTATTTTGGTGAGCGCCTATATCGAGCTGTTCCGTTGCACGCCGAACCTGCTGTGGATCCTGTTTATCTACTTTACGGTGCAGGGTTTGGACATTGTGATTTCGACCATCCCCTTTACGCTGTTTACCAGCGCTGTTATGGCCGAGATTGTGCGCGGCGGCCTCAACTCGATTCCGCGCGGCCAGTTTGAGGCAGCGCAGAGCCAGGGCTTTGGCTTCTTTGCCACCATGCGCTACATCATTCTGCCGCAGACGTTTAAGACGATTATTCCGGCGCTGTTTAGCCAGTGCACGACCGTCATCAAGGACAGCTCGTATCTTTCGGGCATTAACGTGGCCGAGCTCATGTACACGGCAAACGTCGTGATGGCCCACGCGATCGATCTGTCGCAGGTGCTTATGCTCTACGGCCTGGTGTTTGCGATGTACTTTGTGCTCAACTTTGGTATCTCGCTGCTGGTCCGAGCTTACCAACGCCGCATCGTAGCCGCATAGCCTGGCTTTCCCTGGCACCCAACCTTGGCCTTCAAACCGTCGCTCGCGTACCAAAGTACGCGTCGCTCCTCTTTCAGGCCAATCTTGGGCACCAGGAAAACCCAGGTACGGTATCGTGGGAATAAGAGATAAACAGCCCTTTTCTCATTTGTTAGAAAGGAATCGCGATGAGCGATCTGGAGAACAAGAAGAATCCTGTGGTCATTACCATCGCGCGCGACTTTGGTGCCGAGGGCCACGAGATCGGACGCATCCTCGCCAACGAGTTGGGGATTCCGCTGTACGACAATGAGCTGCTGGTGCGTGCGTCGCTGCGCGCGGGCGAGTCGCTCGATAAGATGGCCGCCTATGATGAGCGCCTGGCCGTGGAGAACATGGCGTTTCTGCCCGACCGCTACGATGCCCGTTCGTACTCGGACAAGCTATTCCAAAAGATGAGCCAGGTGATTTTGGACTTGGGTGAGACCGAGAGCTGCATTATCGAAGGCCGGCTGTCCGATTACCTGCTTCGCAACAACCCCAACCACATTGCCGTGTTGGTGACCGCTCCCTTTGAGGACCGCGTCGAGATTGTGCGCAAGAAGCGTGGCCTTAACAAAAAGAAGGGCGCCAAGCTGGTCAAACAGCAGCAGAAGGCGCGCGAGGCGTTCTATAAGCGCTACAGCGCCGGCAAGTGGAAGATGACGAGCGGTAAGGATATCGTCGTCAACCGCGCCAAGCTGGGGCGCGAAGGCTGCAAAGACGTTATCGCCGCTGCCTACCGCTACAAGCTGGCGCAGCTCGAAGGCTAACCGACCAAAACCACCACAAAGGGGACAGACACCTTTGTGGTGGTTTTTGTTTTAGGCGGAGGGGAAGGCCTTGGCGGCAGTGCCTATCCTCGGCTTTTGCAAAATCTCGATCTGTAACACCAAGCCAGCGAAAATGGCTCTAACTGTTACAGATTTAGATGAACCGTTCGGCCGTCAGCCCAACGTCTTGATCTGTAACACCAGGCGGCATATTTGGTTTCTAACTGTTACAGATTGAGATGCAGCGTGGGCGGCCGGCACAATATCTTGATCTGTAACAACTACAAGGCTCAACAGGGCCTAACTGTTACAGATTGAGATAAAGCGACCGGGCAAGTCCCCAACCACCGCAAAGGTGCCTGTCCCCATCGTGGTGGTTGGGGCGGCCGGTATAAAAAGTCCCCGCCGGGCGTGTGCTCGACGGGGACTTTGCCGTTTGGTGGCTAGCGCTGCAGGTGATTACTCGCCCAGCAGGCTCTTGGTGATGGAGGCAGCGGCCTTCTTGCCGGCGCCCATCGCCAGAATGACCGTAGCGGCACCGGTGACGATGTCGCCGCCGGCCCAGATGCGGGGATCGGTGGTCTGGCCGGTCTCCTCGTCGGCAACGATGTAGCCCCACTTGTTGAGCTCCATCTTGCCGCCGATCTTGGCGGCGAAGGGGTTGGCGTTGGTGCCGATAGCCGAGATCGCGACGTCGCAGGGGATCTCCTCGATGGCGCCCTCGATGGGCACCGGGCGACGACGGCCGGACTCGTCAGGCTCGCCGAGCTCCATCTTCTGGACCTTGACGGCGCACACGGAGCCGTCCTCGCCAGCGACAAACTCGAGCGGGGAGACGAGCGGCAGAACCTCGACGCCCTCGGCCTTAGCATGGTGCAGCTCGGCGCGACGGCAGGGCATCTCGTCCTCGGTACGACGGTAGGCGATGATGGCGTGCTCGGCACCCAGGCGCTTGGCGGTACGGACGGCGTCCATAGCCACGTTGCCGCCACCAAAGACGACGACGTTCTTGCCGTGCTTGGTGGGGGTGTCGTACTCGGGGAACTTGTTGGCCTTCATCAGGTTCACGCGGGTGAGGTACTCGTTAGCGAAGAAGACGTTGGGCAGGTTCTCGCCGGGGACGTTGAGGAACTTGGGCAGGCCAGCGCCGGTCGCCACGTAGATGGCGTCGAAGCCCTGCTCGAACAGCTCCTCGGCCGTGGCCATGTTGCCCACGACGGAGTTGTACTCAAACTTGACGCCCATGTCCTCCAGGCCGTCGATCTCGCGCTTGACGACTGCCTTGGGCAGACGGAACTCGGGGATGCCGTAGACCAGCACGCCGCCGCCGGTGAAGAAAGCCTCGAAGACGGTGACGTCAAAGCCGTTGCGGGCGAGCTCGCCGGCACAGGTGATGCCGGACGGGCCGGAGCCGACGACGGCGACCTTCTTGCCGTTCTTGGGGGCCATCTTGGGCGTGGAGGCGAGCTCGGGGCGGTCACCCAGGAAGCGCTCGAGCTGGCCGATGGCCACGGGCTCGGACTTCTTACCACGGATGCACTTGCCCTCGCACTGGTTCTCCTGCGGGCAGACGCGGCCGCAGATGGCGGGAAGCATGGAGTCCTCGCGGATGGTATCGAGAGCGCCGCCGAAGTCCTTCGCGCGGATCTGCTCGATAAAGCGGGGGATGTTGATGTTGACGGGGCAGCCCTCAACACAGAACGGCTTCTTGCAGTTGAGGCAGCGCTCGGCCTCGGCCAGCGCCATCTCCTCGGTGAAGCCCTTGTCGACGGGGCGGAAGTCGCAGGCGCGCTCGGCGGCCGGCTCCTCGTTATCGGGGGTGCGGGGCGACTTCATATCGGCAACGAAACGACCATTAACTAGTGGCATGCGCAGCTCTTTTCCTCATAGGCCTTGAGGGACTCGCCCTCTTCGGAACGGTAAGCGGCCTGGCGGGCACGAAGGTCATCCCAGTCGACCAGGGTGGCATCGAAGTCGGGGCCGTCGACGCAAGCAAACTTGGTCACGCCGCCCACCTCGACGCGGCAGCAGCCGCACATGCCGGTGCCGTCAACCATGATGGGGTTGAGTGACGCGGTGATGGGGGTGTCGTACTTCTGGGCGGTGAGGGTCGAGAACTTCATCATCGGAACGGGGCCGACGCAGAAGACCTGGCTCACGGCCTTGTCCTGCAGCAGGCGCTCCAGCGGAGCGGTGACAACGCCCTGCTCGCCGTAGGAGCCGTCGTCAGTGGTGATGTGGATGTGGTCCTCGTCGAGGAGCTCGCGGAACTGGTCCTCCATGAGCAGGAGGTCCTTGGTGCGAGCGCCCATGATGGCGTGCACCTCGTGGCCGGTCTCGACCAGGTGCTTGGCGACCGGGAAGGCAATTGCCAGGCCGACGCCGCCGCCAATGACGGCGCAGGGGCCCTCGGCCATCTCGGTGGGAACGCCCAGCGGGCCCACGACGTCGCGCAGCGACTCGCCGGCCTCGTAGGTGGAAAGCATCTCGGTGGTCTTGCCGATCACCATGAAGATGAACTCGACCCAGCCCTCGTCACCGTTCCAGCCAGCTAGGGTAAACGGGACGCGCTCGCCCGTCTCGTTGGCGCGAACCATGAGGAACTGTCCAGCGTGCGCATGCTTGGCGATTGCAGGCGCCTCAATGCGGAACTTGAACACCTTCTCCGAGAACTGCGTCTTCTCCAGGATCTTATACATAGAACCCCTCTCTTGTTAGGGCGGCCGAACCGTGCCTCCACGGAAATAGACGGCAGCCCGATTAGAACCGTACGCGCACAGGCGATGTGCGGACATACGGTGCAAATTATACCCTCATGGGCATGCTGTTTACGTGTGTCTTCGGCGGTTGGGAAAAGGGCTTATCCACTTCGTCCTGCCGAATAGGGGCAGGTTTATTTTGGTCAGTTTTATCAGGTAAAACAGCAAAGGGGGCCGGCCTCGGGTTGTGATGAGGCCGGCCCCCTTTGGGGTGCTATGCGTGTATAACGGCGCGCGGTTTATCGTGATGCCGCAACCGGGGCGTTTCCGCAGGTAAAACCTGCCAAAATAAACCTGCCCCTAAATGATAGGCTTTAGTGGAGCCTTCGTGAGTTCGTGTGGGTAGTCCCTACGCCTCGCGCCCCGGCAGGGCCG
>UQMY01000050.1 GCA_900542325.1 uncultured Collinsella sp. | reverse complement strand
AATCCAAGGGTTATACCCTAAGAGCAAACCACCCCTTTTAGGGGTGGTTTTGATGGACGAGCAGGGCTACGAGAATGAGTTTGACGCTATCGACGAGGATCCGAACTGCATTCATGTGACGCTCTATGTAGACGGCGAGCTTGCCGGCTGCTCGCGCGTGTTTCCCGAGGAACTGGAGCGCGCGGCTGACGCAGAGGCTCCGGTGTCGCCGGCGTGCGACTTGGACGAAGGCGTCGCGGCGGGGGAGACCTACATTATGGGGCGCGTGGCCGTGCTGCCGAGCATGCGCCGTCGCGGTTTGGCGAGCAAGATTGTCGAGGCCAGTGATACCGCCGCGCGTGATGCCGGCGCCAAGCTCATTAAGCTGCACGCGCAGGAATACGTGCTGCCGCTCTATGTAAAGGCGGGCTACACGCAGATTGCCCCGGTGGACTATGAGGATGAAGGCCAGCCTCATGCCTGGATGGCCAAGCGCGTAGATGGCAGATAGGGACGTTCCTTTCCTGCCGGCAGTTTGGGACACTCCTTGGCAATTGGCGCATCAGAGCGCTCGGACATACAATTTTTCGATTCCGTATGTATATATGCGCGCTAATGGGTTATAAAATCTAAGTCTGAACATAGCAGGTCTGCGATGCGGCTCGGGCAACCGGGCCGTTTTTTGCGGACAGGGGTAGCGCGAAAGGACTGCACATGCGTCAATTTAAGACCGAGAGCAAAAAATTGCTCGACCTCATGATCAACTCCATCTACACCAATAAGGAAATCTTCCTGCGCGAGCTTATCTCCAACGCGAGCGATGCCGTCGACAAGCTCAACTTTAAGAGCCTGCAGGATCCGAGTGTCAAGCTCGACCAGGGCGACCTGGCCATCCGTGTTTCCTTTGATAAAGATGCCCGTACCATCACCATTTCGGATAACGGTATCGGCATGACCGCCGAGGAGCTCGAGCGCAATCTGGGCACCATCGCCCATTCCGGCTCCGAGGAGTTTAAGACTGAGAACGCCGAGCAGCAGGGTTCCGATGTCGACATCATCGGTCAGTTTGGCGTGGGCTTCTACTCTGCCTTTATGGTTGCCAGCCACGTAAAGGTTGTCAGCCGCGCCTATGGCGAGGACACCGCTCACGTGTGGGAGTCTGATGGTCTTGAGGGTTACACCATCGAAGACGGCGAGCGCGCCGAGCACGGCACCGATGTCATCCTGACGCTGCGCGAGAACGAGAAGCTCGACGCCGACGGCGAGGCCGAGACCTACGATCGCTTCCTGACCGAGTGGGGCCTCAAGAGCCTGATTCAGCAGTACAGCAACTATGTGCGCTACCCGATTCAGATGATGGTGAGCAAGAGCCGCCAGAAACCCAAGCCCGAGGACGCCGGCGACGACTACAAGCCCGAGTACGAGGACTACCAGGAGCTCGAGACCATCAACTCCATGACGCCGATTTGGAAAAAGCGCAGCTCCGACGTTGAGCAGAAGGATTACAACGAGTTCTACAAGTCCACGTTCCACGACTTTGACGATCCCGCGCGCACTATCAGCTTCCATGCCGAGGGTACGCTTGAGTACGATGCGCTGCTGTTTGTGCCGGGTCGCGCCCCGTTCGATCTGTACAGCAAGGACTACGAGAAGGGCCTGGCGCTCTACAGTTCCAACGTGCTGATTATGGAGAAGTGCGACGACTTGCTGCCCGACTACTACAACTTTGTGCGCGGTGTCGTGGACTCTGCCGACGTGACGCTCAATATTTCGCGTGAGACGCTGCAACAGAACCGTCAGCTCAAGGCCATTGCCAAGCGTGTCGAGAAGAAGATCACTGCCGATCTTGAGGACATGCGCGACAACGACCGCGAGGCCTACGAGAAGTTCTTTGAGAACTTTGGCCGCGGCCTTAAGTACGGCATCTACTCGAGCTATGGCATGAAGGCCGATGAGCTCGCCGACCTGCTACTGTTCTGGTCTGCCAAGGAGCAGAAGATGATCACCTTGGCCGAGTACGCCAAGGGCATGCCAGAGGGCCAGAAGGCAATCTGCTATGCCGCCGGCGATTCGCGCGAGCGTCTAGCCAAGATGCCCGTCGTGAAGGGCGTGCTCGACCGCGGCTACGATGTACTGCTGCTGACGCAGGACGTGGATGAGTTCACCTTCCAGGCCATGCGTGAGTACGTGGCTGCCGATATGCCCAAGGTCTACGAGGATGACGCTGCTCGCGAGGCTGCCGAGAAGGCAGTTTCCGATGGCGCTGAGCCTGAGGTCGAGGATCGTCACCTGGAGCTTAAGAACGTCGCGACCGGCGATCTTGACTTGGCGACCGATGACGAGAAGAAGGAGGCCGAGGACGCCACCAAGGAGAACGAGGACCTCTTTGGTGCCATGAAGGAGGCGCTCGGCGACAAGGTCGAGAAGGTTGCCGTCTCTGCGCGTCTGACTGACGCTCCCGCCTGCATCACCACCGAGGGTCCGCTTTCGCTCGAGATGGAGAAGGTGCTTCAGAAGGGTCCCGAGGGCGCGCCCGACGGTATGCCTAAGAGCCAGCGCGTGCTCGAGCTCAACGCCAAGCACCCGGTCTTCGCCAAGCTCGTCGCTGCCCAGAAGGCGGGCGACGCCGACAAGATCAAGCAGTACTCCGGCTTGCTCTACGACCAGGCCCTGCTCGTCGAGGGCATCCTCCCCGAGGACCCCGTAGCCTTCGCTGCGGCTATTTGCGAACTGATGTAACTAGGGGGTTACGCGGTTCTACGAACCGCGTAACTACTCGACGCTGCCCTTCGTTCCGCCGTTCTAACGAACGGCGGACCAGCCGACGCTGCGCGGGCACCAGAGCGACAACTTGTCATTCAAAGAGGACGGCATGACCAGAAGGTCTATGCCGTCCTCTTTTCATGCCAATTTGTTCGCTCTGGTGACCGCTCGCTGGCATTACCAAAACATCGACGGTCCAATAATGATCCCTTGGGGACGGAGAAAAAGTGGTCGTTGGGGGACGTTCTTGTTTGACTGGTCGTTTAAGAACGCCCCCGATGACTATTCGGATTGTTAATTTGTGCGGGTTGTGGTTTTGCGACCTGCTGAAATTTGAGATACTGTACAACTGTACGTTAACTAATCTTCGTAGTATATTGCTACCCGCAAAACTCAATACCATTGTGCTTCGAGACGCTAAAGCGCCTACGTACAATGGTTGTTGATAGTACGATTTGATTCAACGACAGGATGGATGGTCCAAGCGTGAGTCTCGGCAGCAAACTATCCGATGCAAAGGTCTCCTTTGCGATATTCAAGCGCGACATTAAGCGACTGCTTGTGAACCCCGTCGCCTTGGTGGTTACCCTGGGCGTGTGCGTTATCCCCTCGCTGTACGCTTGGTACAACATCGTGGCTAACTGGGATCCATATGGAAACACCCAGGGCATTAAAATCGCTATCGCCAACAACGATCAGGGCACCCAGAACGACCTAGTGGGCGAGCTCAATGCGGGCGATAAGGTGGTCGACCAGCTCAAGGAAAACGATCAGCTGGGCTGGACCTTCGTCGACTCGGCTGCCGATGCCAAAGAGGGTGTCGAGAGCGGGGAATACTACGCGGCGATCGTAATCCCCAAGAACTTCTCCGACAATCTTGTCTCGATGCTCGATGGCAATTACCATCAGCCGAAGCTCACCTATTACGTCAATGAGAAGAAGAGCGCCATTGCGCCCAAGGTCACCGATACCGGTGCCAACACCATCGAGGAGCAGATCAACTCGGAGTTTGTCTCCACGGTGGGCGAGACCGTAGCGGGCATCGCCAAGGATGCCGGCATCGACCTTAAAGACAAGGCAACCCAGACCCAGGATTCGCTGGCGGACTCGGTGTCCGAGGCGTCTGATACCCTGGGCGAAGTACGTGATTCCATCGGCGACATGAACACCGCCATCGACAAGACAAGCAGCTCGATTGCTTCGGCCGATGCTGCGCTGGCGGGCCTGCAGGGGCAGGCGCCTTCGCTAACGCAGGCAATCGCTCAGGGTAATAATCTGCTGGGCGAGGCTCGCACCACGGCTGGCAAGTCCATCACCTCGCTCTCCAAGGCACTTTCGGAGGGCAGCCTTGCGCTCACCAAGACGTCAGCCTCCGCGAACGCTGCGATTGGCAAGCTGACGGGTACGGTCACATCTACGACCACCCGCATCGACAACTCGCTCGAGTCTCTCCAGGCGACGATCGATCACAATAAGGCCGTTATCGGGCACTTGGAGATTCTCGTTAATGACACGTCGACAGGTTCCGAGGAAATTGACGCGCGCATTGTATCGACCATCGATTCGCTTCGCGAGCAAAACCAGAAGCTGCAGAGCATCAAGGATGGCCTTTCTGCACAGTCGAGCGCCATGGCAAACGACGCTACGGCAATCTCGAACGCGAGTAACGCACTCAACGCGGCAATTCAGACCGGTACGGCTAACCTCGGTCAGGCTCAGACCGATCTGGGTCAGAACGCACTTCCGAAGGCTTCGAGCGCGCTTGACTCCTTTGCCGCCGTTTCGGGCGATTTGACCGGCATTGTGTCGGGTATGACCCCCACGATAGCGAGCGCGCGCGGCACGCTGGCGCAGCTCGACGCCACGCTCAAGCAGGCAAAGACCACGCTGTCCCAAACCGACGCCTCCCTTGCCAAGGTTCAGGACAAGCTCGCGACCGCCGCCAATGACATTGCGGCGCTGCAGACCTCTGAGTCTATGGGCGAGTTAGCCGACCTCATGGGCGTCGACGTCAATGACGTGGCAGATTTCATGGCATCTCCGGTTGAGTTGACGTCCAAGTCGATCTATCCGGTCAAGAGCTTTGGTTCGGGCATCGCCCCCTTCTACACTAATCTGGCGCTTTGGGTGGGCGGCTACGTGCTCATCGCCATCTACAAGCTCGAGGTCGACCGCGAGGGCATCGGCAGCTTTACCGCGCGTCAGGGCTACTTTGGCCGCTGGCTGCTGCTGGTAATGCTGGGCGCGTTCCAAGCCATCATCGTAACCGTGGGTGATCTGGTCATTGGCGTGCAGTGCATCAACCCGCTGCTGTTCGTGCTGGGCGGCATCGCTATCTCGTTCACGTACGTCAATATCATCTACGCGCTGTCCACTACGTTTAAGCATATCGGCAAGGCGATTGGCGTCATTCTGGTTATCGTGCAGATTCCGGGTTCGTCGGGCATGTATCCCATCGAGATGATGCCCGGCTTCTTCCAGTGGCTGCATCCGCTGCTGCCCTTTACCTACGGCATCAATCTGCTGCGCGAGACGGTCGGCGGCATGTACTCGTTCAACTACCTGTTTAACCTGTGCATTCTGGGCGTGTTCTTGATCGTGGCGCTCTTTATCGGTCTGCAGCTGCGTCCGCTGCTGCTCAACCTCAACCTGCTCTTTGACAAGCAGCTTTCCACGACGGGCCTTATGATCTGCGAGTCCAATGACCTGCCGCGTCAGCGCTATTCGCTGCGCACAGCCATGCGCGTCGTGCTCGATTCGGATTCGTACCGTCGCGAGGTGCTCGACCATGCGGTGACTTTTGAGCACCGTTACCCCTACTACATCAAGGGCGGTTTTGCCGCCGTGGTAGGCGTCCAGGTCCTGCTCTTTGTGCTGTCGACGGTTCTCGATATCGACAATAACGGCAAGATTATCCTGCTGGTCATTTGGATTATCTCCGTCATTGTCATTTGCGGCTGGCTGATCAATATCGAGTACATCCGCGCAAGCCTCAACACCCAGATGCGCATCTCGGCGCTTTCGGACGAGGACCTGCGCCGCGAGATGCGCGAGCACACAGCGGCGATCCCTGCCGCCCGTCGCATGTTTGGCCTGAATGCCAGCGAGCGAGGCTCTAAATCCAAGGATCAGGCTGCCGACCAGTCCATTCACCACGATCTGCACCATGTGCCCGCAAACGGGGACGACACGTTTGTGATGAATGAGGATGACGCCCCGCTTGGCAAGCACTCAAAAGGAGGTGAGGCATAAATGAAGAACATCCTGCATCTGTTTAAGCGCGACGTCCAAAACGTGTCTCACTCCGTGATCGGCTTGATTGTCGTGATGGGTCTGATCATCGTGCCGTGCCTTTACGCATGGTTTAACATCGCCGGCAGCTGGGACCCGTACGGCAACACCGGCAACCTTAAGATTGCCGTGGTCAATACCGACGAGGGCTACGAGAGCGACCTGATTCCCGTCGAGATCAACGTGGGCGAAAACGTGACGGCCGCTCTGCATGGTAACGAGAACTTTGACTGGGTTGTGCTCAACGATCGCGATAAGGCTATCGACGGTGTTAAGTCGGGCGCTTACTATGCGGCCGTCGTAATCCCCAAGAGCTTTAGCTCCGACATGATGACGCTCTTCTCGACCGACGTGAAGCATGCCGATATCGAGTTCTACGAGAACCAGAAGGCCAACGCCATCGCCCAGATCGTGACCGAAAAGGGCTCGAGCGCCGTCCAGAGTCAGGTCAACGAGACCTTTACCAAGACCATCACGACCATCGGCCTTAAGACCGTGTCCAGCCTGCTCGACTATATGAGTACCGACCAGGTGAGCAACTTTATCGCCAATCTGTCCTCGACGCTGGGCGATTCGGTCGAGGACCTGCAGGACGTTCAGGCGAGTGCGACGTCGCTCGCGGGCATTTTGAGCTCCACGTCCGATTCACTGACATCGGCGGGCGGCATGCTCAAGCAGACGGGCACCGTTGATGAGTCGACGAAGCAGCTGATGGAGCACGCCAAGAGCGGCATCAATGATTCCAAGGAAGCGCTCAAGGCCGCCAACGATGCCGTTGACGCGGCGATTGACGGAAGCGCGGGCTCGTTCGACAACGTGTCCGCCGAGCTTGCGAAGGCATTCGATGCCGCGAATCAGCATGTTTACCTTACGGTGTCTCAGCTCAACGAAGCCGCAGCGGCGCTCAATACGCGTGCTGACGATATCGATGCGATGGCCGATCAGCTCCGCAACCTTGCCGACCAGGTGAGTGATGACAAGCTCAAAGACGGTCTCGAGTCCGCTGCGACGTCGCTGGGCAGAATTGCCGTGGAGTACCGCAACAATGCGAAGGACCTGACGGCGACCGCAAAGTCCCTTTCGGACGGCATGGCGGAGGTCAACAACTCGCGTGCCGAGGTCGACCAGGCCATCGCCGATGCCAAGACGGGTATCTCGGGAGCCAAGTCCGACTACGATTCCACGTTCTCGGTTAAGGCCAAGGAGCTCAAGAAGACCATTTCGGGCGTTCTGGATTCCCTGAACGGTATCTCGGGTGACTTGGATAGCGCTGTGAGCGGTCTGACCGACGCCTCTGGCTCGCTCGCAAAGGGCCTCTCCAAGGCTGCGACGCTGGTCAACAAGGCTTCTGATCAGTTGGGCGAGGCGTCGGACAAGATCAGCGCTTTTAAGGACGAGCTTGATAGCGCTCTGATGTCGGGTGACCTGGCCATGATTAAGACAATGATTGGCAACGACCCCGAGGGCCTCGCCGTGTCGCTTTCCGGCCCCGTCGCGCTCGACCGCAAGCCGGTCTATCCGATCCGCAACTACGGTTCGGCCATGGCACCGTTCTACACGATTCTGTCGCTGTGGGTCGGCTCGATCGTGCTGGCAGCCATGATGAAGGTGTCGGTTGACGATGAACTTATCAACGAGCTCATCCCCGTACGCCTGCACGAGATCTACCTGGGCCGTTACCTGTTCTTTGGCGGTTTGGCCCTGCTGCAGGCAACGCTCGTGTGCGCGGGCGACATTCTGTTCTTTGGCATTCAGTGCGACAACCCGCTGCAGTTTGTGCTGGCGGGCTGGGTCGCGAGTCTCGTGTTCTCCAATATCGTCTACACGCTCACCGTGTCGTTTGGCGATATCGGCAAGGCGCTCGCCGTCGTGCTGCTGGTCATGCAGGTCGGCGGTTCGGGCGGCACGTTCCCCATCGAGATGACCGGCCCCGTGTTCCAGGCGATCTATCCGTTCCTGCCGTTCACCCACGGCATCAACGCCATGCATGCCGCCATGGCCGGTGCGTATCATATGGAGTACTGGGTCGAGCTGGGTATCTTGGCGAGCTATCTGATTCCGTCGCTGGCCCTGGGCGTCGTCTTCCGCCGTCCGGTCATCAAAGCCAACGACTGGATCATCGAAAAGCTGGAATCAACAAAGCTTATCTAGTACAGCAACGTTAACGCCGATGCAGCGCTAATGCCAGCGAGCGAGCCGCATTTGCGCCAAGGTGACGTGAAATGAAAGGGCGCTGACCTTCTGGTCGCGCCCTTGAAATTGA
>UQMY01000049.1 GCA_900542325.1 uncultured Collinsella sp. | reverse complement strand
CAAAGAGGCTCCGCATCGCGCTTCGCGCTGCGGAGCCTCTTTGCGTCCTGCGGAATGTTCCGGAGAGAAGCCCCCGTCACGCCCCCGGATTCCCTGCGTTTACGGCCTTGAGGTCGGCGGGCGGTGGAGGACGTGGTTGATGGGGGTACGTATCCCGGTCGCTGTTTCGCGCTTTGCGCGAAAGGCGCGCTGCTTTGGGGTGGATGGAGGACGTGGTTGTTGCGGCAACTGGTCCCCGCCACAAATTACCCTTGGCATACTTGCGCGAACGATTGCTCGTGCTACACTTGCAATTGCTGTTTCAGGGCGGGGTGAAATTCCCCACTGGCGGTAAATCGGGCGGTGCCAAAGGGGTGCCGTGGCGCAGGCGAGGACCTGCGACCGAGCCGATGAGTCCGCGACCCGGGTGTGCGTTGGTTCGCATGCCGGCTGAACTGGTGAGATCCCAGTACCAACGGTTAGAGTCCGGATGAAAGAGGCAGGTGATCTTATGTCTGAACAGTCGCAGCATATCCATTTTGAGAACACGAATAGGTGGAGCACCAAACAGCTCGTAACCATGGCGCTCATGTGTGCCTTGGGCGCGCTCTTTATGTATGTGCAGCTGCCCATCCTTCCCTCGGCGCCGTTTTTGACGTATGACCCGTCGCTGGTGCCAGCGATGGTGTGTGGATTTGCGTATGGCCCTGGTGCCGGCACCGCTGTTGCCGCTATGGCGATCGTTATCCATGCGCTTACCACGGGCGATTGGGTCGGTGCGCTTATGAACTTGGTTGCCACGCTGGGCTATATTCTGCCTGCGGCTATCGTCTACCAAAAGATGCATACCTATAAGGGTGCTGTGATTGGCCTGGTGCTGGGCGTTATTGCCGCTACGGCGCTGTCCATGGTTGCGAATCTGACCATCGGCGTTTGGTTCTGGTATGGCTCGGTCGATGTGATCGCCCCGCTCATGGTTCCTGCCGTGCTGCCGTTCAACCTTATCAAGACCGTGCTTAACTCGGTGTTGACGCTAGCGGTGTATAAAGCAGTCTCCAACCTCATCACGCCTAAAAAGGACCAGGTCAAAGGCCGCGCATGATTGAGTGTCGGGGCGTTTCCTTTAGCTATGACGGTGCCGTACCGGCACTCGACGGCATCGATCTGAACATCGAGGATGGCGAGTTTTTCTGCATCCTCGGCGGCAACGGGTCGGGCAAGTCGACGTTCGCCAAGCATTTGAACGCGCTGCTGCAGCCCGATACGGGAACGGTGCGCGTCAACGGCATGGACGCGTCCGATCCCGAGCTGGTCTACGACATCCGCTCGACTGCGGGCATGGTGTTCCAGAACCCGGATGATCAGCTGGTGGCGACGCTTGTCGAGGACGATGTTGCCTTTGGTCCCGAAAACTTGGGCGTGCCATCGGCACAAATAGCACAGCGTGTACGCGAGGCGCTGAAGGGCGTGGGCCTGGTGGGCTTTGAGCGCCACGAGACCCACGCGCTCTCGGGTGGCCAAAAGCAGCGCGTGGCGCTTGCCGGTGTGCTCGCCATGGAACCGCGCGTGCTCATCTTGGACGAGGCTTCTTCGATGCTCGATCCGCGTGGACGCAAGGGCCTCATGAAGGCTTGCCACGCGTTGCACGATCGCGGCATGACCATCGTGATGATTACGCACTTTATGGAAGAGGCCGCCGAGGCCGATCGTGTCGCGGTATTTCGGGCGGGGCGCGTTGCCATGCTCGGTACGCCCGAGGAGATTCTGACGCGGGCAGATGAGCTCGCGGAGCTCAACCTGGATATGCCGGCGTCGTGCTGCTTGGGCACGGCGCTTCGTGCGAAGGGCGTGCCCGTTCATGCGCAGGTGCGCGAGGCGGATATGGTCGCCGAGATTGCGCAGGTATATGCCGACCGGAGTGGGGAAGACACCGCAGGGCGGCCTTCTGCATCCGATTCTCGTGTGCTCGACAACGCCTCCTCTGCAACCGACGGGACAGCCGCGTCGGAGCCCGTCATCGAGATTTCGCACCTCTCGCATAGTTACTCGCTGAGCGCCCGCGAGCGTCGCCGCTGGCATAAGCGCTCGGCCGTTGCGGGCAAATCGAGCAAACAGGCTCTCTGGGGAAACGACCCCAGCAGCCCGTGGGCGCTGCGCGATGTATCGCTGACGGTGCGTCGCGGCGAGTTCCTGGGCTTAGCAGGCCATACCGGTTCGGGTAAGTCGACGCTGGTCCAGCATCTCAACGGTTTGATTCGCCCCCAGGAGGGTTCCGTTTACGCGTTGGGGCTCGACCTGGCAAACAAGAAAGATGCCGCCGCGGTTAAGGCCAAGGTCGGCGTGGTGTTTCAATATCCCGAGCGTCAGCTGTTTGCCGAAACCGTGACGCAGGACGTGGCGTTTGGCCCGCACAACCTTGGCTTGTCGCAGGCCGAGGTCGCGCGCCGCGTTGAGTCATCGCTCGCGCGCGTGGGCCTCGACTTGGCCACGGTGGGCGACAAGAGTCCCTTTGAGCTTTCGGGTGGCCAACAGCGGCGCGTGGCGTTTGCTGGCGTGCTTGCCATGGAGCCCGAGGTCCTGGTACTCGATGAGCCCATGGCGGGGCTCGATCCGGCGGCGCGCAGTGATTTCCTGGAGCTCATCGATCGACTTCACCATGGGGGCCTGACCGTCGTCATGGTCTCACACAGTATGGATGACCTTGCCAATTGCTGCGATCGTATTGTCGTGATGAACGAGGGCGCGGTGTTTGCTGAGGGCACGCCCGCTCAGGTTTTTGCGCATGCGGATGAGCTTAAATCAATCGGCTTGGGTGTTCCCGCTGCCCAGCGCATGGCGTTGGCGCTCGCGGAAGCGGGCGTGCCGCTGCATCGCGGCGGGCTCTATACGGTTGAGTCGTTGGCCGACGAGTTGGCAGATTTGCCGATCGGTCGCTCAGGCGGTTCTTCTAACGTCTCGGACAAGGCCAAATCCGAAACGGTCGCGCGAGAGGAGGGTTGCTGATGGAGGCGTTTTCGTTTGGCAGCTACTATCCGAGCGATAGCGCGATCCATCGCCTGGATCCGCGCACCAAGCTGCTCCTGGGCTTTGTGTTTTTGATCACGACGCTGACCGTCGGCGGCTTCCGCGGATTGGCCCCTGTCGCAATTTTCGTCGTGCTGATCTATGCCGTGTCCCGGGTGCCGGCTCGTCGCGTTCTGTCGTCGATGGCGCCGCTGCTGGCAATCGTCGTCGTGGTCGCGGTGCTCAACTTGTTTACCGATCAGAGTGGGCGCATCCTGTGGCAGCTCGGCTTTCTGCAGATAAGCGAGGGCTCACTGCGTTCTGCCGCCTTTATGGCGTGTCGCCTGACCCTGATGATGGCCGGCATGAGCGCCATTACGCTCACCACACCGACGCTCGACCTCACCGCGGGCTTTGAGCGTCTGCTCGCACCGTTTGCGCGCGTGGGGCTTCCGGCGCATGAGCTCGGCATGATCATGGGCATCGCGTTGCGCTTTATGCCGCAGTTCGCCACCGAGATGAAGCAGACGGCCGATGCGCAGGCAAGCCGCGGTGCACGCGTAACGGGTGGCCCGCTCGGCGGCGTGCGTATGCTCGGCAGTGTGGCGATTCCACTGTTCACGGGCGTGTTCCGTCATGCCGAGACGCTGTCTGCCGCCATGGATGCACGCTGCTATCACGGCGAGCAGGGCCGCACGCGTCTGCATGCGCTTGCATTTCGCCGCGGGGATGCGCTGGCTGCGGTGGTGACGATGCTGCTGTTTGCGTGTGTCATCGTCGTCAACCTTCAACTTGTTTAGGCGCGATTCGAGCGCAAGAAAGGGGTCCCTATGACCGACAACGACCGCACGGCTCAGCTTGAGCGCGCCTGCTCGTATCTCAGGCGCATTCCGGCGTGGTATCTGGCCACGACCGATGTGGCCGACGGGCATCAGCCTCGCGTGAGGCCGTTTTCGTTTGCCATGGTCGATGAAGGTAAGCTGTGGTTTTGCACGTCGCGCGACAAGGATGTGTGGGCGGAGCTGAGTGCGAATCCCAAGTTTGAGCTCTCGGGCTGGAAGCCGGGGGAATGCTGGATCGTATTGACCGGCGAAGCCGCACTTGAGGACGACGCAGTTGCGAGCGACAAGGTGCGTCAAGCGGGTTTTAAGCACATGGTGGGCATCGGCGAGGAACACGAGAGTGCCAACGACGGCCGCCTTGCTTTCTTTTCGGTCCGCAACATTGCCGCGCGCTTCTGTGATATCGACGGCAGCGAGGAGCGCCTGGAGCTCTAGCGCGTCTCAAATTAACTACCCGTTCCGAATTAGCTAGCGCTAGGAGGACACATGGACGGATTGAATACGGTGTTGGAGTATCTGACGTCGGTGCCGGCATGGTATTTGGCGACGAGCGTTGACGGACAACCTCATGTGCGTCCGTTTTCGTTTGCGCAGATCCAGGATGGCAAGCTGTGGTTTGTAACAGCGCGCACCAAAGATGTGTGGCAAGAGCTGCTGCAAAACCAGCGCTTTGAGGCCACGAGTTGGTGGCCGGGCCATGGCTGGCTCATCTTGCGCGGGCGTGCCGGCTTGGATGACCGGGCTTTAGGCGAAATGCGCGAAGCCGGGTGGAAGCATCTAGAGCACCTGGGCGAGCACTATGAGGGGCCTAACGACCCCACGCTCGTCTTCTTTAGCGTCGAGGATCCCGAGGCTTTTATCTGCAATCACGACGAATGGGTGCCGGTCGAGCTCTAGCCAGCTGGCTCATCCTAACAACTTGGTTTTCGCATGGGCGGGCCCCGTATTGCCCGGCGCCGTTAGGAGCGCCGGTCAATACGGGGCCCGCTCCATTTGTCAATTCCTTCAAGCGAATGTGTCGGGAATGTTTCAATGCATGAATATGCAAGCCATTTACGTAATCATGCATCTTTTGGTGCTAAAGTTTCAACCCACTTCATAACGACCGCTGCGAAATGCGCATCGGTGCATAAATCGCAGACAAGGAGTCTGATATGTCTTTGAAGGTTGGAATCGTCGGCGCGGCTGGATATGCCGGAGCCGAGCTCATTCGCCTCGTCCTCGGTCATCCCGAGTTTGAACTTGTTGCCATTACGTCCAACGCCGATGCCGGCCAGCCGCTGTCCGCGGTGTATCCGAGCTTTGCTGGTGTGAGCGATCTGGTTTTCACCACGCATGACGCCCCCGAGCTCAAGAGCTGCGATGCGGTTTTTCTTGCCGTGCCGCACACGGCTGCCATGGCACAGGTGCCCGCGCTGCTTGCATCGGGCGTCTCCTGCTTTGATCTTTCGGCCGACTACCGTCTGAACGACGCGTCCGTCTTTGAGACATGGTATGCCGCCGAGCATACGAGCCCCGAGCTGCTCAAGACCCGCGCTTTTGGCCTGCCCGAGCTGTTCTGTCAGGACTTAGAGACCGCTGCTTCTGGCCATGCCGCTGGCAGGTCCGTGTTGGTCGCCTGCGCCGGCTGCTATCCCACCGCAACGAGCCTTGCTGCCGCTCCTGCCGTGCGTGCGGGCTGGGTGGCCGAGAACGGTCCCGTGATTGTCGATGCCATCAGCGGTGTGACGGGTGCCGGCAAGTCCTGCAACGCTCGTACGCATTTTTGCAGCGCCGACGAGAATTTGGAGGCCTACGGCGTGGGCAAGCATCGCCATACGCCCGAGATTGAGCAAATCCTTGGCCTGACCGATCGCGTCGTCTTTACCCCGCACCTGGCACCGCTCAAGCGTGGTCTGCTCTCCACGGTGACGATGCCGCTCACGCCGCAGGCTATCGATACCTTGACCCTTGAGGACGTTGTCGACCATTACCAGCAGTTCTACGCCGGTCGCACCTTCGTGCGCGTACTCGATGCCGGCCAGCAGCCCAAGACGGCTTCGGTCGTCGGTACCAACGCCGCCCAGATCGGCCTCGCGCTCAACAAGCGCGCGGGCGTTCTGGTGGCTACGGGCGCCATCGACAATCTGTGCAAGGGTGCAGCAGGCCAGGCGGTCCAGTGCGCCAACGTCGTCTTTGGTTTTGACGAGCGACGAGGCTTGCCCACAGTGGCGTGCCCGGTGTAGCACATTCGATTGTTAACGATTTGGTAGTCGGGCATCGAGTGGGGCGCCACTCTTAAGCTGGTCTCATGATTGTGGCTGGCATGGCGCACCAACCGATGTCCATTTTTTGTTTGACATAAGGAGTCGTAAAGACGATGAATGCTGAGCAGTTCGACATCAAGATTCGTGCCGTAGAGGGCGGCGTAACGGCGGCAGCCGGCTTTAAGGCGGCGGGCATCCATGCCGGATTCCGCAAGAATCCCGAGCGCCTGGATTACGCGCTCGTCGTCCCCGATAAACCCTGTCCCGGTGCCGGCGTGTTTACGACTAACCGCTTTTGTGCGGCGCCCGTGCAGGTGAGCCGTGCCAACTTGGGCGGCGCCGACAAGGGCTACGGCGTCATTGCCGGCGTTTCGGTCAACTCCGGCAACGCCAACGCCGCCACGGGTGAGACCGGTCTTGCCTGCGCGCTCGAGACCTGCAACATCGCCTCGCAGGTCATCGGCTGCGAGCCCCAGCAGATTCTGGTCGCCTCCACGGGCGTGATTGGCCAGATTCTGCCGATCGACACGTTTGAGACCGCCATTCCTGCTGCCTACGAGGCGCTCTCCGCCCACGGTGGCGCCGATGCCGCTCGCGCCATCATGACGACCGACACGCACTCCAAGGAGTACGCCGTGTCCTACGTCAGTGAGGCTGCGGGTCATGCGGGCAATGTCTATACGGTAGGCGGAATGTGCAAGGGCTCGGGCATGATCATGCCCAACATGGCCACCATGATCGCAGTTATCACTACCGATGCCCCCGTCGAGCCTGCGGCACTTCATGCCCTGCTGCTCTCGACCGTCAAGCAGACCTTTAACAAGGTAACGGTCGATTCCGACACCTCGACCAACGACACCTGCACCATGCTTGCCTCCGGTGCCGCTGCCGCAGATGCCGAGCCGATCGTCGAGGGCTCCAATGCCTTTGACGAGTTGGCATTTGCCGTGCACGAGGTGTGCGAGAGCCTGGCGCGCAATATCGCCGCCGATGGTGAGGGCGCATCCAAGCTTGTTACGGTCAACGTTACCGGCGCCGCTAACGACGAGGAGGCCGATATCGCCGCCCGTGCCGTTGCCAACTCGCCGCTCGTTAAGACCTGCATCGCCGGCCACGACTGCAACTGGGGCCGCGTTGCTATGGCGCTTGGCAAGTGCGGCGTGAAGTTTAATCAGGAAGACGTTTCCATCGACATGATGGGCATGCCTGTCTGTCGCGACGGTCTGACT
The DNA here is from genome assembly GCA_900542325.1 of uncultured Collinsella sp. Lineage (GTDB taxonomy): Bacteria > Actinomycetota > Coriobacteriia > Coriobacteriales > Coriobacteriaceae > Collinsella. Next base: position 3,230 of record UQMY01000049.1, on the reverse strand, counting down.
GTTCCCTTTGACGAGGACGAGGCTCTACGACGTTTCGAGGCGCCCGAGATCGTGATCTCGGCCGACCTGGGCGCAGGCGACGCGGCAACGACCGTGTGGACCTGCGACCTCACGCATGAGTACATCTCCATCAACGGCGACTACCGTTCCTAGATTCCAGGCACGCTGCGCATCTTGCCGCGATTGCGGACAGCGGAGCACGGCGCGATAACGATACGAAAGACGAGGCAGAATATGAAATTCGCACGCGATTGTCGATCGAGCGAATCCAACGAAGCAACCGCGCAGCTGCTGTTCGAAGCGCTGCCGTGGATTAAGAACCTGACCGGCAAGACGGTTGTTATCAAATATGGCGGAGCCGCCATGGTCGACGAGCAGCTGCGCCGCGACGTGATGAGCGACATCGTCCTGCTCAAGATCATCGGTATGCGTCCCGTCATCGTGCATGGTGGCGGCAAGGCTATCAACGAGGCGCTGAGCCATTACGATATTCCCGTCGAGTTTAAGAACGGCCAGCGCGTGACCACGCCGGCGACCATGGATATCGTGCGCGAGGTACTGGGCGGCAAGGTCAACCAGGAGCTGGTTGCTGCCATCAACCACCACGGCAACCTGGCCGTGGGCGTGTCGGGCAGCGATGCCGGCACGCTCATCGCCGAGCCGCTCGACCCCGAGCTCGGTCGCGTGGGCAAAGTGACGCACGTTAACACCGACTATATCGAGCGCTTACTCGATAGCGAGTACATCCCCGTCATCGCTACCGTCGCGGCGGGGGAGGACGGCGGTTTCTTCAACATCAACGCCGATACCGCCGCCGGTGCCGTTGCGGCGGCGCTCCATGCGCACAAAGCGATTTTCTTGACCGATGTCGACGGTCTGTACAAGGACTTTGGCGACAAGGATTCGCTTATCTCCAACCTGACGCTCGACGAGGTCAATGAGATGCTCTACGGCGGCGAGGTCGATAAGGGCATGATTCCCAAGCTGCGCGCGGCCGTCGATGCGCTTGCCGGCGGTGTATTTCGTGCCCACATCATCAACGGCACCACGCCGCATTCGCTGCTGCTGGAGCTGCTGACCGATGCCGGCGTCGGCACCGTGATCCATTCCACCGAGACGGCCTACGAGTTCGATACGCATCCGCATCCGCTTTCGACCTTTGCGGCGCGTCTGGCCGAGAACCTCGACGAGGTCGAGAAGCTCCAGACGGTCTAGCTGACCGCAGCCGCCCCATTTCTGCACCCATAGGCCTGCGCCGTCCGGCGCTCAACGAAAGGCATCCCATGTCACTTGCAGCTCAGCAATCGCTTGAATCCCATTACGTTATGCATACCTTTGGCCGCTCTCCGGTCGAGTTTGTCGAGGGTCACGGCATGAAGCTCACCGGCGACGATGGTCGTGAGTACCTCGACTTTCTTGCCGGCATCGGCGTGTGCAGCCTAGGTCATGGCGACCCGGCTGTGCTCTCGGCGCTCGAGGCACAGACCAAAAAGCTCATGCATGTCTCCAATTACTTCTACATCGAGCAGCGTGGACAGGTCGCGGCGCTGCTGTCCAAGCTTGCCAACGACGACTTAGATGGTGCACGCGTGCTTGCCGATGCCATTGCCGCCGGCGATGAGACCACGGCAGCTGCTCTTGGTGCCCCGGCTGCGGATGAGCAGGTTTGGGAGACCTTCTTTGCCAACTCCGGCGCCGAGGCCAATGAGGGCTCGATGAAGCTTGCGCGCCTGTACGCCAAGCGTGCCGGTAACGGCGGCAACACTATCGTGTGCATGCGCGGCGGCTTCCACGGCCGTACGCTCGAGACCATTGCTGCCACCATGCAGGATTGGCTGCAGGATAGTTTCCGCCCGCTGCCGGGTGGCTTTGTGGCCTGTACGCCCAACGATATCAATGAACTGCGTGCGATCTTTAAGCAGCTGGGGAGCGAAATTTGTGCCGTGATGCTCGAGCCGATTCAGGGCGAGAGCGGTGTGCACCCCATGACCGAGGAGTTTATGGCGGCAGCGCGCGACCTGGCACACGAAGTGGGCGCCGTGCTTATAGCCGACGAGGTCCAGTGCGGCATCTTCCGCTCCGGCAAGCCGTTTGCATTCCAAACCTATGGCGTGGAACCCGACATCATGAGCCTTGCCAAGGGCATTGCCGATGGCGTGCCCATGGGTGCCGTCGTAGCAAAGAAGGAGATTGCCGACGTGTTTAAGCCGGGCGACCACGGCTCGACCTTTGGCGGTAGCTGCTTGGCTGTCGCGGCGTGCGCCGCGACGCTCTCCGCGCTCGTGCGCGGCGATTATGCCGACCATGCTGCCAAGGTAGGCGCCTATATGGAGGCAAAGCTCGCCAAGCTGCCGAACGTGACCGAGGTGCGTGGCCGCGGCTTGATGCTCGGCTGTGATTTGGATGATGCCGCGGGCGACGCGCATGATATTGTTGCCCGCGCGCTGGCCGCCGGTGCCGTGATTAACGCTACGGGTGCCCATACGCTGCGTTTCCTGCCGCCGCTCGTGTGCGAAGAGGCCGACGTGGACAGCCTAATCGAGATCCTGGCGGGTGTCTTGGGCTAACGCGGCGCAATAACTCAATTTGGACCGGGTTCCGGACTGCGGATGTGCCATATGCGGCACGATTCAGCGGTCTGGAGCCCGTTTTGCCACAAATCTGCAATGGCCAGGAGAGCCTTTGGACAAAAAATGCCAAATGTGAGTACTGTCACCAGCTGAATCTCATATGAAACCGACTATCTAGGATTAGTTAGACCACACATGTTCAGTTATGCTAATGGGGAAACAGCTAGCAAAGGCTTCAAATCGCTGATTCAGGGCTAGATTTACCCAGCGAAACCCAAAAATCGCTGCTACAAAATTAGTAACAGTACTCATTTTTGCCATTTTTTGGCCACGGCCTTTGTGACGGACGTGCTGGCGGGTTCGAATCCCATGCGCTGGGCCTGAAAAAAAGAAAGGCCTCCATCGCTGGGGGCCTAACAATTCAGTGGTGGGCGATGAGGGATGTCGCGTGCGGCTGGCGCCGCCCGCTCTCGCTTCGGGCCTGCGGCCCTCGCGTGCTGCGCTGGAAAACGCTTCGCGTTTCCTCAGCTCCGCACCCTTGTGGGTTCGAATCCCATGAAATGGGCCCAAGCAAAAACGGTCCCCTTTCGAGGACCGTTTCCAAATCAGTGGTGGGCGATGAGGGATGTCGCGTGCGGCTGGCGCCGCCCGCTCTCGCTT
>UQMY01000048.1 GCA_900542325.1 uncultured Collinsella sp. | reverse complement strand
GAGGTCAGAAGTTCAAATCTTCTAACGCCCACCAAATGTTCGCAGCTCAGAGGCTATGTCCTCTGGGCTGTTTTGTTTTGGTCGCCAAATCGCCGGCAAAAGGTACCTCGATTCATGAAAGAGCGGTTCTGAGCGTCTGTTTAGCCTTGTCATCTCAATCGAGTGGGGGTTGACCATTTTGAATATAACCGTACATCTCGTTGATGTTTCTGCGATCGATCTCGGCGAGACCGTTGATATGGCATTAATCGCGGGACGCTATGCCTTACGTGCTTCCAACGGTGATCTCCCAATTGCGTCTCGGAGGGAAGCTGCAGGCGTGGGTCTGCTGCTTCGCGACGCCCTGGGTGTCTTCGACGACACCCAGCTTGCGCGTTCTGCTTTCGGCAAGATCGAGCTTGCGGATGGGGAGGCACCCTCTATTTCCATTTCACATGGCGGAAGCGTGGCCGTCCTCGCTGTTTCCGATGTTGCTCGGTCGGTTGGAGGACCTATTGGCGTGGATATCGAGGCGATCGATGAGATTGCTTCCGTTGCGGTTGGGCGTATGGTGAACGATGACGAGCGCGCGTGGATTAACGCTGCTCCCAATTTGCAAGAACGCAATCTTCGCATGAGTCAGACGTGGACGCGCATCGAGGCCATCCTCAAGGCTGAAGGCGTCGGGTTTTCGATTGACCCTCGCAAAGATGGCATGCCCGGCGGATGGAATACTTCGTCGGTGACATACGGTCGCTGCGTCATCTCTTGTGCGGCACGCTCTAAGCCTCGTATCGTCGTCAAGGAGCATGCCTTTCGGGTAGCATAGGAGCCAATCGCCAATAGGGAAGGCCGCCATGTCACTGAACGCTCAAAACGATATTGCTTCACGGATCGAGGATGCCGTCTTTGAACTTATGGCGACAACTCCGGTGCAGTCGATTAAGGTGGCCGAGGTACTTCGCCTTGCCCATACATCCAAATCGACGTTCTATCGCTGTTATCGCTCTGTCGATGATGTGGTTAAACGTTTTGAAGATGAGCTGCTCCAGAATATGCAGGACATCAATGATGTTGCGCTGGAGGCTCGCTTTGGCGATGCGCAGCTGGACCCTACGCCCACGATGATCAAGCGCATGGAGATCCTCAAGGCTAATCGCTCGAAAGTTTTGGCGCTTAACAGCGATAACGGCGACCCCGTGTTTGCTCACAAGGCAACGATCTTTATGCATGACTATTTTCGCAATCGGCTTCGCTCGACATTTTCCGATGAAACGGACCTCGACCTGTATCTAGCATTTGCGCTTGCGGGCCACCATAACCTCATTCAGTATTGGCTCGAGGCCCGGCCCGACCTTGAGGCGCGCACCGTTGCCGCCGCCCTCAATCGCATGTTCTACGCACCGCTCTTTGTCGACGATGCATCGCGTCATCGACACCCACGTATTCCCGATTTTGAAAGGCCAGTCGCGTGAGCGGTCGATATTTGGGGATAAACGGCTGTATTCAGGGCGAGTTTTTAGATATCTCTGATCATTACTCAAATAATACGAGTCCGTTTATCTGCTATTTGGAACGCTTAGCCCCGATGCGTCCCATATGATGGGACACATCGGGGCTTTTTGTCTCACGTGTCCCGTTTAACCCCTCATAAACTAAAGCTACGTTCAAAAGAACCACTGCAGTAGTTCAACGTGTGACGGCACAGAAAAGCCGCGAGCGCTCTCTCACCTTCGCTCGCGGCCGGACTGCGCCATCACTCCGTACACCTTCACATGATTAGGATGTGATATTCAGTGGTTACGCTCGGAAAGAACATGCGCAGCGTCTCGATTGTAGGCGTGGGCTGCACCCCGTTCAAGGATTTTGAGGAGCATCCCGAGACCCAGGGTATTGGCGAGGGCGAGGCGTTTGGCTATGCGGCCCTCGAGGCAATTGCCGATGCCGGTCTTGAGCCCCGCGATATCGACTTTTTCTATCACGGCAGCGCCAATCCGTATCTCGTTGGCGATTGCATTACCCCCAACATGCAGGTTGCCGATTGGTTTGGCGTTCGTGCCAAGGGCTCCGTCCATCATTCCGAGGCTTGCTGCACGGGTTACGTCGCCCTTGAGCAGGCCGTGATGGCGGTTGCTTCCGGTGCTTACGACGTTGTCCTTACGGGTGCCTGCGATTTGGCTTCGACTCTTCCCGTCGAGCATATGCCCTCCCATATTCGTCAGGACTTTACGCTCGACGTCATGATTCCCTCGCTCGATAAGATCTATGACCGCGCGTATGGTCGCCCGCTCGACGGCGCCTTTGGCGTGTCGTTCGACAACTGGATCAACGAGTATTCGATGCAGTACGACCTTACCGCCGATCAGATTGATGACGCCCTGAACGGCCTTACCAAGAGCCTTCGCCGCGGTGCCGTCCTGAATCCCCTTGCCTGGTACGAGACTACGGTCGAGGAGGACGCGAAGGCAGCCGGGTTCGATACCGCCGACGAGTATCTCAAGAGCATGTATAACCCGCGCGTTACGCAGTACCTGCGTGTTACCGGCTTTGAGAAGAAATGCGACGGTGCCGCAGCTGTTGTCGTGATGCCCACGGAGAAGGCCAAGACCATGGGCGTGCCGTATGCGCCTATTGAGGTTTTGGGTACGGGCGCTTCTGCGGTCGAGGCCGGCCTGCTTCACAACGAGCACTGGGCTACCGAGCTTGCCGCCAAGCAGGCCTACGACCTTACCGGCGTGAGCCCCGACGAGATCGACCTGTTTATGTGCAATGACTTCTTCCTTGCTTCCGAGATCGTCTCGGCTGAGGAGTGCGGCTATATTCCGCGCGGCGAGGCTTGGAAGTACGCGATCGATGGTCGCACCGCTTTTGACGGCGATAAGCCCATCAACCCGCACGGTGGTCGTTGCAACTTCGGTCACGCCCATGGTGCATCCGGCATCGCCGATATCGTTGAGGCCGTCAAGCAGATGCGTGGCGTCGCCGGTGCTACCCAGATGAAGAAGGTTCCCGAGACGGCGTTCCTGCGCGGTTTTGGCGGTTCTCAGAACGTGCGCTGCCAGATTCTTCGTACCGTCGCCTAAGCGACCGCGGTTTTCGATTTCCCATAAGGAGTATTCTCATGCAACTCAAAGATATGGAGCCCGTGGTCAAGAAGTTCTACACGGGTCTTGAAGAGGGCATCTATTGGGCGCGCCAATGCCCCGAGTGCGGAGCCGTCGAGTTTCCGCCCCACCTTGCCTGCAATGCCTGCGGCTATCACAAGACCGATTGGGTCCAGGTTTCCGGTCACGGCCATCTGATCGATTTTACCTTGCCTGGTCCGCAGAACGACAAGCCCTACCTTAAGGAGTATGGCAAGTACGCCTACGGCGCCGTTGATATCGACGAGGGTTCTCAGTACACCTACGTCATCTACGGCATTACCAAGAAGAAGGCCCCCGAGATTCGCGCCAAACTCATGGCGGGCGAGACCGTTGGCGTCCATGCCAAGGTCATCGACCGTCCGGGCTACAAGGAGCTTACGTTCGAGCTTGACGACTAAGTTTTCACCCTTGTAACAATTCGATTCCTCTCTTAGGCCACGGCGGGACCCATGTCTCCAGCCCGCCGTGGTCGCCCCTCTTTTTTATCTTAGAAAGGCTTTGCCATGAACGAAGAACTCACTCAGCAGATCTGCGATTTTGCCAAGTCCGCCTACAACTATGACGGCGATGTGATCCCCGAGACGACGTTCGAGACCCTGGGCAAGGGCTCGATGAAGATGATCGCCCTGACGTCCATGATCGAGAACGAGCTCGATGCCGAGGTTCCCGTTCGCGAGGTCATGGTCATGAAGACCATCGGCGAGCTTATCGAGCGCACTGCCGAAGAGATGGAGTAACTGCCATGGACCTGATGCAGACCCTGCGCGAGCAGGCTGCCGCCAAGCCTATGCGCGTTGCTTTTCCCGAGGGCGAAAACGAGACCATGATGCAGGCGGTCGCAAAGATCGCCGCCGAGCATCTTGCCGAATGCGTGCTGGTTGGCGACGGCGGTAAGCTCAAGGAGCTTGCCGACGAGCGTGGTATCTCCCTTGACGGCATCGAGATTGTCGATGTGACCGACGAGGAGGCGAACGCCGCTTGTTGCGAGCGCTACCTTTCTCATCCGGATTGCAAGTTTAAGCCCAAGGGCGCTGCGCGCCGTATGACGCGTCCGCTTGAGCGCGCCCTGATTTTGCAGGTGCTCGGCGATGTCGACGTTATGTTCGCCGGTATCGATAACGCTACGGGCGATATCATCCTGGCGGGTCAGGCCATCGTCGGTCTTGCTGACGGGGTGGACACTGTGAGCTCGTGCGGTATCGCCGACATTCCCAACTGGAACGGCGGCGAAGGTGGCCTTTTGGCTTTTGGCGATTCTGCCGTTTGCGTTGACCCCACGAGCGAGGAGCTTGCCTCGATCGCGATTTCGTCGAGCGAGACGGTGCGCTCTCTGACCGGATGGGATATCCGTTGCGCGTTGCTTTCGCATTCGACTGACGGTTCGATGGACAATGAACTTGTCGACAAAGTGCGCCGTGCTCGCGAGATTGCCAACGATCGCCGTCCCGATCTTGCCATCGACGGCGAGTTCCAGTTTGATTCGGCAATTAACCCCAAGGTTGCGGCCAAGAAGGTGCATCGTGAGTCCGCTGTTGCGGGCCAAGCCAACGTGGTCATCTGGCCCGATATCAACGTGGGCAATATCGGCGTCAAGATCATCCAGAATCTGACCGGCGCCAATGCTTACGGTCCCATGCTTCAGGGCTTCAAGAAGATCGTGTGCGATTGCTCGCGCTCTGCGCCCGTCGATGAGATCGTCGGCAACGTGGTGATGAGCTGCGTGCGCGCTCAGGCGCTTAAGGAGGCTTAAGGTATGTCCGATAAAAAGACTCCCTGGCGCATCCTGGTAATCAACCCGGGTTCCACTTCCACGAAGGTGGGCGTTTTTGAGGGCGATGAGTGCAAGCTCAGTAAGAACGTTGCGCACGATGCGAAGGACCTTGCCCAGTTCGACGGGGTTTCGGCTCAGATGCCGTATCGCTGCGATCTGATTCTCGGGGCACTGGAGGAGGCGGGCCTAAAGCTCGAGGTCTTTGATGCTTTTGTCGGTCGCGGCGGTGGCTTGCTTTCGCTGCCCGGTGGTACGTATGCCATCAATGAGGTCATGCTCGAGCATGCTCGCGTTGGCGCAAATGGCATTCAACACCCGGCGCAGCTGGGACCCCAGATTGCCTACGAATTTGCCGTGAAATGTGGCAAGCCCGCCTTTGTGGTGAATCCTCCCGATACTGACGAGCTGTGCGACCTCGCACGTATGACGGGCATTAAGGGCGTGTATCGAAACGTGCATCTGCACGCCCTTAATCTCAAAGAGACCGCCATCCGCCATGCGGCAAAGCTCGGTCGCCCCTATGATGAGTGCAACTTCATCGTTTGCCATATCGGCGGCGGCATCTCTATCTCGGCTCATCTTAAGGGCAAGATGGTGGACGGCAACGACATCGTCGGCGGCGAGGGCCCCATGGCACCGACGCGCTGCGGATCGGTTCCCGCGATCGAGGTCGCAAAGTACACCGCGGAACACGGCCTTGATGTCGCCCGTGCCCATTGCATGAAGACCGGCGGTTTTGTCGATCTTTTGGGTACCTCCGATGCCATCGAGGTGTGCGAGCGTGCCGCTGCGGGCGATAAGGCTGCAGCTCGCGCCTGGGATGCAATGGTTTACCAAATCTGCAAGTGGATTGGCGAGATGGCCTGTGTGCTGAAGGGCGACGTCGACGGCATCTTGCTCGGAGGTGGCATGGTCCACAGCAAGGAGCTCGTTGCCTCGATTGAGGAATGCTGCTCTTGGATCGCCCCCGTGTCGGCTTATCCCGGCGAGTTTGAGCTCGAGGCGATGGCGTCTGGCGCTTGCCGCGTGCTCGATGGTGTCGAGGAAGCGCTCGTGTACAGCGGAGAACCCGTGTTCACCGGATTCAACGACTAATAGTGCTGTGTTTGGGGCGGCCGCTGGTGATGCCTGGCCGCTCCGACCCTTTTCTTTAAGTGTAAGGATGGATCATGGATAAAAGCAAGATCAAGTACCTGGTGGGCATTTATGCTGCCGCCATGTGCATTATGGGCATGTTGGTGCCCGTCCCCATCGTGGCCTCTGTCGCGGCGGCGTTTCCCAACGAGAACATCGCTGCCGTTCAGATGATTATCGGCATCATCCCGTTGATGATGGCGCTGTCCGCCATGCTCGTGTCTTCCCAGCTCGCTTCGCGCGTGTCCAAGAAGAAGACGACGCTCGTCGGTCACGTTATCGTGATGCTGGCAGGCGTCTCGGTGCTGGTGTTCCACGACTCGCTCGGCCAAGTCTTAGCGGCTTCTGCTGTCATGGGCCTTGGTCTCGGCGCCGTGCAGAATTCAACGGACGCTCTTATCGCGGATTACTTTGGCGGAAAGCAGCGTTCGTTTGTCATGGGCATCTACTCCACCTTTGTTGCTCTTGGCGGCATTATCTGGACCATGGTGTCCGGTATTTTGGGTTCCGCCGAATGGTTTCATAGCTATGCGGCGTACTTCATCATGATCATTTTCATCGTGATTGAGGCTGTTTGTCTTCCCGAGGGTCATCTTGAGCCCAAACGCAAGGTCAATGTGTTTGCCAATATGCCTAAAGAGGTCGCGATTATCACGCTCATGAGCTTTGTGTTCGTACTCACGTTCCAGCTCTTCAGCTCCAACGTTTCGCTGCTTGTTGTGGGTCGCGGCTTTGGCGGTACCGTGGAGGCCGGTCTTGCCTCTACCGTTATGACCGTTGCCGGTATTGCGGCTGGTCTTTTGGTCGGTCCGCTGTTTGCCAAGTTTAAGAACCTGGCTATGCCGATTGCGTGGGGCGTGACGCTCGTTGGCCTGGGCCTGACGCTGGTTGCGCCCGCCTTTATGGTGCTGTGCGTTGCGGGCTTTGTCGTTGCGCTAGGCAAGGAGACCTACGTGCCGCTGGAGGGCAATTTTGCCGCCGGCAACTCTGCCCCCGAGGGACGTGCGTTTAACCTTGCCATTGGCATGGCCGGCATCAACTTTGGCATGGCACTGTCTCCCATTGTGTTTGAGGCCGTGACGTCGCCGTTTGGTGCGACGATTGACCAGAAGTTCATCGCCGGCATGATCGTCTGTGCGGCTTGTGTCGTCTTTGGCGCCATCAAGTATCGCAAACTCACCCCGGCCCAGCTTGCCGAGGCCGAGAAGATGGCGGCCGGCGGCGAGGCGGAGTAGCCGTTCGAGTAGTTGCTTTGCCGCACATCATGTTTTATCGGGGCCGCCGACATATGCCGGCGGCCCTCTTTCTATCAATGACTTTGAAAGGCTTACGGCTATGAAGTTACCTGTCAACCGCGTTACCGGTATTCTCAACGGCTTCTTTAACCCGCTATTGCTCTGCGCGTTTCTCCCCATCATTGAAGGGGCGCCCGGCTTGGATCTGACGAGCCCCACGGGCTTTTGGGGACAACTCATCGTGGCCACGGTGATCGCCGAGGTTCTGAGCGCACTCCCGCTGTTTGGCAAAACGGTTGGTATGTGCCTGGACTTTTTTGGTTTTGAGCGGGGGAGTGCGTCACACAAGATCGCCGGTACGGTCATCGGTGCCACGCTCCTTTTTATGGTAATCGGTTTTGGCGAGATTGCCTTCCGGGGAGGATTCGGAACGATTGAAGGCCGTACGTTCTTCGCGCGTTGGGCAGGTCTTGTCACAAAGGGGTGGGCTTTTGTGGTTATCGCCGGCGTGCTGCTCGATCCCTTTACAGCGGCTCTCGGCCGCATGGTAGCTCGCGAAGAGAAGAAATAGTTCCTCGCCTATCGAATGCCGGCGGACGGGGTGCCGGGGCTGCAGTCTTCCGAGCGTTTGCAGTCCTGTCACTCCGTCCGTCGGCATTCGACCGCAACATGTTGGTCAAGCATAATCTTTTGGATTCTTTTGGCGTGAGCGGCTTGGTTTTGGTAGGATTTGTCGGCGGCTTGACTAAGGGGGTTTTATAACTGCCATGCAGGTAGCCGTGTTGGTAACGTTTTACCGACTTGCCAAGAGCCCCTCATAATTTATGTGTCTGCAAAATGACCAATTGCTTTGACCTGCTAAAACACTATATGTTGTGTTTGATCTAAAAAAAGAATACAGGATATAGATGCGTCTTTGTCGTATGATAGATGGCGGACAGAGAACGAAGACCTTAACTGCCTCTTTTGAACGTGTCCCTGAGCCGCTTGATCGGCTCCTGGGCATGTCCGCATGGAGGCATATGGTTTATCGAGAACACAGATTGCGCGACGGCGCCGCAAGACAGGGGCACGCCCTGCCGGGCATCGTTTGGCTCTGAAGCGCAATGAGACTACGACGCGAAAGAGGCAAGAGGATGAAGATCATCAAGCGCAGCGGCACCGAGGTCGTCTTTGACATCGAAAAGATCGTCAATGCCATCCGCGCCGCAAACTTGGAGGTCGAGGAGAGCTCTCGTCTAACCGACCGTCAGGTGGTTTATGCGGCACAAAACGTTGCCGAGGCATGTGAGAATGCCGGACACACCGTTTCGGTCGAGGAGATCCAGGATTTGGTCGAGGACGAGATCATGCGTCTCGACTGCTACGAGGTTGCCCGCCACTACATCATCTATCGCTATGTTCAGAGCCTGAAGCGCCAGAAGAACACGACCGATGACAAGATTCTGTCGCTCATCGAGTGCAACAACGAAGAGGTCAAGCAGGAGAACTCCAACAAGAACCCGACCGTCAATTCCGTCCAGCGTGACTACATGGCCGGCGAGATCTCCAAAGATCTGACTCAGCGTGTGCTGCTGCCCCAAGAGATCGTGGATGCCCACAATGAGGGCCTGATCCACTTCCACGATTCCGACTACTTTGCCCAGCACATGCATAACTGCGACCTGGTGAACCTGGAAGATATGCTCCAGAACGGTACTGTTATCTCGGGTACGCTGATTGAGAAGCCGCACAGCTTCTCGACGGCCTGCAACATCGCGACGCAGATCATCGCCCAGGTTGCATCCTCCCAGTATGGCGGCCAGTCCATCTCGCTGACCCATCTCGCCCCCTTTGTTGAGGTGAGCCGTCAAAAGATTCGCGGCGAGGTCGCCCGCGAGCTCGAGGAGCTCGGCGTTTCCGCATCCCCCGAAAAGGTCCGCGAGGTTGTTGAGGACCGTCTGCGTGACGAGATCCGTCGCGGCGTCCAGACGATTCAGTATCAGGTCGTGACCCTTATGACCACCAACGGTCAGGCGCCGTTCGTGACGGTCTTCATGTATCTCAACGAGGCTCGTTCAGCGCAGGAGAAGCACGACCTTGCCATGATTGTGGAGGAGACGCTCCGTCAGCGCTATGAGGGCGTTAAGAACGAGGCCGGCGTGTGGATCACTCCGGCGTTCCCCAAGCTTATCTACGTGCTCGAGGACGATAACGTTTACGAGGATTCCCCGTACTTCTATCTGACTCAGCTGGCTGCGAAGTGCACCGCCAAGCGCATGGTGCCCGACTACATCTCCGAGAAGAAGATGCGCGAGCTCAAGCTGTCGAAGGGCGAGACCGCGGGCAACGGCGACTGCTATACCTGCATGGGTTGCCGCAGCTTCCTGACGCCCGACCGCTCTGGTAACGGATTTAACAACGTGGCCAACGCGCTGAACTATGACCCGAACAAGCCCAAGTACTACGGTCGCTTTAACCAGGGCGTTGTGACCATCAATCTGCCCGATGTCGCGTTGAGCTCGCATCAGGACATGGACAAGTTCTGGAAGATCTTCGACGAGCGTCTTGAGCTGTGCCATCGCGCCCTGCTGTGCCGTCATGAGCGTCTGATGGGTACGCTTTCGGACGCCGCACCGATTCTTTGGCAGTACGGCGCCCTGGCGCGTCTGAAGAAGGGCGAGACGATCGACAAACTGCTCGTGGGCGGATACTCCACCATCAGCCTGGGCTATGCCGGCCTGTATGAGTGCGTCAAGTACATGACGGGCCACAGCCACACCGAGAAGGAGGGCACGCCCTTTGCCATGGCCGTCATGCAGCGCATGAACGACAAGTGCGCCGAGTGGAAGGCAGAAAGCGATATTGACTTCTCGCTGTACGGGACCCCGCTTGAGTCGACGACCTACAAGTTCGCCAAGTGCCTACAGCGTCGTTTTGGCATCGTCCCAGGCGTGACGGACAAGGGCTACATCACCAACAGTTACCACGTCCACGTGTCCGAGGAGATCGACGCATTCGACAAGCTCAAGTTCGAGGGCATGTTCCAGCAGCTTTCGCCGGGCGGTGCCATCTCCTATGTCGAGGTTCCCAACATGCAGGACAACCTCAAGGCTGTCATCCGCGTGATGCAGTACATCTACGACAACATCATGTACGCCGAGCTCAACACCAAGAGCGACTACTGCCAGGTGTGCGGCTACGATGGCGAGATCAAGATTGTCGAGGATGACGGCAAGCTGGTGTGGGAGTGCCCCAGCTGCGGCAACCGCGACCAGGAGAAGATGAACGTCGCCCGTCGTACGTGCGGCTACATCGGTACCCAGTTCTGGAATCAGGGTCGAACCGAGGAGATCCGCGACCGCGTGCTGCATCTCTAATAACCATCTCAGGCTGTCCCGTAGCGAGGCCCCGGACCTTTACTCGCTATTTCGGACAGTCCTGGC
>UQMY01000047.1 GCA_900542325.1 uncultured Collinsella sp. | reverse complement strand
CCTGCGGAATGCGCTGGGAAGTTACCCCATGCGGCCAGCTGCGGGATCTTAGTCGCGTTGGAACAAGCAACCCAACATATATATCTGAATATGGATGGGAGGGGCGCTTTGTTTTTGGGTGCCCTTACAAGAAAACGTGACTTGGGGAAGGGATGGGCGCTTTGCTGGGATGGCGCTTTGGGATGGGGGGCTTACTTAGCTGAAGAGGGGCTGTATGGCTGATAGGTAGTCTTTGGCTACTTCGGCCCTATCTGCTTGGAAGTTGTGCCAGGCCCACCATTGGACCATTCCTACGAAGCTTGAGGCTATGTGGTGTAGTAGGAAGCTTCGGTCCATGGTGGCGGCGGGGCCGTTTGGGTCGGTGGGGACGGTTTCGGCTGCTCGTGACATGATGGTCTTGCGTAAGCAGTCGGCGAAGACGCGTGAGCCGGCGCCGGCTACGAGGGCTCGTACGCCCTGGCGGCGTTCCCAGAGGTTGTTGAGGATATGCTCGACTTGTACGAGCGGGTCATCGAGCGGTGTGCCATCGTCGTCGAGGGCGTGGGTGCAGATGTCGCTCACGAGTTCGGACAGTAGGTCATCTTTGCTCTTGAAGAGGCCATAGAACGTGGCCCGACCCACATGGGCGCGAGCGATGATGTCGCCGACGGTGATTTTGCCGTAGTCCTCTTCGCGCAGCAGTTCGGAGAACGCCGCGACGATGGCGGCGCGGCTTTTTGCCTTGCGGGCATCCATGGCTATGCGTCCGTGTGAACGAGCAGGCAGCGGAGCGTACCGGAGCAACCCTCGTAGGGGCGCTTACCGGCGCCGTAGCCGACGGCCTCGATGCGGTAGCGGGCCGGCAGGTGCTCGGACGTGCGCAGTGCGGCGACGATGGCGGCGCCCGTGGGCGTCACGAGCTCACCGGCGACCGGCGCGGGCGTGAGGGCGATATTGCCCGCTTGGCACAGGTTGACGACAGCGGGGACAGGAATGGGCATAAGGCCGTGGGCACAGCGGATGGTGCCGTGACCCTCGGAGAGCGACTCGACCACGATGTCCTCAATACCTAGGTCATCGAGGCAGATGGCGACAGAGCAGACGTCGACGATGGAGTCGATGGCGCCCACCTCGTGGAACATGACGGTCTCGGTCGTTTTGCCGTGGGCCTTGGCCTCGGCGGCGGCGAGCGCGGTAAAGATGGCGAGCGCGCGACGCTTGGCGCCATCGCTTAGCTGCGAGTCATCGATGATGGCGGTGACATCCGCCAAAGAACGGTGGTGATGGTGGTGGGCGTGATGGTGACCCTCGTGGCCATGACCGTGGGCCTCATGGTCATGCTCGTGGCAGTGCTCGTGTTCGTGCTCGCCATGATCATGATGGTAGTGCTCATGCTCATGTGTGTGCTCGGTGCCCGCTTCGTTGCCGTAGAGCCAGGCCATGTCGTGGTCGTGGTTCTCGAGCTCCTCAGCCAGCTGAACATCAAAGTCGCAGGCGTCGATGCCATGCTTGTTTACGCGTGTAACGGCGATCGTAAAGCCGTCGACCGGCAGCGTGGCGAGCTGCTCGCGCAGGTGCTCCTCGCTGGCGCCCAGGTCGAGCAGGGCCGCGACGGTCATATCGCCGCTGATGCCCGAGGTGCCGTCGATGATAAGCGTGTGCTGATGATTGGACATGGAATGCTCCTTAACGGGCGCAGGGCGTGCCGGCGCTCAGATGATTGATAAGACTTGCCTGGTAGGCGGCACCAAAGCCGTTGTCGATGTTGACGACCGAAACGCCGCTGGCGCAGGAGTTGAGCATGGCGAGCAGCGCGGCTACGCCACCAAAGCTCGCGCCGTAACCCACACTGGTGGGAACGGCTATGACCGGACAGCTTACCAGGCCGCCGACAACGCTCGCCAGTGCGCCCTCCATGCCGGCAATGGCGATGACCACCTGTGCCTGGGCAAGTTCCTCGGCATGCGCGAGCAGACGGTGCAGGCCGGCGACACCCACGTCGTAGAGGCGGTCGACCTCGTTGCCATAGAACTCGGCCGTCAATGCGGCTTCCTCGGCGACGGGCAGGTCGCTCGTACCAGCGCA
This sequence comes from uncultured Collinsella sp., assembly GCA_900542325.1. Taxonomy (GTDB): domain Bacteria; phylum Actinomycetota; class Coriobacteriia; order Coriobacteriales; family Coriobacteriaceae; genus Collinsella. The sequence goes on along the minus strand of UQMY01000047.1, from coordinate 9,909 downwards.
GGCGACGACGATGCGTCCGTTGCCGGTAGGGGAGGGCTTGCCGCCCACGAGGGCGAGCTGTGCGTCCGGGACATATCCCAGGTCGATGCCGTTGCCAAGAAGCTCGGCGGTGCGCGCGGCTTTTTCGGCATCCAGGCGCGTGACCAGGATGCGCTCCTGGCCGGCATCGCGCAGCGCTTTGATAATGGCGGCAATCTGATCGGCGGTTTTACCGGCCCCGTAGACAACCTCGCCGGCTCCCTGGCGCACCCCGCGCGAAAGATCGAGCTGCGCAAAGCCCAAATCGGCGGTCGGAGCCGTCTGGATGCGCGTGAGGGCGTCGGCAGGGGTGACTGCTCCGCCGGCAACATCGCTCAGCAATTGCTCAAGATCTCGCTTATCCATATATGTTCCCTTCGACGGCGCAAAGTCTAGCACTCAAAGGGTATGTTTCCGAACACTAAGACAAAATTGTTCGGAAACTATAGGACAGACTGATTCACTTGTTAGATGGATTGACTAGTCGCGCAGGATGATGTCCATGGCGAGCATCAGGTTGCGTTCGTCGATGGCAAACGGGGCCGCCTCGCGCGTCTTGGGCTTGGCGCAAAACGCGATGCCCGTGCCCGCGGCCTGAATCATGGGGATGTCGTTGGCGCCGTCGCCGATCGCGACCGTGTGGGCCATATCGACGCCGCACTCAACTGCCCAATCTAGCAGCTGGATGAGCTTGGACTCCTTGGTCACGATGTCGGCCGCCAGCTTGCCGGTGAGCTTGCCGTCCACGACTTCCAGGCGGTTGGCCAGGCAAAAATCGATGCCCGCGGCGGCCACGATCTTGTCGGCGACCTCGTGAAAGCCGCCGCTTACCACGCCGACCTTCCAGCCCTTGCTGTGCGCTGAGCGCACAAGCTCCAACGCGCCGGGGGTAAATGTCACGCGCTCAAAGGTGCGCTCGAACACGCTCTCGTCCAGGCCGGCGAGCAGCCCCACGCGCTCCTCGAGCGCCTGCTTAAAGTCAAGCTCGCCGCGCATGGCGCGTTCGGTGATCTGTGCCACCTGCTCGCCCACGCCGGCCTCTTCGCCCAACAGGTCGATGACCTCCTGGTTGATGAGCGTGGAGTCGATATCCATAACGATGAGGCGTGCAGTCATGGCGGGCCTTTCCGAGTGCTGTTTTATTGGGGCATATTGTCGCACGTGACGAGTGCGGGCGGGTGCCGCGGCGTGTCAATTGTTTCGTCTCCGTCAAGTCTTTGGGCAAGAGCTACTTTTTCGCGGCACATCGACACAGGTGCGATAAGATAGAACGCCATGTCTGGCTGCGCGGTTTACGCAGGCTGGGCAAATCTGTACGACGCCGCCCGGAACGACACGGGGCGGCACAGATCCATAAAGGAGGATCACTGGTATGAGCCAGACCCGTCCCATTGACGAGCATTCCATGCACACCCGTACCTGCGGCGAGCTTCGCTTCGAGAACGTGGGCGAAGAGGTCACCCTCACCGGTTGGGTGAGCCGTCGCCGCGACCACGGCGGCCTTATCTTCTGCGACCTTCGCGACCGCGAGGGCATCACGCAGCTCACCTTCGACCCCGAGCACTCCGACGGCGACGCCTTTAAGATCGCCGAGACTATGCGTCCCGAGTGGCCCATCAAGATCCATGGCGTCGTGCGCGCCCGTGGCGAGGAGACCACCAACACCAAGCTCGCGACCGGCGAGATCGAGGTCCTGACCGATCATGCCGAGGTGCTCAACACTTCCGTCACCCCGCCGTTCCAGATCGAGGACGGCATCGAGACCAGCGAGGACACCCGCCTGCGCTATCGCTATCTGGACCTCCGTCGTCCCGAGATGATGGCCAACCTCAAGCTGCGCTCCGACTTTACCTTTGCCATTCGCGAGGCGCTGCACAACCGTGAGTTCATGGAGGTCGAGACGCCCTCCCTGTTCAAGTCCACGCCCGAGGGCGCCCGCGACTTCATCGTCCCCAGCCGTATCCAGCCGGGCAACTTCTACGCCCTGCCGCAGTCCCCGCAGCTCCTGAAGCAGCTGCTTATGGTCGGTGGCGTCGAGCGCTACTACCAGGTTGCCAAGTGCTTCCGCGACGAGGACCTGCGTGCCGACCGTCAGCCCGAGTTCACCCAGGTCGATATCGAGATGTCCTTCGTGGACCAGAACGACGTCATGAGCGCGCTCGAGGAGGTCCTGGCCGATGCCTTCGGCCGCATGGGCGTCGAGATGCCCACGCCGCTGCGTCGCATGAACTACTGGGAGGCCATGGACACCTATGGCTCCGATAAGCCCGATACCCGCTATGGCATGCACCTGGTCGACCTGACCGACATCTTTGCCAACTCCAAGTTCAAGGTCTTTGCGACTGCCGCAAACGAGGAGGGCTCTGTCGTCAAGGCCATCAACGCCAAGGGTGCCGGTGCCTGGGCTCGCGCCAAGATCGATAAGCTTGCCGGCGTGGCTTCCACGTTTGGCGCCAAGGGCCTTGCCTGGATCGCCTTCCGCGAGGACGGCTCCATTAACAGCCCCATCGTCAAGTTCTTCTCGGACGAGGAGATGGCTGCCCTGCGCGAGCGCATGGACGTCGAGCCCGGCGACCTCGTGATGTTCGCCGCCGGCCCGCGCCTGCTCTCCGACGAGATCCTGGGCGGCATGCGTTCCCACATGGCCAATGCGCTCGAGGTCAAGCGCGAGGGCCACGACTTCCTGTGGGTCGTCAACTTCCCGCTGTTCCACTGGGACGAGGATCGCAAGGCCTATGCTGCCGAGCACCAGCCCTTCACCCTGCCGACCGAGACCGACATCGCCAAGATCGAGGCCGACCCGCTGGCAGCCGGTTCCTGCACCTACGACTTTGTCATGGACGGCTTTGAGGCCGGCGGCGGCGGTATGCGTATCCACAACGCCGAAATGCAGATGTCCATGCTCAAGCTCCTGGGCTTTACCGAGGAGCGCGCCGAGTCGCAGTTCGGCTTCCTCATGGAGGCTCTCAAGTTTGGTGCGCCCCCGATGGGCGGCTTTGCCCTGGGCCTGGACCGCGTGTGCATGCTGCTCACCGGCTCCGACTCCATCCGCGACGTCATGGCGTTCCCCAAGACGGCCAGTGGCTCCGACCTCATGTCGGGCGCCCCGAGTGCCGTTTCCGGCGCCCAGCTCAAGGACGTCAGCCTGCGCTTGATGTAGGCAAGCGGCTACCTATTGCCTGTAACGAGGGAAGGACGTGTGCCTTCCCTCGTTTTTTATACGCCGATGTTGCGAGGGCATGGGTTGACCGGGCATCGCGGAAAGCCCGGCCCAGTTTCCTACAGTGAGTCTCTCTGAACGAGCTGCATGTGCATGACGGTGGTGGTGGGCGCGGCACCGTTAATCATATCGAGCGCAATGCCTGCGGCCTTGCGGCCTTCCTCACGAAGCGGCTGACGAATGGTCGTCAACGCGGGGACGCTGCGAGCTGCGACCTCGTGGTCATCGAAGCCCACGACCGAAACGTCTTTGGGTACGCTAATTCCCGCTTCGTTGAATGCGGCGATAACGCCGGTTGCGATACGGTCCGATCCGCATAGCACGCCGTCGGCATGTATTTCGCGCGCGAGCAGCCGCCGCGTGGCTTGGTAGCCGTCTCCGCTGCTCCATCCGGTATAGATGACATTTTCATCTGGAAGGCTTTCGCCCAAAATTGCACGGTAGCCGCGAAGGCGGTCGACGACGGCGGGGTTATCCTGCGGCCCCAGCACGGCAACGATGTCCTTGCGCCCGCGATCTTTCATAGCGAGCGCCGCAAAGCGTCCGCCCTCTTCGTCGTCGGAGTAGACCGTCGAGAACACATCGCGATAGGGGTGGCCCTCGAGCTGGCCGCACAACACGGTGGGTACGCCCAGCTCACGCAGCACCTCGAGCAGCTCACTGCCCTTGTAGGGCGAGACGTCGATGACGGCGTCAAACGAGCGACGCTCAAAATGCTCGCGTGCGCGATTGCGCTCATGCGAGGAAGATGCCTGCAGGATCACGGGTAGGTAAGACGACTCCGAAAGTTCCTCGGTAATGCCGCTTAAAAACTCACTGTAGGTGGGATCGCTAAACAGCTCGCTCAAAGGCTCGGTAACCAGTACGGCGATAATTTCCGTGCGTCCGACGGCGAGCGCCCGGCCGCGTGCGTTGGGTACAAAATTGACTTCCTTGGCAGCCGCGCGGACGCGCTTTTTAGTTTCCTCGCTAATGCGGGGGGAGTCGTTGAGGGCACGCGATGCCGTGGAGCGCGAAACACCGGCAGCTGCAGCAACCTCGGCAAGCGTCGGTGCGGTGCGAACTGGTTGGGTCATGGTGTCACCTGGAAAAAGCGGTCGATGTTGTCACTGATACGGGCTGGTGCGGATACAGCTTACTATAGTGCGCCTGAACAGCGTTCATGATATCCGGCCACTGGTGGCATTTCACGTTCAAGCTGCTGTTGAACATGGCTTGCAAGGGTGGGGCATAGATGGGCGCGGCCGTTGTCCGCCGCCTGGGAATGCTGTTTTGCGCTGAGTTTCGATACGCAGGGTGACATAAGTTCCGCGGTTGTACAACCGGTTGCACCGTTAATCCGGCGAAATCGCCCGTTCAGCGGACAACCGGTTGCACAGGTTTTTGCATCGCCCGTAAGATAAGGACAACCGGTTGCACAAGAATCACTACGATGACGAAGGAGCATCACCATGGACGCCATTAACGATTGGGAAAACCAAGCGCTCACCCACAGGAACCGCCTGGCACCCCATGCGTACTTTATGGGTTATGAGACCGCCGATCTCGCCGCTACGTACAGCCGCGAGCTGTCGCGCGGATTTGTCCAGCTGTCCGGCTCGTGGCAGTTCCGCCTTTTTGAGGGCCCCGCGGCCGTCTCCAACGAGGCACTTTGCACGTACGAGCCCGAGTGGGATCACGTGGAGGTTCCGCACCTGTGGCAGGTAGACGGCTATGGCAACCTTGCCTACACCGACGAGGGTTTTCCGTTCCCAGTGGACCAGCCGTTCGTTCCCTCCGACGACCCCACGGGCGTCTACCAGCGCATCGTCAACCTTCCTGCCGTGCCTGCCGGCGCTCGCGAGATCATTCGCTTCGACGGTATCGAGAGCTACGGCGAGCTGTATGTCAACGGCAAGTTTATCGGCATGACCAAGGGTTCGCGCCTGTCCGCCGAGTTTGACGTAACCGACGCGCTCGTCGAGGGCGACAACCTGATTGCGGTCAAGGTTCTGCAGTACAGCGATGGTAGCTACATCGAGGACCAGGACATGTGGTGGGCATCGGGCATCTTCCGCGATGTGTACCTCATGCAGCGTCCCGCCGCGCATCTGGTCGACTTTAGGTTCCGCACGCACCGCGAGGGCGATGCCGCTCTGGTCACGCTCGATACGGTTGCCCAGGGCGCAAGCCGCGTTGTGTATACGCTCAGCGATGGCCAGAATGTGGTCGCTACGGGCGAGTGCGTCGACGGCCATGCCGAGTGCAGCGTTGCCGATGCCCACTTCTGGAACCCCGAGGACCCCTTCCTCTATGACCTTACGCTTGAGGTCTACGACGGCGACGAGGTCAGCGAGTACGTTCCGCATCGCCAAGGCCTTGCCGAGGTGACGGTCGAGGGCAATCATATCTACCTCAACGGCACCTACTTTAAGATGCATGGCGTCAACCGCCATGACCACGACGATCACAAGGGCCGCGCTGTGGGCCTCGATCGCATGCGCCGCGACCTGGAGCTCATGAAGCAGCACAACATCAACGCGGTGCGCACATCCCACTACGCCAACGACCCGCGCTTCTACGAGCTGTGCGATGAGTATGGCATCATGCTGGTCGCCGAGACCGATATGGAGAGCCACGGCTTCGAGAATATCGGCAACATCGCCCTGGTCACCGACGACCCTGCCTGGGAGCCGGCCTACGTCGACCGTGTTGAGCGCCTGGTGATGCAGGAGCGCAATCACGCCTGCATCATTATGTGGTCGATGGGCAACGAGAGCGGCTATGGCTGCAACATCCGCGCGATGTACGCCAAGGCTCACGAGCTCGACGGTCGTCCGGTCCACTACGAGGAGGACCGCAACGCCGATACCGTCGACGTCATTTCCACCATGTACTCCCGCGTGTCGCAGATGAACGACTTTGGCGAGCATCCGTTCCCTAAGCCGCGCATCAACTGCGAGTACGGCCACTCTATGGGTAATGGTCCCGGAGGCCTGTCCGAGTACCAGGAGGTCTTCGATCGCTGGGATTGCATCCAGGGCCAGTTTATTTGGGAATGGTGCGACCACGGTCTGGCTGCTGTGACCGAGGACGGCGTTGCCTACGACATGTATGGCGGCGACAACGGCGATTACCCCAACAACAGCAACTTCTGCATCGATGGCATGGTGTTCCCTTGGCAGCAGCCGAGCCCGGGCCTTACTGAGTATGGCCAGGTTATCTGCCCGGTTCGCATGGCCTACGATGCCGAGTCGGGCGAGCTGACCGTCACCAACAAGCGTTGGTTCACCACCCTCGAGGATGTTTGCCTGTCGGCCGAGACCCTGGTGGACGGCGACGTGGTCAGCCGCAAGACGCTCATGCCCGGTGCGGTTGCCCCCGGCGAGTCCGTCCAGCTGCCACTGGTGATTCGCGAGGCCGCAGTGGGCGAGACCCTGCTGACCGTGCACGCCTACACAATGGCGGCTCACGCCTGGTGCGAGCCGATGTTCCAGCTGGGTGCAAGCCAGTTTGCCATCGCAAACCATCCGGCGCCGGCCATCGCGGCTCCCATTCGTCCTGAGCTTACGGTCGAGGAGACCGAGCAGGAGATTCGCATTCACTCCCTCAACGGCGAGCTGACCTTCAACAAGGTTAACGGTACCGTGAGCGAGTGGAAGGCATCCGGCCGCGACGTCATCGCCTCCGGTCCCCAGGTTGGTTTTTGGCATCCGCTCGTCGATAACCACGCCCAGGAGTACGACTCCCTGTGGAAGGACAACTTCATCGATGTGATGCAGACGTCTACCCGCAAGGTTTCTTGGAAGCAGGATGGCAACGCGGTCGTCGTTACCGTGAGCCAGCGCATCGCTCCTCCCGTCCGTGCGTTTGGCATGCGCGTCGAGCTTGTCTACACCGTGCTTCCGAGCGGTCGCGTCGACCTCAAGGTTTCCGGCGAGCCCTACGGCGATTACTCGGACATCATCCCGCGCATCGGCATCTCCTTCGAGGTTCCCGGTTGCGATCGTGCCGTTGAGTGGTACGGCCACGGCCCGGGCGAGAACTATCCGGACTCGCTGCGCGCCAACCCGGTCGGACATTACCGCACTACGGTCGACGACATGTTCACGCCCTACGTTATGCCTCAGGACTGCGCCAACCGCGAGGGCACCCGCTGGGTTGCCCTGCGCTCTAGCCACGGTGACGGCGTGCTGGTGACCCGTCCGGTCGATGCCGCCTCCAACCCGTTCTCGTTCTCGGCATGGCCCTATAGTTGCGAGGCCATCGATAGCGCCAAGCACGTCTACGACCTTGTCAAGGGCGATACGGTCACGGTCAACATCAACGACCAGCTGCTCGGCCTTGGCTCGAACTCTTGGGGTTCCGAGGTGCTCGACTCCTATCGCACCCGTTTTGAGAGCTTCAGCTTTGAGGTGTCCCTGCGACCGCTGACGTCTGCCGATCTGGCTCAGGCGCTGGCACCCATTAAGGAGGCATAAGTCATGCATGTATTTAACTCGCGTGCCGACTTCGACGCCCAGATGAAGTCCGTCAAGAAGTGGATGCGTACCGGACAGGCGCTCGATGGTGTTGCCGACCTGCAGCACGACGTGGCGTACTCCATCGGCGACTCGTTGGTGTACTGGTGGGTCTATGCCCGCGAGGCCGCAACCGCCGATCTGGTCGGTCACCGTCGCTACCATGCCGTGCTCGCCCCGCTCGACGGCGACCTGACCGTCGAGGTTGCCCCCAAGGCAGGCCTCACCTGCACGCGCGCCTACAGCGATATCGATGATCGTGAGCGCTTTGAGGGTACGGGGGAGACCGTGACGATTCCCGCCGGCGGCGTTGCCGTCGTCGAGATCGACGAGGCCTACCGTGTCGTGGACGATGCCGCGGATTCCCGCGTCGTGGTACTGCACGTGACGGTTGAAGGTTATTCCTTCCCCAACAAGTAGTATTCGTCCGTTTGGACGTTTGCTTTGCGCCGTTAAGGGGGATGGCTTTGTTGACTCCCTTTTCCCCATCCCCCCTAGCAGGTGTGCTGTCCACGATTGCGCTTGCAGTCCGGACGGTTTTAGATGAGATATAACGGATGATTGGGAGGGCTTATGAGCTCTGAAAAACGAGGAACGATTGGTTCGTTCGCTCTGCTGGGCATGACGGTCGCCGCCGTGTTCGGTATCAAGAACATCATCAACAACAACGCGGCCATCGGCTTGGCGGCTGCGCCGTCGTTCTTCTTCGCCACACTTTTGTACTTTGTCCCCTATACTCTGGTTACCGCCGAGTTTGTCGGTCTTAATAAGGACTCCGAGTCTGGTGTGTACGCATGGGTTAAGACTTCGATGGGTGGTCGCTGGGCGTTCCTGACGGCATTTAGCTACTGGTTCGTTAACCTGTTCTACTTTGCATCCGTCCTGCCCAACGTCATCATCTACGCGAGCTACGTGTTCCTTGGTGCCAACGCCGAGCTCTCGCAGCTGTGGATCACCATTATCGAGATCGTCGTCTTTGCTATCGCCACGTGGGTTTCGACCAAGGGCGCTAAGTGGATCGGCTCCATTTCCTCCTTCGGCTCGACCGCGGCTCTCGGCCTGACTGCCGTGTTCATCTTGCTGTCCCTGGCTGCTGCCTTTGGCGGCGTCGAGTTCGCTACGGCTCCTACCCCCGCTAACATGGCTCCCGACATGAGCAACTTCGCAACTATGTGGGGCTTCTTCGGTACGCTTGCCTGGATCATCCAGGGCGTTGGCGGCGCTGAGTCTGTCGGCGTGTTCCTTAACGACCTTAAGGGCGGCGTCAAGGCCTTCGTGCGCACCGTCGTTATCGCCGGCCTGACCATCGGCCTTCTGTACGCAGGCGCTTCGCTGCTGGTCAACCTGTTCATTCCCGAGGGCGGCGTTGCCATCTCCACCGGTATCTTCGACGTATTCGGCGCTGTCTTTGCCCACTTTGGCATTCCCATGGAAGTGTCCACGCGCGTCATTGGCCTGATCCTTCTCGCTGCCACGCTGGGCTCCCTCATGATGTGGACCTCTGCTCCCATCAAGGTCTTCTTCACCGAGATCCCCAAGGGCGTCTTTGGTAGCAAGATCGTCGAGCTCAACGAGCACGGCATTCCCGCCCGCGCCGCTTGGCTGCAGTTCGCCATCGTCGTCCCCATCCTGATCATCCCGGCCTTGGGCTCTGGTAACCTCGACGACCTGCTCATGATCGTCACCAACATGACGGCCGCCACTGCTCTGCTCCCGCCGCTGCTGATCCTGCTTGCCTACTTTATGCTGCGCAAGAACTTCGACGCCGCTCCCCGTGACTTCCGCATGGGCTCGCGCAGCTTTGGTCTGGTCGTTGCCGCATTCCTGCTTGTGGTCTTCTGCTTTGTGCTTGTCTGCGGCACCATCCCGCTCGATCAGCCGCTGTGGCTGACGCTGGTCTACAACGTTGGCGGTGTGGTTGTCTTCCTGGGTCTTGCCGTGATGTGGTACAACCGCTATATCAACCGCCTGCGCGAGACCGATCCCGAGGCCGCCGAGAGCGAGCTGCGCCCCTCCGTCCTCGACATGATGGAGTAGCGGCTAGGATTAATCTACGGCTGTGGAATAAATCGATTCCCTTTCCTAAGGAGGGGCCTTACGAGGCCCCTCCCTTTGTGTTTGGCTCTGTTAGACCAAATTTGACACGATCGGCTGTTCGTCGAACCGGAAAAT
>UQMY01000046.1 GCA_900542325.1 uncultured Collinsella sp. | reverse complement strand
AGCTGCGGAAACGCGGGGTCCGTTCAGGCTGTTGCGTTGAGATTGAAAATCAACCCGCGTGTCACAGCGGAGCTGATTCAGTTGAGATTGCCTGAACATTCCGCCCCTCTTTACGCCCTCGGGTATACTCAAAAGCTACTGATTCGATTTGATGCCCAGCAACAGCAGAGGGGATAGTATATGTGCGGTTTTGTCGGTTTTGTCGGTGGGACGGATAACCAATCCGAGGTGCTCACCAAGATGATGGACCGCATTGTCCATCGCGGTCCCGACATGGGCGGTCAGTTTATCGACGGCCGCGTTGCCCTGGGCTTCCGCCGCCTGTCGATCCTCGACCTGACCGAGGCCGGCGCTCAGCCCATGGCCAATGAGGACGGCAGCGTCGTTATCGTCTTCAACGGCGAGATCTACAACTTCCAAGAACTCCGTTCCGAGCTCGAGGCCAAGGGCTACAAGTTCCACTGCGGCGCCGACACCGAGAGCCTCCTGCACGGCTACGAGGAGTGGGGCGAGGCCGTCCTCGATCGCCTGCGCGGTATGTACGCCTTCGTCATCTGGGACAAGAAGAAGAACAAGCTTTTTGGCGCCCGCGATATCTTTGGCATCAAGCCGCTCTACTACTATCCCATGGCCGATGCGGGCGACGGCGCTCCGGGCGTGCTTTTTGGTTCCGAGATCAAGAGCTTCCTGGACTACCCGCACTTCCACAAGGCGGTCAACAAAAAGGCTCTGCGTCCGTACATGACGTTGCAGTATTCGGCAACCGAGGAGACCTTCTTCGAGGGTGTCTACAAGCTGCCGCCGGCGCATTACTTTACCGTAGACATCCCGACCGGCAAGATGAACATCGAGCGCTACTGGGATTGCGATTACTCTGCCGTCGAGAAGCCGTTCGAGGAGTACGTCGACGAGCTGGACGAGGTCGTGCACGAGAGCGTCGAGGCCCATCGCATCGCTGATGTTAAGGTCGCTTCCTTCCTCTCCGGCGGCGTCGACTCCAGCTATATTGCCGCTTGTCTCATGCCCGACAAGACCTTCTCGGTGGGCTTTGACTACAAGAACTTCAACGAGACCAACTACGCCAAGGAGCTTTCCGATAAGCTCGGCGTCGAAAACGTTCGCAAGATGATTACCGCCGACGAGTTCTTCGGTGCGCTCGAGGACATCCAGTATCACATGGACGAGCCGCAGTCCAACCTGTCTTCCGTGCCGCTGTGGTTCTTGGCCGAGATGGCCCGCAAGGACGTCACCGTCGTGCTTTCGGGCGAAGGCGCCGACGAGCTCTTTGGCGGCTACGCCTACTACGAGGACACGGTCCCAGTCCGCAAGTACAAAAAGATGGTGCCGCTGCCCATCCGTCGCGCGCTCGGTAACCTGGCGTTGCATATGCCGTACTTCAAGGGACATAACTTCCTGGTCAAGGGTGCCGAGATCCCCGAGAAGTCGTTCCTGGGACAGGCTCTGGTTTGGCCGGAGCGCGAGGTCGACGGCGTGCTCAAGCCCGAGTACAACACCGGCGATGGCGCCTTCGAGCTTGCCGCTCCCATCTATGCGTGCGTGAAGGGTCAGCCCGAGCTGGTCAAGAAGCAGTACCTGGACATGAACATGTGGCTCCCGGGCGACATTCTGCTCAAGGCCGACAAGATGTGCATGGCGCACTCGCTGGAGCTGCGCGTGCCCTTCCTGGACCGCAAAGTCATGGAGTTCGCCGAGCACATTCCCGACCGCTACCGCATCAACGAGAACGGCAACAAACAGGTACTCCGCCACGCTGCCAACAAGTCGCTGCCCGATGAGTGGGCCACCCGTCCCAAGGTGGGCTTCCCGGTGCCGATTGTCTACTGGCTGCGCGAGCAAAAGTGGTACGACTATGTCAAGGAGTACTTCACCGCGCCGTGGGCAAGCGAGTTCTTCGATACCGACGAGCTCATGCACCTGCTCGATCTGCACTTTGCGGGCAAGGGCGATTTCCAGCGCAAGATCTATACGCCGCTCGTGTTCCTGGTGTGGTACAAGCGCTTCTTTATCGACGAGGACCAGCCCGCTGTTCAGGCTGCCTAGCCTCGGCTAACGAACGCCTGCGCGTAACGGCTCCTCCGGGAGCCGTTTTTGCGTGGGTGCGTTTCAGTTACTATAAAAACCGTCCCTGCCAAGTGGCTGAGAAAGGTGAAAGATGCACCATTCGGATTCCGCGACCGTGACCACGGTCGATACGCTTGCCAAGCTTCTCGACGTGTGCGGCGAGCTGCGCGCATCAGAGCAGGTTGACGAGCGTGCCGTGACCGGCTGCTCGTTTGATTCGCGCGCGGTCTCGGCAGGTGACGTATTCTTTTGCAAAGGTGCTGCCTTTAAGCCCGCGTTTTTGAGCATGGCGCTCGATGCGGGTGCCGTCGCATTTGTGTGCGAAGAGTCGCTGGTCGAGTCTCTGGAGCCGCTGGCGCAGGAGAGCGGTGCTGCGATGCTGGTTGTTGATAGCGTTCGCACGGCCATGGCCCTGTTGCCGCCGGAGGTCTACGACCGTCCCGACCACGACGTCAAGATCGTGGGCATCACCGGTACCAAGGGAAAGACCACGGCCGCTTTTATGCTCCAGTCGATTATCAAGGCGGCGGGCGAGTCCTGCGGCATGATCGGCTCGGTGAGTACCGACGATGGCATCGAGTGCTACGAGAGCACCAATACTACGCCCGAGGCCCCCGAGGTCTGGCGCCATATCGCCAACTGCCGTGAGTCCGGTCGCCAGTCCATGGTCATGGAGGTCTCGAGCCAGGCGCTCAAGTACCAACGCGTCGAGAATCTGCCGTTTGACGTGGCGTGCTTCCTCAACATCGGGCGTGACCACATCTCGCCGATCGAACACCCCACGTTTGAGGATTATTTTGAGAGCAAACTCAGGATCTTTGACCAGGCAAAGACCGCCGTGGTGAATCTGGGCACCGAAGAGGTTGACCGTGTGCTGGAGGCAGCGTCGACGGCCGAGCGCTTGGTGACCGTTGGCGTCGAGCATCCCGAGGCAAGCCTGTGGGCAAGCGATGTCCGCGTGGTCGGCTTTAACATCGAGTTTAACCTGCATGGCCTGTGTGCCGACGAGTCCGAGGCGGGGGAGAAGGTCCTGCTGGGCATCGCGGGCGACTTTAACGTGGAAAACGCGCTGGTCGCTATCGCCGCTGCGCGCGAGATCGGCATCGGTATCGAGGCTATCAAAAAGGGCCTCTCCAAACTGCGTGTGCCGGGCCGTATGGAGGTCGTGGAGTCGAAGGACGGCCGCGTGATCTGCGTCGTTGACTATGCGCACAACCAGCTTTCGTTCCGTTCGCTTTTCTCGTCGGTCAAGCGCGCGTTTCCCACTAGTCCAGTCATTGCAGTGTTTGGCGCTGCCGGCGGCAAGGCGCAGGAGCGCCGCGAGCAGCTTCCGCGCGAGGCCGCACCATATTCCGACCTGATGATCTTTGCCAACGAGGACCCGGCTCACGAGGACCCGATGAAGGTCTGTCGCGAGCTTGCCGAGCATGTTCCCGACGATACGCCGAACGAGATCATCCTCGATCGCGAGGCTGCTGTGCACGCGGCATTCAGGGCGGCGCGCGAGGAATACGTCAGCCCCGATGCGCCCACCATCGTCTTGCTGTTGGCAAAGGGCGACGAGGAGCTCATGCACGTGGGTGATGAGTTCGTACCCATCGAGAGCGATCTTTCGCTTGCCAATCGTTTAATCGATGTTACCCAGTTTGACTAATGAACTGCGATGAGGGCGGCGTCCCGAGCGCGCTGCCGTTGCAAGCGCGTTTCCCCTCAAGCGAGGCGCGCCGCCTAAGACCAGAAGCCCCTTCTACGTAATGGAGTGACCATGTCCCACAATACCCTGCCGACCGTCGCTGAGCTTTCGGGCGAGATGCGCGAGCGTCTTGCCAAGGTTAAGTACGTCTTTACCGACCTGGACGCCACCATGCTCGCGCCCGGCTCGTGCGTGCTGCGCGACAACGACGGCAACCCCTCGACCAAACTCGTCGAGGCCGTCGTGGCACTTGCCCGCGCTGGTATTCAGGTGGTTCCCACCTCGGGCCGCAACCGCACCATGATCCACGAGGATGCGCGCGTGCTCGGCCTCAACTCCTACATCGGCGAGATGGGCGGCCTGGTCATGTACGACCTCAAGGCCAACGATTGGGAGTATCTGACCGGCGATATGCCCTACGACCCCGCCTGCGGCCTCACGCCGCATCAGGTGATCGAGCAGACCGGCGTGTGCGAGAAGATCCTTGCCCGCTGGCCGCACAAGATCGAGTACCACAACGACATGTCGACCGGCTACAAATACCGTGAGGTCACCGTCGGCATGCGCGGCGATGTGCCCGACGATGAGGTCCAGGCCATCCTGGACGAGGCCGGCTGCGGTCTGATCTGGGCTTGCAACGGCCATCTGACTCATCTGTCCAAGCCGACGACGCTCGAGCTCGAGCGCGTCGAGGATGGCCGCGCGTTTAACATCAATCCCGCCGGCCTCAACAAGGGCGTCGCCATTGCGCGCTTCTGCGAGCACCTGGGGATCGAGCGCGAGGAGACGCTCGCGCTCGGCGATTCCGAGTCCGACTTCTACATGGCCGATCACGTGGGCACGTTCTGCCTGGTTGAGAATGGCCTGACGAGCGCCGGCGCGCCCGAGTTCCTAGCTGCTTGCGAGAACGCTTTCGTTACGCGCGGCAAAATTGTCGACGGTTGGGCGGCGACGGCAGAGCTGCTGGTCGCGGCGCGTTCGTAGCGCGACGCATCACGCGTGGTCGCATTTTTCGAGAGAGAATCTGGTGAGGTAATGTCCGATATCGATAATATGGTCGGGGACACGCGTCCGATCGGCGTGTTCGACTCGGGCCTGGGCGGCTTGACGGTTGCGCGCGCCATCGCGACGGCGCTGCCGCACGAGTCCGTCTACTACTTTGGCGACACCAAACGCTGCCCCTACGGCACGCGCACCGAGGATGAGGTGCGCTCGTTTGCGCTGCAGGCGGGCCGCTGGCTATCGAGGCACGACGTTAAGATCATGGTCATCGCCTGTAACACGGCGACCGCCGCGGCCTTGCGTTTGGCTCAACAAGTGCTCGACGTTCCCGTGATCGGTGTGATCGCCCCGGGCGCACGCGCCGCCATTAACAGCACGCGCACGCGTCGCGTGGGCGTGCTCGCCACCAACCTCACCATTCGCTCGGGCGCCTACACGCGCGCCATCCAGGATTTGGATGCTGGTGTCGATGTGTATGGCTGCCCGGCTTCGAGCTTTGTCGAGGTCGTTGAGCATGAGCTCGCCTCGGGCGCGCATCTGCAGGAGCAGTGGCTCGAGAACGAGGATATTTTTGATACGCCAGCCGTTCGCGCGCTGGTCGGCGCCACAGTCGAGCCGCTGCACGATCGTGGCATCGATACCGTGGTGCTCGGCTGTACGCATTTTCCGCTGTTGGTGGGACCTATCCGTCATGCGCTGGGGCCTGGGGTGCGCGTCGTGAGCTCCGCCGAGGAGACCACCCGCGAGCTGACCGATATCCTCACGCGCCGTGAGCAGCTGGCGGGCGATACCGCCGAGCCGCAGCATCGCTTTGCCACCACGTCTGACAACATTGCCGAGTTTGCGGTGGCGGGTAGCTTTATCTTTGGCCAGCCGCTCAAAAGCATCGAGCATGTCGATATCGACGAACTGAAATAGATATAAAGTCACCGACCAAAGGCCCACCTTCACCTTTTGCCGAAAGGATATTTCTATGGAGTACATGCAGGTCAACCGCGCCAACGGCCGCGCCGCCAACGAGTTGCGCCCCGTTAAGCTCACCCGTGGCGTCATGAAGCACGCCCACGGCTCGTGTTTGGCCGAGTTCGGCGACACGCGCGTGCTGTGCGCCGCCACTATCGAGGAGGGCGTGCCGGGCTGGCGAAAGGGAGCTAAGGCCGGCTGGGTGACCGCGGAATACGCCATGCTGCCGACGTCGACCGGCAAGCGCTGCAAGCGCGAACACGCCAACCGCAAGGGCCGCTCCATGGAGATCGAGCGCCTCATTGGCCGCAGCCTGCGTACCGTCGTCAACATGAAGGCGCTCGGCGAGTACACCGTCACCGTCGACTGCGATGTGATTCAGGCCGATGGCGGCACGCGTACAGCGAGCATCACCGGCGCCTGGGTGGCGCTGCACGACGCCCTCGCCATGTGGGTCGAGGCGGGCAAGATCGAGCGCATCCCGCTTACCGGCCAGGTGGCTGCAATCTCCATGGGCGTTGTCGACGGCAATACGCTGCTTGACCTCGATTATTCCGAGGACAGCCATGCCGAAGTCGACATGAACCTCGTCGCCACCGACACCGGTGAGATGATCGAGCTCCAGGGCACTGGCGAGCAGGCGCCCTTTGACCGTAAGCGCCTCAACGCCCTGCTCGACTTGGGCGACAAAGGCATCGCCGAGCTCATCGAGCTTCAGCGCCAAGCCATCGCCTAACCTGCCAAAAAGGGACAGGTTTATTTTGGCAGGTTTTATCTGGGAAAACGTCGAAGTATAAGACTGCCGTTGATTGAGAGGGGAGAGGCGGAGGCCCTCGTCGCCCTCGGCGCGGCATTGCTATAGAGACAAGGAGACCACTCATGGCACTTGAGAAGATCGACATCGACACCCTCGACCCGGCGGCGACCATTGTCGTGGCAACGGGCAACGCCCATAAGCTCACCGAGATCGAGGCCATTTTGGGCAAGGTCATGCCCGAGGTTCGCTTTGTGGCGCTCGGCCAGCTGGGCGATTTTGAGGACCCCGAGGAAAACGGCACGACGTTTTTGGAGAACGCCATCATCAAGGCGCAGGCTGCCGTCGAAGAGACGGGGCTCATGGCCATTGCCGACGATTCGGGCTTGGTCGTCGACGCGCTTGACGGCGAGCCGGGCGTGTATAGCGCGCGCTATGCGGGCGTGCACGGAGACGATGCCGCCAACAACGCCAAGCTTCTCGTTAACCTGGAAGGCGTGGCGGACGAGGACCGCACCGCGCGCTTTATGAGCGTCGTTGCGCTTATCGACACGGATGGTCTGGTCACCTATGGCGAGGGCGCCTGCGAGGGCGTTATCGCACACGAGGGCCGCGGCGATCACGGCTTTGGCTATGACCCGCTGTTCCTGCCGGTCGACACGCCGGGCAAGACCATGGCCGAGCTGACGGCGGACGAGAAGAACGCCATCAGCCATCGTTTCCACGCGCTCGAGCATCTGTCCGCCAAACTGACGGGCGAGGAGTAGGCCGTGCGTGCGGTGGTGCAGCGCGTACTCAACGCCGGCGTGACGGTCGACGGCGAGTGCGTGGGCAAAATTGGGCGCGGCTATCTGGTGCTGCTGGGCGTGGGCCACGGCGACACGCGCGCCGAGGCCGATAAGCTGTGGGGCAAGCTCCGGGGCTTGCGCATCAACGAGGACGAGAACGGCAAGACCAACCTGGCACTTGCCGATGTCGACGGCGAGGTGCTCGTGGTGTCGCAGTTCACGCTGTTCGCTGACTGCCGCCACGGTCGCCGTCCGTCGTTTACCGATGCAGGTGCGCCCGATGTTGCCAACGAGCTCTACGAGTACTTCCTGACGCTCGTTCGTCAAGATGTCGAACACGTGGCGCACGGCATCTTTGGCGCCGATATGAAAGTCGACTTGGTCAACGACGGCCCATTCACCATCGTCTTGGACACGGACAACCTTTAGGTTACGCGGTTTTACCAAACCGCGTAACAACTGGTCATGCGAGGTTGTCGTCTGGTACGTATTTGGGACGGGGTTTATTTAGCTACTTGCGCGTGGTCGCAACAGGGTGCTATAGTATTAGAGTTTTGTCTATCTTAGGGGTATTATCCCCTTTTTGAATTGCACCTTCTGGAGGCCCTGTTCATGGAAGAGATGGAAGTCAATCACGTCGACGACATCCACGAGAAGCTGACCGATATGGTGGGCGATCGCGTCAAGGTGAAGGCCAACATGGGCCGCACCCGCGTCGTCGAGCGCATGGGCACCATCAAGAGCGTCCACCCCGCCGTCTTTATCGTCGAGGTTGACGAACGTCGCGGGCGCAAGTCGCGTCAGTCCTACCAGTATATCGATGTCCTCACCGGTCAGGTCGAGCTGTTCGACCCCGAGAGCGGCGAGCATATCTTTACCCCGCTCGGCAATCAGCTCGAGGAGCACTAGCGGTGACCGATCGGTCCCTGACTCTTTCCGCGCCGGCAAAGATTAACCTCTACTTGGGGGTTCATACCGAGCGCGATGACCGCGGCTACCACAGGGTCGATTCCCTGATGGCAGCTGTCGGTCTTTCCGATACCGTGACGGTTACGCCGGCACAGGCGCTGACCGTCCAGACGGTTCCGGCATCAGATTTTCCCATGCAAAAGAATACGGCGTATCGGGCTGCGGTTGCTATGGCCGAGCATTATGGTCGCGAGGCAAGCATCTGCGTGACGATTGAGAAGCGCATTCCATTGTGCGCCGGCTTGGGCGGTCCCTCGACGGATGCGGCCGCGGTCATTGTCGCCTTGGCGGAGCTCTGGGGAATTGATCGCTCCGACCCCGCGCTCGACGACATTGCGCGGGGCATTGGTGCTGACGTCCCGTTCTTTTTGCACGCGAGCCCTTCGTTCTACGTAGGTGGGGGAGACGTGCTGGCAACTGAGTATCCCGTGCTGCCCGCAACACCCGTCGTGTTGGTCAAGCCGCGCGAGGCAAGCGTTTCGACAATTGAAGCCTATCGACGTTTTGACGAGGCCCCGGTGCCTGCGGACAAGCCCGGCGCGATAGCTTCTGCCTTGCGTGCCGGTGATGCAGAGACGGCATATGCACTCATCCATAACAACCTGGGCGTCATTTCCGCACAGATGGAGCCGCAGATTCAAACGGTTCTCGATTGGCTGCGTAAACAGGACGGCACGGTTGCTGTAGATGTGTGTGGATCGGGCGCCTGCTCGTTTGCCATTTGCGACACCGCCGCCACGGCCGAAAGGCTTGCCGACGCTGCCCTGCAAAACGGCTGGTGGTCCTGCGCGACGGAGCTCATTCCCAACACGGTTCGCATCGAAGTGCCAAAGAAGTAAAAATTTCTCTAGCACGCGACGGAAATCTTTGTTACTATAGTCGAGCTAACGGGTTGTGGCTCAGTTTGGTAGAGCACTGCGTTCGGGACGCAGGGGTCGCTGGTTCAAATCCAGTCAACCCGACCAGAGCATGAGGAGGGACCGCTTCTTGCGGTCCCTTTTTTTAGCTATTGTTGTGATACCGCGATACCCGCGGTATACTCATTCGAGCTTGTCTCGCTGTATTGTGGAGGTCTACATGTTTGGACTGAGGGCTCCTGAGCTCATCATTATTCTCGTCGTTGTCCTGATTATCTTCGGGCCCAAGAACCTGCCGAAGCTCGGCAAGTCCCTCGGCTCTACCGTCAAGAATATCCGCGAGGGTATGGAGGGCGACGATAAGGCCGAGACCAAGCAGGCCGAGGAGGTCGTGGTCGAGCAGTCCGAGGAGGACAAGGAGATCGCTGAGCTCGAGGCCAAGCTCGCTGCTGCCAAGAAGAAGCAGGCAGAGGACAGCGACGCGGACGCAGAGTAGTCCCATCCCTTTGGGGTGAGCACCTGACCGGCTTGCCCGCAGGCTAGCCGGTCTTTTTCGTTTTGTTGACAGTTGATTGTTTGATCAGAGTTGGGGAGATATCCGTATGGACGCAAGCCAGATCGTACTGACCGCTGAGGGCCGCCAGAAGCTCGTCGAGGAGCTCGCTTGGCGTGAGGGCGATTACGCCAAGGAGATCGTCGAGGACATCAAGGAAGCCCGCGCGTTCGGCGACCTTTCGGAGAACTCCGAGTACGACGCCGCCAAGGACAAGCAGGCCCAGAATGCTGCTCGCATTGCCGAGATTCAGGCCATCCTCGCCAACGCTCAGGTTGCTGCCACCACGGGCGATCTGACCGTCTCCATCGGTTCCACCGTTTCTCTGATTGATCCCAACGGTGAGGTCATGGAAGTCACGCTCGTCGGTACCACCGAGACCAACTCGCTCGAGCACAAGATCTCCAACGAGTCTCCGGTCGGCCACGCCATCATTGGTCACGGCGAGGGCGACTCCGTCGAGGTCGTTACGCCTTCCGGCAAG
Source organism: uncultured Collinsella sp. (assembly GCA_900542325.1). Lineage (GTDB taxonomy): Bacteria > Actinomycetota > Coriobacteriia > Coriobacteriales > Coriobacteriaceae > Collinsella. Next base: position 2,167 of record UQMY01000046.1, on the reverse strand, counting down.
ACCCGCATCTACACCATCGCCAAGATCGCACGCTAGACCACGGTCCCGCGTAAAGGTATGTTTTCGCTCCCTGGGACCGAATCCTGGGGAGCGTTTTAGTTTGAGGAGCTAACTATGGCAGAGAACCAGAACGCCGCCGAGCAGGCATCGACGCTCAACGACGAGCGCGCCACGCGCCTGGCCAAGCGCGCCGCCCTGTTCGAGGCGGGCCAGAACCCCTATCCCGAGCACTCCGAGATTGAGGACTACGTCGTCGACATCGAGACTAAGTACGCCGAGCTCACCGATGGCGAGGACACCGAGGACGTCGTGAAGATCGGCGGCCGTGTGGTCGCCAAGCGCGGTCAGGGCAAGATCATGTTCATTGTCGTGCGCGACGCGACCGGCGAGATCCAGCTGTTCTGCCGCATCAACGATATGGACGAGGCCGCCTGGAATACGCTCAAGGCCCTCGACCTGGGCGATATCCTTGGCGTGACCGGCGTGGTCGTGCGCACCAAGCGTGGCCAGCTTTCCGTTGCCCCCAAGAGCGCGACGCTGCTGTCCAAGGCCGTTCGCCCGCTGCCCGAGAAGTTTCACGGTCTCTCCGACAAGGAGACCCGCTATCGTCAGCGCTATGTCGACCTGATCGCCAACGACGACGTTCGCGAGACCTTCCGCAAGCGCTCGCAGATCCTCTCCACGTTCCGCCGCTTTATGGAGTCCGATGGCTACATGGAGGTCGAGACCCCTATCCTGCAGACCATCCAGGGCGGAGCTACTGCCAAGCCGTTCATCACGCACTTCAACGCGCTCGATCAGGAGTGCTACCTGCGTATTGCCACCGAGCTGCACCTCAAGCGCTGCATCGTCGGCGGCTTTGAGCGCGTCTTCGAGATCGGCCGCATCTTCCGCAACGAGGGTATGGACCTCACCCACAACCCCGAGTTCACCACGATGGAGGCTTACCGCGCCTTCTCCGATCTCGAGGGCATGAAGGCGCTCGCCCAGGGTGTCATTAAGGCCGCTAACAAGGCTATCGGCAATCCCGAGGTTATTGAGTACCAGGGCCAGACCATCGACCTTTCTGGTGAGTGGGCAAGCCGTTCCATGACCGATATCGTCTCTGACGTTATTGGTAAGCAGGTCACCATCGACACACCGGTTGAGGAGCTTGCTGCCGCCGCGCGCGAGAAGGGCCTGGAGATCAAGCCCGAGTGGACCGCCGGCAAGATCATCGCCGAGATCTATGACGAGCTGGGCGAGGACACCATCGTCAACCCCACCTTCGTGTGCGATTACCCCATCGAGGTTAGCCCGCTTGCCAAGCGCTTTGAGGATGACCCGCGCCTGACCCATCGCTTTGAGCTGGTCATCGCCGGCCACGAGTACGCGAACGCGTTCTCCGAGCTCAACGACCCGGTCGACCAGGCCGAGCGCTTCGCCGCCCAGATGGCCGAGAAGGCCGGCGGCGACGACGAGGCCATGGAGTACGACGAGGATTACGTGCGTGCCCTCGAGTACGGTATGCCTCCCGCGGGCGGCATCGGCATCGGTATCGACCGCGTGGTCATGCTGCTCACCAACCAAGCTTCCATCCGCGACGTGCTGCTGTTCCCGCACATGAAGCCCGAGAAGGGTTTCCAGTCCGGTGCCGCTGCTGTCAAGGCCGCCGAGGCCGGCAACGCCGCGAGCCCCTTCGTCAAGCCGCTTAAGCCCACGGTTGATTATTCCAAGATTGCCGTTGAGCCGCTGTTTGAGGAGTTCGTCGACTTTGATACCTTCTCCAAGAGCGACTTCCGCGCCGTGAAGGTCAAGGCATGCGAGGCCGTCAAAAAGTCCAAGAAACTGCTGAACTTTACGCTCGACGACGGCACCGGCACCGATCGCACCATCCTCTCCGGTATTCACGATTACTACGAGCCCGAGGACCTGGTCGGCAAGACCTTGCTCGCCATCACCAACCTGCCTCCGCGCAAGATGATGGGCATCCCCAGCTGCGGCATGCTCATCAGCGCCATCCACGAGGAGGAGGGCGAGGAGCGTCTCAACCTGATTCAGCTCGACGCTTCCATCCCTGCCGGCGCAAAGATGTACTAGGGGGGTTACGGCGTTTTACCAAACGCCGTAACCGCTCGACGCTGCGCGCCGCCCAGAGCGACAATTTGTCATTCAAAAGGCAAGGCAT
>UQMY01000045.1 GCA_900542325.1 uncultured Collinsella sp. | reverse complement strand
GCGGTACGCGAGCTGGGTTCAGAACGTCGTGAGACAGTTCGGTCCCTATCCTCCGTGGGCGCAGGAGAATCGATGGAGGCTGCCCCCAGTACGAGAGGACCGGGGTGGACGCACCTCCGGTGAACCGGTTGTCGACCAACGGCACGGCCGGGTAGCCGCGTGCGGCGCGGATAACCGCTGAAGGCATCTAAGCGGGAAGCCGTTCCAGGGATTAGTTCTCCTTCCGGTAAGGGCCCAGGTAGACTACCTGGTCGATAGACGGCAGGTGCAAGGGCGGCGACGTCCTCAGCCGAGCCGCACTAATCGCCCGAGCTCTTCCGGAACCGCACCTCGCGGCCCGCGGGACATGCGCTCTGAAGCGCGGTCCGGGCACGAGGATGCCCCCGAGTCACCTCCCCTATGCGCCATGCGGCCCCCAGGGCACGTAGATGAGACCCAGGACACCGTAACGGTGGGCGCCGCCCACCGGTCAGCGGCCAGAGCATGGGGGGCACGCCCGGTCCCGTTCCGAACCCGGAAGCTAAGCCCCATCGCGCCGAGAGTACTGCGGGGCCAGCCCGTGGGAGGCCAGGGCGCCGCTGACCGGTGGACGGCACCGAGCCGTACGCTTGACTTGAAGAAGGGGGAGGCCTCGCGGCCTCCCCCTTTTTTTGTATCTCGGGCAATTTGTCTCACATAGTAGCTGTGTTTTATAACCCTCGTTTGTCGCATCTTCTGTGAACGGGCTACAATAACTTAGTCTGTGCGATATGGAGGTGAACATGGCTGAAGCTGGTATCGGCGTTGATATCGTCGAGATTTCCCGCATGAAATCAATTCTTGAAAAGACGCCGTCGTTTGCTCGGCGTGTGTTTACCGAAGAAGAGCGTGCGTATTGCGATGCATCATCGCGTCCCGCTGCTCACTATGCGAGCCGCTTTGCTTCGCGCGAGGCGGTGCTTAAAGCTCTCGGCACGGGTTTTAGTCAAGGCGTGGGTCGCAAGGATGTTTCGGTAACGCGTGATAAACTCGGCAAACCGAAGGCGCTGCTTTCGGGCCGTGCTCTCGAGATCGCTCAAGAACTGGGCGTTGTTGAGGTCGCTCTTTCCATTACGCTTACGGGAGACTTGGCCGTTGCGAATGCCATCGCGATTACCGAAGATGCTCGGCCTAAGCCAAAAGATGAAAAGGTGAGCACCAAGAAACGCGTTGCGCAGACATTTAAAGAGGCTCGCTCTGTATTAGATGAGCTCGAGCAGCTGCAGAATTCAGCATTGACGGAGCACCTGGGCGATGCTTCGCAAGATACGCTAGGAGCATAGATGAAACCGGTTTTGAGTACCGAAGAAGTCGTTCGTCTCGAGGATATCATCGAACGCGAAGGGACTTCGAAGGCCGAGCTTATGGAGCTAGCGGGTGAGTTTGCCGCTAACGAGGTCTTGAAGCTCAATCCCGATCGGGTTCTCGTTTTGGTCGGTTTTGGTAATAATGGCGGCGACGGTTGGGTTGCCGCCGATATCCTGAGCCATAAGGGTGTGGACGTGGATATCGTTTCTCCGGTTGAGCCGGATGAGATTCCTGCTGCTTTGGCACGTCATGTTGCTCGTCGAACTGCCGGCCGCGATGTGCACGTTTGCGTCGGTCCCTCGCGTGACGAACTCGAGGTTTTGATCGATAAGACGGATGTTGTTGTCGATGCCATTTTTGGTACCGGTTTCCACGGGAATCTGCGTGCGCCGTTCTCCATTTGGATTCCTACGGTCAATGAATGCGCCGATTGTGTCGTATCCATTGATGTCCCCTCGGGCCTGAATGCCGAGACGGGCGTTGTTGATGACGACTGCATTCGTGCCGAGCGCACGGTGACGATGATTGCGCCCAAGATTGGTCTGTATAGCGCTGATGGCCCTGAGTATGCTGGCGATTTGATCTGCGGCAATCTTTACGACCGTCTTGACGAAGTCATCGATGATGTTGACCACGCCGCCGAGATTGTCGAGCCCGGTGACTTAGTTGATTACTTTGCTCCGCTACCATCGAATATCGATAAGTATTCCCGTGGCTCTGTGCTTATTGTCGCCGGATCGGCGCAATATCCTGGTGCTGCCATTATGGCGGCCAAGTCTGCAGCTCGCGCGGGTGCTGGTTACGTGGCAGTCGCGGCTCCTGACGCCTGCGCCAATCTCATTCGCATGGCACTTCCTTCGATTCCGGTCTTTGCTATTCCGTCTGATTCCCGCGGCTCCTTTGGCGCCGCTGCGCGCATGACGGTGTGCGAGATCGCAAAGAAGTACAGCTGCGTGCTGTGCGGTCCCGGTATGACGACGTCTGCCGGCGCTATGCAGGTGGTTTCGGGCTTGCTCGAGCATGATGTACCGCTAATTTTGGACGCCGATGCACTCAACTGCCTTGCTAAGATTGCCATTGACGGTATTGATAGTAACCCCGAGATGTATCGCCGCGAGCAGCCGTTGGTTATGACGCCGCACTATCGTGAGCTTTCGCGCCTGGTTGCCGGTGACGAGGTGAACGACCTTGGTACCGCGATTGCGGCCGCGCAGAAGGTTGTCTGGGCTGCAGGCTCCGACAATCTGGTGGTCATAGCCAAGGGGCCGACGACGGCTATCTGTGGCGTTGAGCGCGTGCTGCTGCCACTCTCGGGTCCGGCTTCTCTGGCAACTGCCGGTTCTGGTGATGTTCTCGCGGGTATTTTGGCCGGCACGCTTGCCACCATGCGCGACGAGATGGATCGTTGGGAGCTGCTGTATTCGTACGCCGTCGCACTTCACAGCTACGCCGGTTTTGCTGCGGCGACGGAGTATGGTGAGAAGAGCGTTATCGCGACCGATCTTATCGACTTGATCGGTCCTGCCATGGAGCTGGCGGCAAAGGATGCGCTCGAAGATCTGGGAATCATGGACGAAGGGTCGGATGACTAATCATGAATAAAGCCGATTTGACGCGCTGGTCCTGGGTCGAGATCGACCGCGGGGCGCTCCGTCGCAACACGAGGGCCTATAAGAACTTGCTGAATCCACGTCAGCGCCTGTGCTGCGTGGTCAAGGCCGATGCTTATGGTCATGGAGCTGTTGAGTGCGCCAAGATCATGTATTCGGCCGGTGCCGACATGTTTGCCGTGGCGACGGTTAACGAGGGCGTTGAGCTCCGACAGGGCGGGATTACGAAACCCATCCTCATCCTAAGCGAGCCGCCTATCGAGGCCATTCCGACGTTGCTCGAGTTTGATATCATGCCCTCGGTCTATACGTCTGACTTTGCTCTTGCGTATGGAGAATGTGCCGTCGCGGCGGGCAAAGTGGGCAAGTACCATCTTGCCATCGAGACGGGCATGAATCGTATCGGCGTTCACTACACGCAGGTGCTCGACTTTGTCCGCGGTATAAATTTCCATCGCGGTATTCAGTGCGACGGCGTATTTACGCACTTCGCCACGGCCGATGAACCTTCGGGCTGGGACTACAAGCTGCAGTGCCAGCGTTTTACCGAGGCCGTTCAGGCCATTAAGGACGCAGGTTTTGAATGCGGTATCGTGCATTGTGCCAATACGCCATCCTCGATGCTCGATTCTTCAATGCACTTTGACATGATTCGTGCCGGCATCGGTTTGTATGGTCTGCAGCCATGTGAGCTGAGTGGTCGCGTGATGCAGCTTGATCCCGTCATGAGCGTCCACGCGCGTGTGACGCGCGTGGCACACCCTGCGATGGGCGAGGGCGTGGGCTACGGCTTTACCTACCGCGTACCGCGCACGCGCGTTCAGATCTGCACCCTTCCGATCGGTTATGCCGATGGCCTTTCGCGTACGCTTTCCAATCGTATGGACGTGCTGTATCGCGGCGAGCGTGTGCGTCAGGTGGGCAATATCTGCATGGACCAGTTTATGGTCGCCATTCAGTCCAACCCGGCGCATGAGATTCCCGAGGCCGAGTATGGTGACGAGATGATCATTGTCGGCCGCGATGGAGATGCCGAGATTACCATGGACGAGATGGCGCGCCTACGCGGCACGATTAACTACGAGGTCGCTTGCGGCTTTGGTATGCGTCTCGACAAGGTCTACGTGTAGGAGTCGCTATGGGCGTCATGCACATTCCCGGCCATAGCCATCAGGCGCCGCGTGAGGTCGCACTCGAGGAGATCGAGGCCGTTCTGGGCGATTGTCACCTTTGCCAGCTTTACCAGTCGCGCCACAACATCGTGTTTGGCGTGGGAAACCCCCGCGCTCGCGTGATGTTTATTGGCGAGGCGCCGGGCCGTAATGAGGATTTGCAGGGCGAGCCCTTTGTGGGGGCGGCAGGCGAGGACCTCAACGGCATTTTGTCGCTGGCGGGGCTCAAACGCGAAGACGTCTACATTGCCAACGTGCTTAAGTGCCGCCCGCCGGGAAACCGCAATCCGCGTCCCGAGGAAGTGCTGGCTTGCTCGCCGTTTTTGCGCGAGCAGATTCGAAGCATCTGGCCCGATATCATCGTGACGCTCGGCAACCCCGCAACGCACTTTGTGCTCAAGACCGAGATCGGCATTACCAAGCTGCGCGGCAGGTTCCATCAGATGGGGCACTTTGTGGTGATGCCCACTTTCCATCCGGCAGCAGCGCTACGCAATCCAGCGTGGCAGGAGCTGCTGGAGGAAGACTTTAAGATGCTGGGCGACTATCTGGGGCGACATCCCGCGCCAGAGGACGCCTCGGAATAATAAGGAGCATATATGTCCCTGGAGCGCCTGGGGGTAGGTACTTACAAAACGACTTGCGCTGCCGATACGGAGTACTTTGGCGAGCTAATTGCACCGTGCCTTGAGGACGGAGATGTGCTCATCCTGACCGGTGGCCTGGGAGTGGGCAAAACTCACTTTACCAAGGGCGTCTCGCGCGGGCTGGGCGATGGGCATATGGTTACGAGTCCTACGTTTGCGCTCATGGCCGTTCACGATCAAGGTCGTATTCCGCTGTTTCACTTTGATCTATACCGCCTGGAGCATGCCTACGAGCTCGAGGATACGGGCATTTTCGATGTGCTGGGCTATGAGGGTGCTTGCCTGCTGGAATGGGGCGAACAATTCCAGGACGAGCTGACGGATGAGTATCTTTCGGTGACGCTCAGGCGTGATGAGGGCGACAGCGATGTGCGAACGATAACGCTCGAGGCGCACGGTGACCGCGCAATGGAGCTTTCCCATTTGATTGATAAGGCTGTACAAGATGAGCTTGCATAACGACAACGCGCTGGTGGTGGCGCTCGATACCTCGACCGACATGCTTGCCTGCGCGGCAAGCTGGATTGATGGGCAGACGGGTGAGACGAAGCTCGTGAGTGGCGACCACATGTGTCGCCGTCACGCCAACGTTGAGCTCGTGAATACCGTTGATGGCGTGCTGGCTCAAGCCGGTCTGGATCGCAGCGATGTTGGTTGCTATGTGGTCGGCCGCGGCCCGGGGTCCTTTACGGGTGTGCGCATCGGCATCTCCACTGCCAAGGGCCTCGCGCGTGGTGCCAATGTTCCGCTGCTGGGCGTGTCGACGCTCGACGCTTGCGCTTGGACGGCGTGGAAGGCTGGCGTGCGCGGCAAGCTTGGTATCTTGGCCGATGCTATGCGCGGTGAGGTATATCCGGCGCTGTATATGCTGGTCGATGAGGGTCCCGAGCGTCAATTTGAGCGCGAACACGTGGTCAAGGCCGCCGTGGCGCTCGATGAGTGGCGCCAAGCAGCGGACTGGGGCCAGGTTCAGCTGACCGGTGACGGTCTCGTGCGCTATGGCAAGCTGCTGGATGAGGACGAGGCCGCCCGCTGCGTGGAGCGCGACCTGTGGTGGCCTTCGGGCGAGGGCTTGCTGCTCGCGCACGCTGCGGGTGACGGCGATCCGGCCCGCGTCCTGCCGATTTACACGCGCCTTTCGGATGCCGAGGAAAACGAGCGCAAGCGTCTTGGTCTTGCCGAGAGTGCGCAGAGCGAAATTACGGGTGTTGCCGATGAGCTCGCCGGTCGTCATCTGCAGTTCCGTCCCATGGGCGCGGCGGATGCCGAGGGCGCGAGCGCGCTGGAGGCTGCCTGCTTTGAAGGTGCCGGACACGAGGCATGGACGCCGGGCATGTTCCTGTCCGAACTGGGCGAGGACGTCGCTGCGCCGCGTAGTTGGTGGGTGGCACACGACGACGGCAAGCTGCTGGGCCTTGCCGGCGGTATGGTCGTGGACGGTGATGTGCAGATTCTGGATGTCGCCGTCGACCCGGCACATCGCCGTGAGGGCATTGCCCGCAAGCTGCTGTCGCACGTGAGCTATGATGCCCAGATGCTCGGCTGCACCACGGCTTCGCTCGAGGTCGAGGACGGTAACGAGGGAGCGATCGCGCTTTATAACGCTCTGGGCTTTACCGAGGCTGGCCGTCGCCGCGGCTACTATGGTGCCGGCAAGGACGCCATCGTCATGACGGCTCCGCTGCCCCTGGTGCTTCCGGTCGACAATGCTTCGCCCGAGCCGACGGCGGCAGAGCAGCGCGTATGGCCGCTGCCTGCGCCTTGGCGCTCTGCCGAGGAACGTGTCGAGATTGAGCGTCGCCGCCTCGTACTCGCTATCGAGAGCTCCTGCGACGAGACGGCGGTGGCGATTATCGATGCGGATGGCAATATGCTGGCCAACCAGGTGTCGACGCAGATTGATTTTCATGCACGCTTTGGCGGCGTGGTGCCCGAGATCGCCTCGCGCAAGCACGTCGAGGTGATTGTGAGTGTCGTGGATGCGGCACTCGAGGACGCCGCAGCGTCGCTGGGCCTTACGGGCGGAGCCATTGCGCCAAGTGAGCTTGCCGCTGTGGGCGTGACGCAAGGTCCTGGCCTGGTGGGTGCCCTGGTGGTGGGTGTCGCCTTTGCCAAGGGCTTTGCGTATGCTGCTGGCAAACCGCTGGTGTGCGTCAATCATCTGGAGGGCCACCTGTTTGCCAACCTGTTGGCGCAGCCCGACCTCAAGCCCCCGTTTATCTTTACGCTCGTTTCGGGCGGGCACACCATGCTCGTGCACGTAAAGGCATGGGGCGACTATGAAGTGCTTGGCGAGACGCTCGACGACGCCGTGGGCGAAGCCTTCGACAAGGTGGCAAAGGCACTGGGTCTTGGCTATCCCGGAGGCCCTATCATCTCCAAGCTTGCCGAGACGGGCAACCCCAAGGCGATCGATTTCCCCCGTGCGCTTAACAGCAGGGGGGACTATCGCTTCTCGCTTTCGGGCCTCAAGACGGCGGTGACGCTCTACATCGAGCAGGAGACCAAGGCCGGGCGCACGATTCACCTGCCCGACCTAGCGGCCTCGTTTGAGGCGGCGGTCTTTGACGTGCAGTACAAGAAGGCCAAAAACGCACTGCACGCTACCGGATGCAAGGAATACTGCATCGGTGGCGGCGTCTCGGCCAACCCGCATCTGCGCGAGATGATGATCAAGAAGCTTGGGCGTCAGGGGATCCGCGTAACGGTGCCACCGCTTTCGGCGTGCACCGACAACGCCGCCATGATCGCAGAGGTTGCTCGCCGTAAATTCGACCGAGGAGAAATCTCGCCGTTCGACGTCGATGCCGATCCGAACATGACGCTGTAGTCGCAAAGGTGCGATCCCCGGCGCTGCCCGGGCGCCAACGGCCGCATATGAACTTTCCTGCTCTACAGTCCTGCTCACGACGGAGGCCACATTAAGTGGCCTCCTGTTCGTGCGGAACTCGCGATAAACCTAAGCCGGTGTCCCCGCTCTCCCGGGGCCGGCGGAATTTAGTTGTTCAGCATGCGGTCGAAACTTCCCGAGTCGCCATCCCGATAGTCGGCGGTCATCAGAATCTCCTGCGGAATGCGCCCGCCTTCACGTAGCACATTGCGGAACTGCACGCGCGTGACCATGGGCAGATCCTTGATCGTCGCCGCCAAGTTCTGCGGCACGCCCTGGTTGGCAGCCGCGCGCTCGCACTCGCCGCCGGCCTTCACGCGACGCTTATGCTCGGCGAGCATGGCGCGGTACATACCGGCATGCAGGCGAATCTCAACCACATTGGCATTGCGAGCCTGCTCGACGATGCGCGCGCCCTCGCGGTCGATATCGCCCACGTAGTAGACGTAGCTAAAGCGATAGCCGATCTCGGCCAGATAATCGTCCAGAGCATGCGAGACGCTCGCCTTGCATCCGCCGCCAAAAATCACGCCGCCCACCTTGATGCCAAAGAGCTTGGCGTGCTTGCGGCCACGCAGCAGCCTGACGATCTCGTCGTAGGTGTCCAGGTTCTCGACCATAATGAACGGCTTATCGGCGCCCAGCGTAAAGAAACCCGTAAAGTGCACGGGGCGGTTGGGGGCGACCTTGATCGCCTGCATGCTGATGCCCTTTTCGGTCATGCGCCTTATCAGGCGCTCACCGTGCTTGCCGTCAAAAGCCTTCTCGTCGTTAAAAATCTGGTAGGCACGCTGGCGGCGCGAGGCAACCGGCGTATCGGCACCTCGGTTTTGCTCGATCCAAGCCTGGATGATTGCGATTTCCTCGGCAATCTTGCGGTTGGACATCTCGTTGTGCTGAGTGCGCTGCGGCGCCTTTTTGCCGTCCTTGCCCTCGACCTTAACAATTTGAGTCTGCTGCTCCTTGATCTTAGAGAGCGCCGTAGGCGTAGGGACAACTTTGAGCAGCTGCCTGCCCAAAACGCGGGCAAGGGCAAACGCCGATACCTCGCCGTGGACGGCCGACTCGGGCTGCTGGGTAGCACTATCAGCCGCGGCAGGCTCAGCCTGTGCATGAGGCTTACGCTTGGAATCTGCCCGGGTATTACGTTCCTGCTTGGGCGCAGACGAGCGCTTTTGCGGACGATCGGACTTGGCCTCCTTCGCCGGCTGGCGCTTGACCTGATCCACCGGAGTCTCGGCCTTCTCATCTCCGTTTTGTGTCGCTGTCTTCTCGGCCGCGGCCTCGGCATTTGAGCCACGACCGCCGCGGTGACGACGACGGCGGGGCTTGCCTGAGGCGCTCTCCCCCGCCTGCTTATCAGCGGTCTGTTGAGCTTTGACCTCAGTGTCAGCCGCAGGCTGCGACTCGGAAGGTTGCTGCTCGCGAGCCGCCGGCTCAACGGTTTTCTCGGTTTGTTCGGCCTTCTCGGCCTGAGCGGTCGGAGCCGGCTCGCCCTTCTCCTGACGCCTTACGGGATACGAGCGCCTCGCAAAACCACGCCCGGGACGGTATGAACCCGGAGCCTTCTTGGCAGACTCCTCAACATCGTCTGCAGCCTCGGAAGGCTCTTCAACCTCATGCGCGACATCCTGCTGCGCAGCCTTAAAGTGGGCACCACGGCGACGCTGGGGCTCCTGGGCCTCCACGGGCTTTTGCTCCTTCGCGGGCCTCTGCGACTCGGCAGCAACCTCGTTCTCAACAGCCTCGGCATCCGTTTCACCCTTTTGAGCAACGGCGCGACGGAAGCGCTCCTGCTGAGCGCGACGCTGCGCATCGCGCTTGCCACCCCCGCCAAAACCGCCGCGTCCTGCCTTGGCCGTAAAGGCACGCACGACGTTCTCATCGAGCAACTCATCGGTATCAACATGCTCACGCGGAGCAACTTCTTCCACAGCAGGCACGTCAGCGGAATCCTCGACGACAAAATCTTCGACGGACTCGGCAGGCTGCTCCTGAGCATCGCGGGTCTCGACATTGATGGTATAGAACGCCGGGCGCCCGTTAATGCCGCTGCCCTCGATCTTGGTCACGATATTTGCCGCGATAAGCTCATCGCGCATCGCCTTGGTGTCGCATTCCTTATCGACGGAGCGGAAAATCTGCGCCAGCGCGCTCGACTTAATCTTGAGCGCCTTGCGGCAGAGCAGGTCGTAGGCAACCAGCTTGGCGCGCTCGGCAGAAAGCGACGTCTGGCTGCTCAGACGCTCAGCCAGAGCATCGACATTGTTTTGATTATCGGAATATACCGTCTTGGCCACGGGGCCCCTTTCATATGCACACATATACGTCCATATGGTACAACGCACGAGCCTATCCACGCAAAACATCTGCGAGAACGCCCTTGCACCACCTGTTCTCACAAGAAAAAAGACCGGGTCCGCTTGATTGCGGACCCGGTCTTTCCGAGTCAAATAGATGGGAGATTCAACCCGTCCGACCGACTAGGCCTTGGCGGCCTCGGCGTCGGCAGGAGCTTTAGCGGCAGCGGCGCGACCGTACTCGGCCTTGCCCATCTCGGACCACTCGGGCTCCTCATCAGGCATGGAGCCGGCCTCCTTGCCGAAGAACTCCTTGAGGCAGTTGACGGCGACGATGAGGCCCAGGACCATCAGCAGGACGGCGAAAACGAGCTGCAGGCCCTTGGTGGCGGCGACGGAAACGGCGGCCGTGGTGGCGGTAGCCGGGATGGTGCCGAAGAAACCGTAGGCCTGGACGGCGGTCATGCAGCCCATGGCGCTCTGGACCAGCGAGGTGAAGGTGCAGCAGAGCAGGAAGGCGACGGGCACGTAGAGCATCCAGCCCTTGCGGCCGGTGCACTTGCAGAACACGGCGAGGGTGATCATGGTCATACCGCCGAGCAGCTGGTTGGAAGCACCAAAGAGCGGCCAGATGTTGGCATAGCCACCAAAGGCAAGGGCGAGACCGGGAAGCAGGGTGACGACCGTGGCGAACCAGGGGTTGCCGAGAACCTTCATGTAGCCGGCCTTGGACTCGATGGCCAGGGCGTCGTTGGTCTGGGCAAAGAACTCGGAGAACGAGGTGCGGGCGATGCGGGCGACGGCGTCGAGCGAGGTCAGGGCCAGAGCGGAAACGTTCATGGTCATAAAGACGGTAGCGAGCGTACCGTCAACACCGAAGGCCTGCATACCGCGGGAGATGCCAGCGGCGAAGATCTGGAACGGGGTGGAAGCGACACCGGCGTTGAGGGCGCCAGTACCGGCGGTGTTCATATCGGAGAACATGATGCCGGCGACGATGATGGCAAGGATGCCGACGAAGGACTCGACGATCATGGCGCCATAACCGACCTTGACGGCGTCCTGCTCCTTCTCGACCTGCTTAGAAGAGGTGCCGGAAGAAACGAGGCTGTGGAAACCGGAGAGAGCACCACAAGCGACGGAGACAAACAGGACCGGGAACATCATGCCGGAGGCAGTGGAGAAGCCGGTGAAGACCGGAGCGGTGATAGTGGCCTGGCCGTTAACGCCCAGGACGACGATGCCGAGGACAGCGCAGGCGATCATGACGATCATCATGATGGAAGTGAGGTAGTCACGCGGGGTCTTGAGCATCTGGATGGGCATAGCGCCAGCGAAGACCAGGTAGACCATGACGACGGCGAACCACTGGAACTTATCCAGGTAGACCGGGAACTGCATACCGACGGCGAACATGAGAACCATGAGGACCACGCCGGTGACGAACTCGGCGGCACCGGTGAGGTTGAACTTCTTCTGGGCCCAACCAAAGGCGATAGCGACGAAGGTGAACAGGATGGAGATGGTGCCAGCGCAGCCAGCGGCATAGGACTTGGTGAAGTCGATGGCACCGGTAGCGGCGCCAGAAGCGTCAACGGCCGGGGTGAACATGAACGTCTTGCAGACCATGTCGGTGAAGGCGGCGATGACGATGATGCAGAACAGCCAGCAGAACAGCAGGAACAGGCGACGGCCGGTCTTGCCGATGTACTTCTCGATGAGCTGAGCGAGCGACTTGCCGTTGTTCTTCATCGAAGCGTACAGAGCACCAAAGTCGTGGACGGCGCCAAAGAAGATGCCGCCGACGAGGACCCAGAGCACGACGGGCAGCCAGCCAAAGGCCATGGCGACGATCGTACCCGTGACAGGGCCAGCACCGCAGATCGAGCTGAACTGATGCGAGAACGCGGTAAAGGCGGAGACGGGCGAGAAGCTCTTGCCGTCCTTCATGCGCTTGGCCGGCGTGAGGGCCTCTTTGTCAACGCCCCACTTGTTGGCCAGCCAGCGGCCGTAGCCCAGATAGCCGCAGGCGAGCACCGCCGCGGCCACAACCATGAGCAAAACTCCGTTCATTACATTTCCTCCTCTAAAAAGAACTTCCTAGACATAAAAAATGAGGGCCGTCGGTTGCGCTCGACGGCCCTCATCTTCATCAGCCGCCCGTTATCGTACGGGCTAGCTGTATGTGCTAACCCGCATCAGATAATTACTACGCTGATAATGTTTAGCTGATGCGTGAACATGTCTAAGAAATCCTCTTCAATCATGATGTGAACGATCCGTGCGTGTTCACATCCCCCAGTGGTTGAAAAGGAGTATGAAACTTTAGTTACCTAAAGTCAACGCAAATTTGTAATGAATTTTCAACTTTTTTTGAAATTCTCGGTATAAAACGCCACTGACCTCGGACTTTACCCAACAAAAGTTTTTGCATGAGAGATGCCCCTCGGGAGCGAGCGGGCGTATACAAGGTTTCCTGCTCTACAGTCCTGCTCGCACGGAGAGCACATTAAGTGCTCTCCGGCTCGTGCGGAACTC
>UQMY01000044.1 GCA_900542325.1 uncultured Collinsella sp. | reverse complement strand
GCCCGTGGGTTATACCCTAAGAGCAAACCACCCTTTTTAAGGGTGGTTCTGATTCCAGTAGACTTTTGGTAAACCCCCACAAATCTACTAAAGAGCCCCCGTCCGGATGTTTCTTCCGGGCGGGGGCTGGCGTTAGCGTCGTATGGCTTTGTGAATCTTTAGGCCTCGTCGACGATCTTAAGGCCGCGCGTGTGGTCGATCTCGTTGAGGAGGTTAACGCGACGCTCGTGACGGCCGCCCTCAAACTCGGCGTCGAGCCACTCGTCGACGATCATCTTGGCGAGCTCGGAGCCCACGACGCGGGCGCCAAAGGCGAGCACGTTGGTGTTGTTGTGCATGCGCGAGAGCTTGGCGCTGAAGGGCTCGGAGCACACGACGGCACGAACGCCCTCGACCTTGTTGGCGGCCAGGCTGATTCCGACGCCGGTGCCGCAGATCAGGATGCCCAGGTCGACGTCGCCGTTGGCAACCGCCTTGCCCACCTTGTAGCCGGCGATGGGGTAATCAAAGCTCTCGGAGGTGTCGGTGCCAAAGTTCACGACCTCGCATCCGCGCTCCTTCAGGTGCTCGGAAATGATGTTCTTGAGCTCGACGGCGGCGTGGTCGTTACCGATACCAATCTTCATGAGTGGTTCCTCTCTGGTCCGTGCGGCGGAATTGCTAAAGGTTTTACCGCGTTCGACTGCATGATAGCGCGACTTTTGCGTAAACACTCGGGCGTTTTTTGGTCAAACGCTTTAGCGGCGGCGAACACTCCGCAACGTCCACCTTCGGCGCACCGTCTTGCAGTCTCTCCTCTTCTTCCAAATCCTCCTATTCCGTCTCTTCGCTTTCCGGGGAGCCCTTGCGCTCTACCCCGCATTGCGCTTCACTCTTAACTAATCCCCATGTGCGAGGACGGTCAGGACCTCTTCGCTGGCTGCCCCTGCGGAAGCACGTCCGAAATGGCGGGAAGGTCGAGTTTCGCGGCGAGGTTAAGCACGATGCTCACGTACTCCTCGGGCGTCTCTTTCATCCCTCCGCGTACCCACTCGCCAAAAAGGCTGCCGACAACTCCCTCCATGAGAGCCAGTGCGTAGCGCTGCTCTGGCAAAAGATTGCCAATGTCTCCGAGCATGGCCGCCTTCACTTTGGAGGCGTACTTGGAGAAAAAGAGCGGATCGCACGTGTCGTCCATCAGCAGCAGCACCCGTTCGCGGTTCTCGTAGACGAACCTCGAGCCCGCAATCATGGGGGCAACCATGGAGGGCACCCGGTCCTCGTAAGAGCCGTCAGGCGCGATTGCCGCGCCGCCCATCATCCCCTGGTGCATGCGGTCTTCCACCTGCGAAAGCAGGTCGTATTTGTCCTCGGCGTGCAGGTAAAAGGTGCCACGGTTTATGCCCGAACGCTCGGAGAGGGCGCGTACCGTGACCTTCTGAAAGCCCCTGTCCGCCAAAAGGCCCCAGAAGGCCTCCTCTATGCGCTCCTGCGTTGCGAGGTATCTGATGTCGTTCTTGTTCGGCTTCGTCTTCACCATGAGGTTTCCTGATCGACACTTTCCCGACAGTGCCCATTGAATCTATCGTCTTCGCTCAAGACAATGACATATGTTGATTATATCTAAGGGAGAGGAGAGGTCGATGGCCTTCGCCGACAGATTCATAGTCCGCAATAGCCTCTACGTTACGACCGTAATAGCGGCCTGCGTCGCGGTCTACATGGTTGTTTTCTGGGAGTCGATGCCCGTGACCCAGGGGATTATAGGGCTCTACTACATCCTGATAGCCGCCCACGAGTGGGAGGAGCTGAAATATCCCGGCGGGTTCGTGGAGCTTGCCATCTCGCTCACCGACATGCCCATGCGCGACATGCGCATCCCCAAGTTCGCCCTCTTCTGCATCACCGTCTATATGCTGCTCATCCCGTTCTGTTTCCCCCAGTTCCACTGGCTCGTGATCGGCGCGCTCGTTCTGGGAATCATTGAGCCGCTCGCGCACATCGTCGCGGGAAGGGCGAACCCCAAGACGAGGATATACTCTCCCGGCATGGTCACCTCGCTCCTGTTCATGCTCCCGCTCGATGCGTTCACCATCTGGCACGTCGTCGCCGTGGAACCCTTCGCGTGGTGCTGGTGGCTCGCCGCCGCGGCCCTGCTCCTCATACCCCTGTTCGGCACGCAGCGGCTCATCGTGGTGAAGATGATGGGCATGAGCTACGGGGAGTTCATGCGTAACGCGCGCGATTCGATTCTGGGGCGGAGGAAGCTCGGGGATTGACGCGCAGGTTGGCGGACAGCGTCGTGACCTCTGCTTTTGCAAACACAGGCGAGGGTCACACTAAAAAGGTGGCGAGCCAGCGGTTGCGAACATCAGCTCATCACGCAAAATGCCGCCAATTTGCTTCTGGCGGCCGTCTGCCGGAACCCAGCTTGCGGTTTTTGTCGCCTTGTTATCAAATGGAGAAGTTGATTACTTGCGAGAGCAACCCGTTATATGTAGGAGATGGCTATGCCTACCGATTCTATCCGCGATGCCGCATTTTGCGATGTTTTGAACCGCGAGCTTGTCTGTGCGCTTGGCTGCACCGAGCCCATTGCCGTTGCCTATGCGGCGGCGCTGGCGAGCCAGACGCTCGGTTGCGAACCCGAACATATGGATGTTGCCTGCTCGGGCAACATCATCAAGAACGTTAAGAGCGTGACCGTGCCCAACTCGGGCGGTATGCACGGTATTGAGGCCGCGGCCGTGCTGGGTGCGGTGGGCGGTGACGCCAAGAGCGCGCTCGAGGTGCTCGAGAGCGTTGACGATGCGGATCGTGCTCGCGTGACTGAGCTGCTTGTCGACGCCGACTACTGTGATGTGTCGCTCGTCGAGGGCGTGCCCAACCTCTACATCAAGGTGACTGCCACGGCTGGTGGCCATACCGCGGTCGTCGAGATTACCGATCACCACACCAATGTCACGTGCCATACGCTCGACGGTATTCCGGTATGCGGCAAGTCGGCGGGGGAGTGTGCCGCCTGCGCCGAGCGCGTGGTGGCCGAGCGGGCGGCGGATAAGGCCGACACACCCATGTCGATCGAGTCCATCATCGACTTTATCGAGGCCGGCGACATTGAGGATGCCCGCGCGGCCGTCGAGCGTCAGATTGAGCTGAACGGCGCGATCAGTGCCGAGGGCCTCGCGCACGCTTGGGGCGCCGAGGTGGGCCGTACGCTGCTGGGCGCTCGTGCCGATGACGTCGCCTGCCGTGCGCGTGCGCGTGCGGCCGCCGGCTCCGATGCCCGTATGAACGGCTGCGCGCTGCCGGTCGCCATTGTGTGCGGCTCGGGCAACCAGGGCATTACCTGCGCGCTGCCCGTCATGGAATATGCCGACTACCTGCGCTGCGACCACGAGCGTCTGGTGCGCGCCGTGATACTGTCCGACCTTATTGCCGTGCACATCAAGAGCTATATTGGTGCGCTCTCGGCGTTTTGCGGTGCTATTTGCGCTGCGTGTGGTGCCGGCGCTGCGATTACCTGGCTGTGCGGCGGCACGCGCGAGCAGATCGGTGCGACGGTCTCCAATACGCTCGGCAACGTGGGCGGCATCGTGTGCGATGGCGCCAAGGCAAGTTGCGCCGCCAAGATTTCGGCTGCTGTCGATGCAGCGATTCTGGGCCACGATATGGCCATGCAGGGCCGCGGCTTCCGTGCCGGCGAGGGCCTGATCCAGGATACGGTGGAGGAGACGATTGCCAGCATGGGCTATGTGGGCCGTGTAGGCATGAAGGACACCGACGTCGAGATCCTCAACATCATGATCGGCAAGACCGTCGTCGATTGCTAGGGGCTCCGGATCACTGCATCTTGCTGTTAAAGTCGTCGCTCTTGTGGCCGTAAAGCACCTGCCTGCATAGTGGGCAGGTGCATTTCTTTGCCGGCAAACGGTTAATAATTGTCGGTAAACGGTAGTTAGAATCAGGAATAGTCATTTAGTTTCAAATAGTGTCAGATGTTTGCATCAACTAAAAGTGCAGGTAAAAGACGGCGTCCTGTTCATTTTCTTTGAAAAACTATGAATACATATGAAAAACTATGATTGCGAATGAGAATTACTTGCAATAGACTGTAGTTACGGAAGGGGCACCTGCCCAAACGCGCGCAACGGTCGGGGCTTTCCGTTTGAACGTTTCCTTACAGGAAAGGCAGCTCAGCGATGAAATTCGCAACCCGCATCAACTCCTACTACCGAACCGGTGAGAAGAACATCGACCGCGTCTTCGACCAGTTCCAGCACGTCGGCCTCACCCATGTGGACCTTAATTACCCTGAGCACGTGGTGGACATCTCCGCCGAGGAGATGAAGGCCAAACTCGACGCGCACGACCTCAAGCTCAACGGCACTGCTCTTCGCTTTCGCAACGACTTTATCAATGGCGACCTGGGCAATCAGGATCCCGCACTCGCTGGGGAGGCGCTTAAGCTCTGCTATGAGGCCTGTGATTACTGTCGCACCTGCGGCGGCGATACCGTGACGATCTGGCTCGGTCATGACGGCTTTGACTACAGCTTCCAGATCGACTACACCCTCGTGTTTGACAACCTCGTTAAGGCGTTCCAGGCGGTTTGCGACTATGCGCCCGATCTGCATATCTCCATTGAGTACAAGCCCTATGAGGAGCGCAGCTACGCCTATATCGATTCGATGGGCCTCACCGGCATGATCCTCAACGCGGTGGACCGCGAGAATCTTGGCGTTACGCTCGATTACTGTCACATGCTCATGAAGCACGAGAACCCCGCGATGGCTACCGATATCTTCGGTCGTGCCGGCAAGCTCTACGGCATTCACCTCAACGATGGCTACGGCGTGATGGACGACGGACTCATGATCGGCATGGCTACGCCTGTCAAGACGCTCGAAATGCTCTTCTATCTCAAGAAATACGCCTTTGACCACGCTATCTACTTCGATACGTTCCCAATTATCGAGGATGCGGAAGGGGAGTGCGCTCATAACCTCGCTATGATGAAGCTTATGAATGACTCCTTGGAAAGTGTGGGCCAGGAAAAGATACAGTCCGTGATTGATGCAAACGATGCACTTGCAGCGGCCGCGCTCGTGCGCGAGCTCTTCTGCGCTATGGGGAGGTAATCATTCTATGAAACGTGATTGGGAAGCTACTGCCGAGGGCATTCTTGCCGCCGTGGGCGGCCCCGAGAACATCTCGGGCATGACGCACTGCGCCACTCGTCTTCGCCTGAACCTGCGCGACGATTCCAAGTGTGACGATGCGGCCGTTAAGGAAGTCGACGGCGTGGTCAACACCGTCAACTCAGCCGGCCAGTACCAAGTGCTGATTGGCACCGAGGTACCCAAGCTCTATGAGAAGTTCGAGCCGCTTGTCAAGGGCTCGGGCGCCGAGGTCTCCACGAGCGCTTCCTCCGATGAGGGCATCGTCTCCAGGATTTTCTCCGCCATCTCGGGTGTCTTTGCTCCGTTGCTGCCCGCCATGGCCGGCTCCGGTATCCTCCGCGGCTTGCTGATTCTTGCGGTTCAGCTTGGTCTTATCACCGAGGGCACGGGTACCTACACCATCCTCTACACCCTCTCGATGAGTGTGTTCTACTTCCTGCCGGTGCTTCTAGGCTTCTCCTCGGGCAAACGCTTCGGTGCGAGCCCGTACCTTTCGGCCCTGATCTGCGCCTGCTTGCTCTATCCCGATTTTATCGGCTTGATGGGCGATGCGGGCAACGGCGCCATGAGCGAGTTCTTCGGCATTCCTGTGGTGCTCATGAGCTACAACTCCACCGTTATCCCGGCCATCATCGCCATCTGGGTCTACTCGTTCCTCTATAAGTTCCTGGATGAACATGTGCCCGAGACCCTCAAGCTCGTCGTGCTTCCCGCGGTCTCGCTGATAATCATGGTCCCCGCCACCATGCTCGTGATCGGTCCTTTGGGCGTCTATGCCGGCGAGGGCATCGCCTTCGTGGTCAACTGGCTCATCGCCCGCTCCAACGTGCTTGCTGGCATCCTGGTGGGCGGCGGCTGGTCCGTGCTCGTCTCGATGGGTATCCACTGGGCAGTCAACCCCATCATGATTAACAACATCGCCTCCAATGGCTTCGACTACATTTGCCCGGCCACCTTTGCCTGCAACTTCGCTGTTATCGGCTGCGCCCTCGGCGTCTTCCTCAAGGCCCGCGATCAGAAGCTCAAGAGCTTTGCCATGACCGGTGCCGTGACCATCTGCCTCTCTGCCATCATCGAGCCCACGCTCTTTGGCATGCTTGTCAAGAACAAGAAGCTCTTCTTGGCTCAGATCATCGGCGGTGCCTGCGGCGGCGCGTTCCTCGGCCTTTTCAAGGTCGTCACCACGGCCTTTGTCTTTGGCTCCGTCACTACGTTCCCGGCCTTCGTCTCCTCCGATCCGATGAACTTCGCTTTCGCCATGATCGGCATGGTTATCTCGGCTGTTGTCGCCGGCGTACTCGGCTACATCTTCACCGACAAGGACGATCAGCTCGCCTAGTCTTGCTTTGGAGCTACGAGTCATGAGCCCAAGGCTAAGACCGACTTCCATCTAATAAGGGGTCGCTGCTTATATCGCAGCGGCCCTTTTTGCTTTTGTTTGGCTTGATTAGGTTAAACTTTGAAAATAGATGAAAAGGAAGGAACGCCGATGATTCCGTATGAGCGCCATGAACTGATTCTTAATAAGCTAAAGGAGGCTGACCTGCTCAAGATAGATGAGCTCGCGGCCTTTATGCCCGATGTGTCGATGTCTACGCTGCGCCGCGACCTCAAGGAGCTCGAGAAGCGGGGGAGCATCGAGTATCTGACCGGCGGTGCGGTCAAACTGCATTCTGCAGCTCGCGAGGTGAGTGTCTTTGAAAAGGGCGCGCAGCGGAGTAGCGAGAAGGACCTGATCGCGCGCCGTGCGGCAGCGGAGGTCGAGGACGGTGAGACGGTCTATGTCGACTCCGGTACCACCGCGACGGCGCTCCTGAGTCTGCTCGTCGACAAACCAGTGACTATCTACACCACCAACGGCTACGCATGTAGGTTTACGGGCGACCTCGCTGCCAAGGTGGTGGTGATTGGCGGCGACTTTAATCCCGTTACCTGCTCGCTGACCGGGCCAATGGTGGAGAACGCGTTGCGTGAGCTGTACTTTGACCGGGCGTTTATAGGCGTCAACGCGGTGGACGAGGATCGTGGCATCATGACGCCTGGTTATCCCGAGGCTATCAAAAAGCGCATTGTGATGCGGAATTCCCAAGCGAGTTATGTACTCGCCGACAGCTCCAAGTTCCATGTGTTTTCAAATGTAAAGGTGTGCGACCTGGAGGGCTTTACTGTTATCTCCGACAAGCGCGACGCCAAAATCGGCGAGCGCGTCAAGATGATTACGGCCTAGGACGCCGGGGCATCGCATCTTGTCCTCAAGTCGCTGCCTACGTAAGGAAGCATGCGGCAAACGTACCTGACCTTTTGTCTCATTCCAGATTTGTGGACTAGCTTAGTTCGTCGGCTACTTGGTGCTCGTAGAAGGCTTCTACTACGGCGTTAAAGTCGCGGGCGAAGCCTTCCATGGTTCCGCGCCAGGTGACTCGGTTGGGCTTGCCCTGGCCTACATAGGCAGTCTGAATGCCGCAGGCGGGACTAGGGAAGTCGCGTTTGGGATCGTTGCCCACCATAAGGACCTCGTGCGGTTCGAGTCCCATCACCTGAAGCTGCTCTAGATAGTAGGTGGCATCAGGCTTGCAGCGGGTGGCGTTTCCCATGTGCGTGACGAGCTCAAAGGGGGCGTCGGCCAGGTCGCCCCAACCCATGCGGCACTCGATGGCCCCCTGCGGAAAGCTGGGGTTGGTAAAGAGCGCGCAGCGCAGCCCTGCGTCCTGTACGGTCTGAAGCGCGGCGTGTGCGCCCGGCATGGCATGGGCGTTGATGAGTTCGTCATTCTTGTACGGAAGAACTTCGCGGTCGTAGTAGGTAAACGCCTCGTAGATAAGTGGGTCCGAGAGGCAAATGCCGCATCGGCGCTCGACCTCTTCTTGGTAAAACTCAAGATTGGTGCGATTATCCGTGCTGCTGCGGCGATTGGCGTTGAGGTCGACCAGGATGGTGCCGAGGCGTGCCATCGTGCCACCGCGGCTGCGGCGCCCGATATCCGCGAGCATCGAAGAGACATCCTTAAAATATCGAAGGATGAACGCGTTGAGGTTGATGCTAAGAAGCGTTTCGTCCATATCGAAAACGACTGCTTTGAGCACGCGGGCACCTTTCTCGAAAAATCGTTCCAGAATCGTTGGCTTGGGATACTTTACTCCAAAGCCGTATGCCCAACTGCTTATCGTCAGCTTGTGGAGACAGTCGTTCACAAGATTGCGAAAAAGTCTCCATACGAGTAAAAAATGGCAGTTCACGCTTGAAATCGAACTCATTTCCCCGTAACCTATACGAACGTGATTGCATAAGCGTCACATTAGTATCTGTCGGCTCCCGAGTGTTCCTAAACGTTGTGTGCTTGTCGCACCCTTCTGTAGGTCCTAGCAATCGGGGCCCCGTAGTTCGAAAGGGGTCCACCTTTGAGTGAGATTCAGAACTCGTCCATTTTCTCTCTTGACGATGTCAACGAGGAGGAGATGAACAACCTCATCGACGGTACGATTACCGACTTTGATGAGGGCGATCTCGTTAACGGCACTGTCGTTAAGATCGAGCATGACGAGGTGCTCGTTGACATCGGATTCAAGTCCGAGGGCGTTATCCCGGTCCGCGAGCTGTCCATCCGCAAGGACGCTAACCCTGCAGACATCGTTGCACTCGGTGATCCCATCGAGGCTCTGGTTCTCCAGAAGGAGGACAAGGACGGTCGTCTGGTCCTGTCCAAGAAGCGTGCCGAGTACGAGCGTGCTTGGAACCGCATCGAGGAGAAGTTCAACTCCGGCGAGAACGTCGAGGGCGAGGTTATCGAGGTTGTCAAGGGCGGCCTGATCCTCGACATCGGCCTGCGTGGCTTCCTGCCCGCTTCCCTCGTCGACCTCCGTCGCGTCAAGGACCTCACCTCCTACATGGGCACCCGCATCGAGGCCCGCGTCATCGAGATGGACCGCAACCGCAACAACGTTGTCCTCTCCCGTCGCGTCGTGCTCGAGGAGTCCCGTAAGGCCGAGCGCTCCGAGATCCTGTCCAAGCTCAAGTCTGGCATGCGTCTCCAGGGCACCGTTTCCTCCATCGTCGACTTCGGCGCCTTCGTCGACCTCGGCGGTATCGACGGCCTCATCCACATCTCCGAGCTCTCCTGGAACCACGTCAACCATCCTTCCGAGGTTGTCAAGGTCGGCCAGGAGGTCGAGGTCGAGGTTCTCGACGTCGATCTCAACCGCGAGCGCATCTCCCTGGGTCTCAAGCAGACCACCGAGGATCCGTGGCGCGCACTGGTCAAGAAGTACCCCGTCGGCGCTATCGTCGAGGGCACTGTGACCAAGCTTGTCCCGTTCGGCGCTTTCGTCGACCTGGGCGAGGGCATCGAGGGCCTGGTGCACATCTCCGAGATGGCCAACAAGCACGTGGACCAGCCTTCTCAGGTCACCCACGTTGGCGACAAGGTTCAGGTCAAGGTCATGGAGATCGACCTCGACCGTCGTCGTATCTCCCTGTCCATGAAGTCTGCTGCTGAGACTCTGGGCGTCGAGATCGAGGTTACCCCGCTGCCTTCCGAGAAGAAGGACGAGGAGACCGACGCCGAGTAAATCGGTTTGACGATCACTTGTTTTAAGGGATCCGTCCGTAATGGACGGGTCCCTTTTTGCATTTGGCGCCGAGATGCGCAATGCTGCCGGGCTGTCCACAGGCTATTGGATTGTCGGTGCATGAAAAAAGCCGACATCCCGCCTCGGGGAGGAGGCGGGAACACACCGAGTAGACGGAGGGGTGCGGAGCGCGGTCGCGTCTCGACTGACGACGTTGCCCATCGACAGGACCATTGTAGCGCATGGCGGTTCTTGGTTTATCGTGTCGAGCGTTTGCGTTGTGCCATTGCCTGCGGTAACGGTGTGCTACACTTTTGCACTGCTGAGTGGGCCAGACGGTCGCGCGATGTGCTGCATGCAGTACGCGTGAGGAAAGTCCGGGCTCCAGAGGGCGGGATGCCGGCTAACGACCGGGCGGAGTGATCCGACGGAAAGCGCCGCAGAAAAGAAGACTCCCACCTGCGCCGCAAGGCGTAAAGGGAAAAGCTGAAACGGTGGTGTAAGAGACCACCAGCGTCGTGGCAACACGGCGGCTTGGCAAGCCCCATCCGGAGCAAGCGCGAATAGGAACGCTATGGGCCGGCCCGGTCCGCGTTCGGGTAGCGTGCGTGGAGCTGCATGGTAACGTGCAGACAAGATAAATGACCGTTCACGACAGAACCCGGCTTATCGGCCCACTCAGCTTTCTTGTTGACGCTGCGACGGCGTCAGCTGGCCGATTTGGCGCTCATTCGTCGGTCGCCGCCATAAGGCGTGCTCCCTCCTCTTTCGGGCAAAATCGACTCAGCTGGCGCCGTCTCGCTGTTTTTGCCTGGTCATCAGCGACCCCATTTTTGTTGCAAACTTGTCTTTCAAGGCACCTTGCTCGCGCTGACGGGTTCTCGCTTTCGTTGACGGATTCATCGGCGGCTCCATTCTTTTCGCCGGGGTTATCGGTACGGCCTTTGCCGTATTATTGAGGCTGTTTGTTGCTCTGCTTGTTGTTGAGGGGCTTTTTTGGACAGTTATTTTACTCTGCAATTGAATGTTGAGGCTTCGGGCGAGTTTGTGGACCGCAAGAGCCGGTTTATTGCCCAGTTGATCCATATTGAGTCCGAGGACGAGGCGAATGCTTTTATCGAGATGGTTCGCAAGCGTCATTATGACGCTCGGCATAATGTGCCCGCGTGGATTTTGGTCGATGGACGCGAGCGCCAGAGCGATGATGGCGAGCCAAGCCGCACGAGCGGAATGCCGACGCTCGAGGTGCTGCGCGGTGCGGGACTTAAAAACGTATGCTGCGTTGTGACGCGCTATTTTGGTGGCACGCTGTTAGGGCCCGGTGGCTTGGTGCGCGCCTATACCGCGGCGACGCAGGCGGCGGTGGCAGCTGCTCGGGAGGCCGGTCAGATCGTTGAGATGACAAGCGTCGTGCCCGTTGACGTGCATGTGACCTATCCGCAGTATGAGCAGGTGCTTCGCTTGGCGCAGGATTCGGGCGCCAAGGTTTCGGATACCGATTACGCGGATGCCGTGACGATTCATTTGGTATTTAAGGCGGGGGAGCAGGAGCCATTTTGCGCCAAGATGCGCGAGCTTATGGCGGGACGCGAGGAGATTGAGGTCGGCGCCTCCGAATTTGCCGAGTTCTAACGGCGACGGCCGGTGTGCTTTTGGATGGATCCCAAGCGCGCCGGCCGTCGTTTTATGTTGCCGCCGTTTACTCGGCGAGCTGCTTTAGCATATCGCATGCGATTTCGACGGCATCGTCGATGCAGCCGGGACAGCTGCGGAGCGGACCCTTGTCCGATCCGACGCCCTTGAGCGTGCCGCAGACGGTCGTCGTGTTCTTCTCGCCAAAACGCTTGGCGATCTCGCGCGACAGCTTGTAGGTCTGGCCCTTGGTCTTGGGGTTTTCCATGCCGTCGCTCATTACAAAGCCCATGATGGCCACGGCGCCCGAGATAGCGCCGCAGGTTTCGGTCATGCCGCCCATGCCGGCGCCAAAGCCCTCGGTGAGGGTAAAGGCGACTTGGGGGTCAAGCCCGACGGCGGGCGCGAGCGTGCAGGCGACGGCCTGCGCGCAATTAAAGCCACTGGCGTGGTACTCGGCAGCCTGAGCCTGACAGGCGGTGATGTCGAGCTGGGCTGTATCGATTTGCTTCATCGTTGTCTCCTTGGTCACGGTGTACCCGCCTATGGTACCCGTGACGGGGCATGTAATCATCGAGAGCTTCATGTATGCCTCATGTATATCCATCGAATAAATGCCTAAGGCTGAGACGAATGCCCCTGATTTATTTGTCTCATAACCTATCGGCGGGATGGGTTGAGAGGGGTGCGGGGTAGCGGTATCGTGAACCGAATAAAATCAAAACCCAAGTAAGGGAGTTGGATATGAGCGAGCAGACCATCGGTACCACGTGTGTTCAGGGCGGTTATCGCCCGGGCGATGCAGAGCCGCGTCAGGTGCCTATCTACCAGTCAACCACGTGGAAGTACGACACGTCCGAGCACATGGGCAAGCTGTTTGACCTGGAGGAGTCGGGCTACTTCTACAGCCGTCTGCAGAATCCCACGTGTGATCTGGTTGCCGCCAAGATCTGCGAGATGGAGGGCGGCACTGCTGCGATGCTCACGAGCTCGGGCATGGCTGCGAACTTCCTCGCGATCTTTAACGTGGCCGGTGCCGGCGATCACGTGGTCGCGAGCTCTGCCATCTACGGCGGTACCTACAACCTGCTTGCCCATACCATGGGCCGTATGGGCGTTACCTGCACGTTCGTTGCTCCCGACTGCACCGATGAGGAGCTGGAAGCAGCCTTCCGGCCCAACACCAAGCTCGTCTTTGGCGAGACCATCGCCAACCCCGCCCTCGCCGTGCTCGATATTGAGCGCTTTGCCAAGGCCGCGCATGGCCACGGCGTGCCGCTGATGGTCGACAACACCTTCCCGACGCCCGTGATGTGTCGTCCTTTTGAGTGGGGTGCCGATATCGTTACGCACTCCACGACCAAGTACATGGACGGTCACGCGGCCTACCTGGGCGGTGTGATTGTCGATCACGGTCAGTTTGACTGGATGGCCCATGCTGACAAGTTCCCGGGTCTCACCACGCCCGATGAGAGCTACCATGGCGTGACCTATGCCGAGAAGTTCGGCCGCGAGGGCGCCTTCATCACCAAGGCCACCGCGCAGCTCATGCGCGATCTTGGTCCCATGCAGAACCCGCAGGCGGCGTTTTTCCTGAACAGCTCGCTCGAGAGCCTGCATGTGCGCATGCCGCGTCATTGTGAGAACGGCCTGGCCGTTGCCAAGTTCCTGCAGAGCCATCCCAAGGTACGCTTTGTGAGCTATCCGGGCCTGGAGGGCGATAAGTACTATGACCTGGCTCAGAAGTACATGCCCAACGGTACCTGCGGCGTTGTGAGCTTTGGCTTTAACGGCGGTCGCGCGGCAGCCGAGACCTTTATGAAGAGCCTCAAGCTCGCCCAGATCGCCACGCATGTGGCCGACGCCCGCACTTGCTGCCTGCATCCCGCTAACGCCACGCATCGCCAGATGAACGATGAGGAGCTCATCGCCTGTGGCATCTCCGCCGACATGGTGCGCCTGTCGTGCGGCCTCGAGGACACGGCCGATCTGATTGCCGACCTTGAGCAGGCTCTCGAGCAGTGCTAGGCTAGCGTTCGCATAAGTCGCCGATGCCGACAGAGGGCTTCGGCGACCTTTACGTTCCGATTCCGTAGGCGGGACCCCAATCGCGGCTGTTTGCAGGCGATTGGGGCCCCGTTTTTGTGTTGCGCCACTCGAAAGGATGGATATGGAGAAAACCGCAGAGCAGCTGCGCCGCGAGCACATTGCCCTAGAGGGCGACACCCATGGCAAGAACAAATGGGCGATTCTGTTTACCGTGCTCATCATGACGTTTATGGCGTGTCTGGATTCGACCGTCGTGACCGTGGCACTGCCCGTGATGCAAAAGGAGCTGGGCGTGGGCCTCGACCGCATCCAGCTGGTGAGCTCGGTGTATCTGCTTGCGACATGCGTGGCTATGCTGCCGTTTGGCCGTCTGGGCGACGTGCGCGGCAAGGTGGGCGTATTCCAACTGGGCGTCATCGTCTTTACGGTCGGCTCGCTGCTGTGCGGCCTTTCGGCCTCGCTCGAGGTTCTTATCCTGGCACGTATTGTTCAGGGAGTCGGTTGCGCGGCGGCCATGGCTAACAACATGGGTATCATCACCGAGTCGTTTCCGGCGCGCGAGCGCGGTCGTGCCATGGGTATCCTCGCGACTTTCGTGGCCCTCGGCATGATGTGTGGCCCCGTGCTGGGCGGCATGCTGGTGGCAAGCTTTCCCTGGGAGAGCATCTTCCTCATCAACCTGCCCATTGGCGTCATCTCGTTTATCGTGGGGCTTTACACACTGCCGCATGTTAAGCCGGAGGCCGGTGAGCGCCCCATGTCTCTGGCGGAGGCCGCGCGTCGCTGCTTTGCGAGTTCGGCTTTTACGATTAACTTGGCATGCATGCTTATTGTGTTTATCGGCATCGGTGCATCTGAGTTTGTGCTGCCGTTCTATTTCCAGGATGCTCATGGCTTTAGCTCCGATATTTCCGGACTGCTCTTTTTGGCGCTGCCGATGGTAAATGCCTTTATCGGGCCGCTTTCGGGTACGGTTTCGGACCGTGTTGGCTGCGAGGGTCCCACGGCGGTCGGCCTGGGTGTGTACGTGTGCGGTCTCTTTGCGGTAAGTACGCTCGACGAGCACTCTTCCATCCCCGTGATCGTGTGCTGCGTCGCGTTTATGTCGTGCGGCACGTCGATTTTCCAGAGCCCCAATAACTCCCTGTACATGGGCTCGGCTCCGCGCGAAGCGCTCGGTTTTGCTGGCAGCTTGGGCAGTTTGGCGCGCTACGCCGGCATGGCACTCGGTATTACGGTGGCGTCGAATATCCTGTATGGGCAGATGAGTGTGGCGATGGGCGAGGCCGTGACCAGTTTCGTTGCAGGCCGTCCGGATGTGTTCTTATTCGGCTTTCGCTCGGTGTTCTACGTGCTCATGGCTGTGGCCGCTGTGGGCTTTGCGCTCGCCATGGTGCGTTTGGTGAAGATGTGCGCCCGCCATTAGCGTGTTGGGAGGCTGTCTGCCACGATTCGCGCCGTCCCAAAAAGACTGGTTGGGACTGCGGACAAAAAGTGGCTCTTCGGGGGTTTGTGTGGGTTAGCCGCCCGGTAAAAGTGCCCGCCTAGCAG
>UQMY01000043.1 GCA_900542325.1 uncultured Collinsella sp. | reverse complement strand
GGGTGGTTTCTGATGCGGCGCGCTGCGCGCCCCGCACAGGCTAAAGCCTTTAAATAAAAACGACGCGGCGCACCAACGCCGCGTCATCAAAGTATCCCGTCTTAAGTTGGATATCCATGGCTACCCTTTCATTCAATGCGAACGTTAGGGACAGATTTTAGCGAAAGTGAGCTCCGCGCACGCTAAACTTCGCGCGAGCCTTCGCCAGGCAGTCGTAATGACCCACGTTATGGGCATCGCTCGCGATGAAGCTGTACAGGTTCTGATCGAACAGGCGCTGTGCCGGCTTTTTCTCGCGACCAAAGCGACCGCCGGCAATAAAGTCCGCCGAAGCCTGCAGCTTGCAGCCCATATCGACCAGGCGCTCCGCCACGCTTACATCCTTTTGAACCGCACGATAGCGCTCAGGATGAGCGATGATCACCTGGTAGCCACGGCACTGCAAATCGTAAATCGTGTTCTCGTACTCTCTAAACGCATATGCATCGGCATGCGTCGAAAGCTCGAGCAGAAACTCGTTGGTCCCATCGAAATGCAAGTGATCCGCGGCATCGATACCAAGCTCAACGAGCTTTCGATGGTTGACCTCGAAGCCCATCTGGAGCGGAAAACCGTCAGCGTTATCGCGCAGCAGCTCAAAGGCATCCCACATCTTGTCGTAATCAAAATAGGGATCACGGCAGTGAGGAGTGCAAACGATTCTGGTTACACCGGCCCGCTTGGCAGCCTCGAGCATCGCCAAGCTCTCTTCGAGATCGGCGGCGCCGTCGTCTACACCCGGCAAGATATGGCAATGAATGTCACGCATAGGTCAGCCTTAATCAACTAAACGTTTGCTCGGTTGGTGAAGATGCCCTTTTTGGAAGTGCCCTGATCGTCGGAGCCCTTCTTAACCTTCTTACCGTCCTTGGTGTAGTAAGAATAGTAGTACTCGCTGGTCTCGGTCTCACAGTAATTCATGACGGTACCGATGAGCTTGACCTTCTCGGACTTCTTAAGCTGGGCGATAGCGTTGAGCGCCTCTTCGCGCTTGGTAAAGTCCTCGCGCACCACGAACAGCGCGCCGTCGGTCAAGCTGGCAATCTCGGCAGCATCGATGAAGGTGCCGACCGGAGGAGCATCGAAGATGACGTACTGGAACTTGGCGGACAGTGCCTTTACCAGCTTGGCAAAGCGATGGGAGACGATGATGTCGGCAGGATTGGGAATGTGCGGCTCGGCATCGAGGAAGTAGAAGTTCTTCTGACCCGTCTCGACAATTGCCTGGTCAATGGAGATCTGCTCGGAAAGGACCGCATAGAGTCCGCCGCGCGAACGAACGCCGAGCATATCGGAAAGGGACCTGCGGCGCATATCGGCCTCGACCAGGAGCACGGACTTGCCGCTCGTGGCGATTGCCTGAGCAAGGTTAATGGAAACCGTAGACTTGCCCTCGTTGGGAATCGAGGAGGTAACGGTGATGGTGCGAATGGGGTCGTCCACGCTCGCAAAGCGGATGTTGGCCAGAAGGGTCTTGGCGGCATTCTGTACAACGAGCTTATCGGTGTTCTTTGCCTTAGCCATGCCTATTTACCACCTTTCATAGCCGGAATTCGGCCAACAACGGGAATACCCAGGAGCTCTTCTGCCTCTTCGGCACCGCGGATGCGGGTATTGAGCATGTCTGCCAAAACGACATAGGCAACTGCGATAAAGATACCGGCGAGGAACGCGACGGCAATATACAGCGTGCGCTTGGGGCCGCTGGGGGCTTCGGGGGTCTTAGCCTCGTCGATAACGTTGATGCTCTGGGCAGCGCCGACGTTCTGAGCGACCGTACTCACCGAGCTGGCAATGGCCTTTGCGACCTCAGCCGTCTCCTTGGCATCGGTGCCGGTAACCGAAAGCGTAATGACACGCGTGGTGGTCTCGGAGGAAACAGACACCTTGTAGTCATCCAGATCGGTGAGGCCCAGTTCTTTGGCGGCGCCGCTCTTAACGCTATCGCTATCCAGCAGCGTGGCGATATCATTGGAAAGCATCTGGCTCGCCGAGAGATCGTTGTAGCTCATCTGACCGCTATCGTCGGTCTTGGCGAGAATGTACATGCTCGTCGTCGCGGTATAGGTGTTGTCCATCGCAACGAAGGACACGATGCCCATGGCGATCGCGCAGACCACCGGAAGGGTGATGACCAGCTTGAGGTGCTTCTTCAGCAGCTGGAACAGTTCGAGAAGGGTCATGCAGCTTGCCTTTCATTTCCCCAGTTCGGATTGACATAACTGTCCGT
The DNA here is from genome assembly GCA_900542325.1 of uncultured Collinsella sp. Taxonomy (GTDB): domain Bacteria; phylum Actinomycetota; class Coriobacteriia; order Coriobacteriales; family Coriobacteriaceae; genus Collinsella. Next base: position 12,710 of record UQMY01000043.1, on the reverse strand, counting down.
ATGTTATCGCATCTTTTTACCGAGACCAAACTCTATACATAAGAAACAGGCTCTCCTGTAAAAATGTCGGAAGCAATCGTAAAATTGCACAACAACGCCGCACCCGAAAGTCAAATGCGGCGTCTACATCAATATCTATGCTGTATCGCTATGCGAATGGCTCGTCCTGCTGTATGGGAAACGTCACCGTAATGGTGGTTCCCACGCCCAACTCGCTCGACAGATCAAGCGTGGCGTGATGATACAGGGCCGCATGCTTGACAATGGCAAGCCCCAGGCCGGTTCCGCCGCGTGCCTTGGACCTACTCTTGTCCACGCGATAGAACCGCTCAAATACCTTGCCCTGTTCTTCAGGCGCGATACCGATTCCCGTGTCGGCGACAGCGAGGAACGGATGGCCTTCGTCGTTGGTGCCGCACTGCAGCGTAACCGTACCTCCGGGCCGATTGTAGCGGATGGCGTTGCTTGCCAGATTATAGATGAGCTCGTCGACCAAGCGCGACACGCCTTCGATGACCACGGGCTTGGTCTCATGACTTATCGTCACATTCGCCTGACGGGCAACCTGTTCAAGACGCTGTTCAACCGCGTAGATCGCACGCGAGAGCTCAATAGGCTCCGTGGACCCAATGGGCACTGCCTCGCCTTCAGTTGCACGTTCGGCCTCGTCCAAGTTAGACAGCGTAAGGATGTCGTTGACAAGCGCTGCCAAGCGGCCCGCCTCACGATAGATGCGACCGCCAAAGTTGCGCAGGTCGTCCTCGCCCTCGACCATGCCATTTGCGATGAGCTCGGCATAGCCCGAAATCGCCGTAAGCGGCGTCTTGAGCTCATGGGTGATATTCGCCGTGAACTCGCGGCGCATACGGTCGTTGTCCGCTAGCACCGCCATTTGGCGCTTGAGTTCCTGGCGCTGCGACTCGATACGCTCAAGCATGGGGACCATCTCGGCATAGGCGTGCTCATAGCTACGGCGTGGGTGATCCAAATCCACCTCTTGCAACGGCGCGATGATGGCACGGGACTCACGGCGCGCCATAAAAAACGAGAGTACTGCACCCGCTGCTGCGATAAGCAGCATCGGCGCCAGCATCGACAGCAAAATCGCCGCAACGCCAGGCTGGGCCTGCGCCAAGCGAACGACCTGGCCGTTATCAAGGGTGACGGCGCGATACAGCATAATCTCGTCGAGTGTAGAGCTTGCGCGCTCCGCGGAACCCGAACCACTCTCAAAGGCCTCGATGACCTCGGGGCGATCGCCATGGTTGGGCAGTGTGGAAGGCGACGCCTCGTTGTCGTAGGCAACAGATCCGTCCTTATTGATCAGCGTGATACGAAGATCCTCGCGATCGAGGCTTCGCAAGAACGGAATGGGCTCCTGCTGCTCGTCGAGGGCGGCAGCAATGAGCTCAGTTTCCTGCGCCAGATTGGCACTCGTGGCATCCGCCAAAGTGTTTTGCACAAAGAACGCACCCAGCACCGTAAACGCCACGATAACCGCCATGGCGCAGACAAAGATCGTCACAAAAACGCGGTGCGACAGCGTATGTTTTCCCTGGGGGGCGAAGACCACGGGTTACTCCTCCGATGCGGTGGCCGCGGTGTCGTCGCCTTCGGCACCATCACCGGCAGAAGGCTCGGCCAGGCGATAACCCACGCCGCGCACGGTCTCGATGGCGCTGGCATGCTCGCCCAGTTTTTGGCGAAGCGTCTGCACGTGCACGTCAACGGTGCGCGAACCGCCGTCGAAGTCCCAGCCCCACACGCTCTGCAGCAACGACTCGCGGGTAAAGACCACGCCGGGCTTGCGCATGAGGTACTCGAGCAGGTCGAACTCGCGCAGGGTGAGCTTAAGCGGCTCGCCGGCAACGGTCACCTCGCGATGGCTGGGCGAGAGCACGATGTCGCCCACGCTGAGCACATCGCTCGCCTGCTTGACCATGCCGCCGCGACGCAGCAGTGCGCGGCAGCGGCTCGCAAGCTCCATGAGCGAAAACGGCTTAGTCAGGTAATCGTCGGCACCGCCATCGAGCGCCATCACCTTGTCGAGTTCGGTGTCCTTGGCGGTAAGCATCATGATGGGCACCGTCGCCGTCAGGCGATCGGCACGCAGGCGACACATAATCGCCAAGCCATCGGTGTCGGGCAGCATGATATCGAGCAGCACAGCATCGGGCACCCGTCGCGCCACGGCAGCTTTAAACTCGCCATCGCACGAAAAGCCCTCGGCCTCGATTCCCTGCTTGCGCAGCGCGTAGACTGTCAAATCCCTGATGTTGTCATCGTCCTCGACGTAATAGATCATGTTGAACCCCTTTGCGGCCGATATGACCGCATCTTAACCCTAAAGGCACCTGCAAAAGACAGCGTCAGCCAAAACGCCCCGTCAAATAATCCGCGGTGCGCGGATCGGACGGATTCTTGAAGAGTTGCGCGGTGGGCGCGTGCTCCACCAGCTCACCCAGCAAAAAGAACGCAACCGAATCGGAAATACGCGCGGCCTGCTGCATGTTGTGCGTCACGACCACCAGCGTGCAGGTCTCCTTGAGCTCGCAGGCCAGCTGCTCCACCACCAACGTCGACACAGGGTCGAGTGCCGAGGTCGGCTCGTCCATCAGCAGAATGTCGGGCTGCACGGCAAGTGCGCGGGCGATGCACAGGCGCTGCTGCTGTCCACCCGAAAGACCCAGGCCCGACTCCATGAGCTTGTCCTTGACCTCATCCCATAGCGCAGCGCGACGAAGGGAGTCCTCGACCAGCTCATCGAGCATGACGCGGTCGCGCACACCCATACCGCGCGGACCGTAGGCGACGTTGTCGTAGATGCTCATGGGAAACGGGTTGGGGCGCTGGAACACCATGCCCACGCGCTGGCGCAAACGGCAGATGTCGTAATCGCCCAGGATATCTTGACCATCGAGCGCGATCTTGCCCTCGATGCGGCAATCCTTGATGCCGTCGTTCATGCGGTTAAAGCAGCGCAGCAACGTGGACTTTCCGCAGCCCGAAGGCCCGATGAACGAGGTGATCTGCTTGTCGCGGATCTTGATATTCACGTCCTTGAGCGCATGGTGGTCGCCATAGAACAGGTCGAGGCCCTCGACATCGATGCGCGTCGGCGAGGCGGCAAGATCCTCTGCCGTGGGGCGAGTCGCATCCCCAACCTCGCGCTCATGCGCGGCCTCGGCCTGCGCTTCCATGAGTTCTTCAAGCTCCGTGGGCTCCACAGCCGCAGCAGCCGTCATACCGCACACCTCCATATCGATATCAATTCAGCAGTATCGATAGTAGGAATCGCGGCTCATACGCACGTGAGCACATTGTCAAGTGTTTGTAAGGGCACGCTAGCTATGCGGCGGGCAGCTCGATGGTGAATATCGTGTGTTCGGGCGTCGATTCACATGCAACGGTACCGCCGTGTGCCGCGATGATCTCCTTGGCAATAGCAAGGCCCAAACCGGCACCACCGCGATTGGTCGCACGCGCCGCATCCAGGCGATAGAACTTCTCAAAGATCACCTTGAGCTTAGCCGCAGGGATAGGATCGCCCTGATTGATAAAGCGCACGCGCACGCCGCCATCGTCTTGGCGCCTGGCCTCAATCGTGATAGTCGAGCCCTCATAGCTATAGGCGACGGCGTTTTTCATGATGTTGTTAAACACGCGGGCCATCTTATCGCCATCCACGAGCACCGTCAGGTCCTCACGCACATCAACTTGGACATCTTTGTGCTGCTCGTTGAGAATGGGATAGAACTCATCGGCCACCTGTGCCAGCAGCAATCCCAGGTCGACGTAGCCGCGCGTGAGCACAATATCGTGGAAGTTAAAGCGCGTGATATCAAAGAACTCCTCAATAAGCGCGTCGAGTCGGTGCGCCTTGTCGAGCGCCACGCCCGTAAAGTGCGCGCGCTGCTCAACCGGCAGGTCGGGCGCCTCCTGCAACAGCGAGAGGTAGCCCACCACGCTGGCAAGCGGCGTGCGCAAGTCATGCGCCAAGTATGTGACCAAGTCGTCCTTGCGATGCGACTCGTCGCGTAGGGCTTGCTGCACCTTACGCTCGCGATCGCGCGCGCGGTTGAGCGCACCCTCGACCTCCAGGAAGTCTCCGTCGATGTTGTCCCAGGCGTCAGAATGATCGATCAGGCGGTCCTGGATACGGGCCGCAAGCACGCGATCGGCATGCTGTTCCCCTTGCTCGTAGCCTTGGTAATACAGCGCTCGGCCGCAAAAGAACAAGACGCACACGGCAAGCGCCAGGACAAAGCCAAGCATGTTGAACACAAAGCCGGCGTCAAAGAATACGGGCTCGCCAATACCGCCAAGCGCCATGGACCCGATCGCCAACGTAATTGTCCACGCGGCGCCGCCGATCACCACACAGCGGCGAACGATTTCGAATCGATCAATCAGCAAAAAGCCAATGAGTAGAACTGCCAGGATGCCAACGATATTGTCAATGCCGATGAGCAGCAGACTCAGCAAAAAGAGCAGCACCGTCGCAAGCGCGCGATTATCGACGACCGCCCTCACGTATTCAAAGAGTCGATCGGGCACCTCGAACGCCTGTCTATCGTCTTTTGTCATATCAAGATCCTCACAAGCGAAAAGCGTTATTCGATGATGTAGCCGACGCCCCAGACGTTTTTGATAAAGCGCGGTTTTTGGGCGTCGTCGCCAATCTTTTCGCGCAGGTGGCGAATATGCACCATCACCGTATTGTTGGAGCCGGGCATAAAGTCCTCGTTCCACACCGCGCGGAACAGGTCCTCCACGGGCACTACGCTGCCGCGATGCTCGGCCAGATACAGCAAGATGGAATACTCGATGGGCGTGAGGCGCACCGGCGCACCGTCCACCGTCACGGAGCGAGCGTCACGGTTGATCTCGAGGCCGTCGAGCTGGATGATCGGCGACTCGGCCGCCTGTGCGCGGCTGCCGTAGCTGGTATAACGACGAAGCTGAGCATGAACGCGTGCAATGAGCTCCAGCGGACGGAACGGCTTGACCACATAATCGTCTGCGCCAAGCGAGAGCCCCTCGATCTTATCCTGCTGGGCATCGCGTGCCGTCAGCATGATCACGGGATAGGTATGGCTGGAACGGATCGTACGCAACAGCTCAAAGCCGTCGATATCAGGCAGCATGACATCCAGCAGCGCCAGATCAAACTCCTGCTCCAGAATCGCCTTGGCCGCATCGGCCCCGCTGTAGGCAATCTGGACATCAAAGCCCTCTTTTGTAAGGTAGATACCAACCAGGTCGGCGATGGCTTTCTCGTCATCAACTACCAAAATGCGCTCGTTCATGCGTGCTCCTCTCGCGCTCCATTATGCCCGAGGCGGCGCGTGCCACACACAACAAGCGCGGGCGATTAAGTCGACCTTAAGCACCAATGTGTCCGTTCGGGCGCGGATGTGGGCCACGCACGCACGCGATGATCGCCGATGCCGGCAAACGATATACTCTAGTTCCAGAAGAGACCATCCCGTCGAAAGCGAAATCTGTGAAGTCCCTCACCTCTTTTGCAAAGCGCTCAGCCCAGCTTGCTGCCGGCTTTGTCTGCGCTATCGCCCTAACCGCTGGCGTGCCCACCGTCGCCGGCGCCCAAGTGCTCACGACCGACAATGTCTGCGGCAAAACCGCCGATGAGCGCGGCATTACGGCCGAAAACCTGCCCGATATCGATGCGACCAATGCCCTCGTCATGGGCAAAGACGGCACCGTCTACTATGGGCGCGGCGCCGATGAGCAGGTCAAAATCGCCTCGATCACCAAGGTCATGACCGCAATCCTAACCGTCGAGAATTGCAAGATAGACGAGAAGGTCACGGTGAGCAACGCCGCAGCCACCGTGGGTAATTCGACCGCCGGCTTGCTCGAAGGCGACGAGCTTACCGTGGAGCAGGCGCTGCGCGGCCTGATGATTCCCTCGGGCAACGACGCCGCCATCATGCTCGCCGAATATGTGGGCAAGAAGATCGACCCTAAGACCAAAGACGCCGAGGCCACATTTGTGAAGGCCATGAACGAGCGCGCTAAGAAGCTCGGCTGCACCGGTACGCTTTTTGAAAACCCGCATGGTCTGGACTTTGATGAGTGGGCTGGCGATATGCACTCAACCGCACACGACGTAGCGCTGATGATGCAGGAGGCCATGAAAAACGACACGATCCGCGAGGTCGTAGCGAGCGAGGATTCCTGGATCGAGGTCACGGGCGCCGACGGCACCGACCATTCGCATTCCATGGACACGCATAACTATTTGCTGGGCCAAGATGGCAACATCGGTGGCAAGACCGGCACTACCGACGATGCAGGCTATTGCTTTACGGGTGCCTACAACCGCGATGGCGACGAGATCTACACCGTCGTTTTGAACTCCACCACCACCGACCAGCGCTTTACCGATACCGCAACCCTTGCCAATTGGTACTACGGTCACAAGGTGACGGTCGCGATCGCCAACACGCAGGAAAAGACCGCCAACGGCAACCCGCTTATGGCGCGCATTGGTCAAACCGACTGGACTGATAAGACGATCGACGCCACACTCGCCGATCCTACGGCGCAAGCGACCGTGTTTTCCCTTGCCGGCGAGGTGACCGAAAAGGTTAGCTACGACGATCTTTCGGGCACGGTGCATGTGGGCGACAAGGTGGGCAGCATTACGCTCAAGCAGGACGGCACCAAGATCGCCGTCATGGATTTGGTTGCCGACGAAGAAGGCTCGGGGCCGAATCCCATTGAATGGCTGCTCGTGAAGCTCGATCGCTTGGGCCGCCGCATCGACAACCGGCCACTCACGGCAGAGAGCGAGACCGTAGCCAAGGCGCCCGAGGTGTAGGGCTGGGGGAACATTACATTTGAGATTGGAGAGGCGTCCAACGGGACGCCTCTTTTTGAATACCTCTTAAACGGGATGCTTCAGAATCACCAAAGCGACATTGCTAGCCGTTTACCTTCGCTGTGTCTTTTCGAACCTTGAAAACGAGTCCGCCGGGCATGCTAGTAGATCCTTTCGACCTCCTTGGTCAAGGCCCTGAACAAATCCCCAGCTGAGGGGTCTGCCCCAGGACACAGCGATTGCCAGGCACCCGTTTCTCCGATGGTGCCCGCACTCGTCATAACAAGATCGCCGCTCCGCCTGCGAATGGAGACACTAACGGAGCGGCCATTATGGAACCCATGGATATCGACTTTATTTATGCGCCCATCAGCTAGATAGCTAATCATGACATTGATGCTGTCACCATACTCCGGCAATTCGAAGCCGTGGGAATCCATCAATAGCTTCACGTCCTGATGGTAAATGCGGGCCTCGACGACATTCTTGGGCATTTTCCCCGTCTTTGTTGGAGAGCAAAAGCTGATGCTTGGCTCCTCTTCGCTCATGCCTCGGTCAAACCTAAGCATGCACGGGCATACCGACTCAATGGTTCGCAAGGCGTCCGCCGCGACCTTTTCCTCGGTAAACATCTCCACATCGATGCCGTTTTCTTCCATATAGGCACGGTTTTTACGTTGAAGCTCTAGCCGAGCCGCAGCCTCCCCATCTCCACGCTGTTCCCAATTTCCGGAGTCGGCGACATTTCGATCGAATGCAGAATCAACGGAACACGGCGCTTGCTGTTGAGTCGGATCACTGTCGCCGAGACGCCTTAGCTCGGAGCGTCTCATCAGTAGTGTCACAATATCAAACAGCCAACCAAATCCAAAAAGGCCAAAGGTAAAGAGATATAGAAAGAAGCTACCCCACATCCGTGCATACGCCCTATGAGCACCCGACCACCCAAGAAGGAAGCATAGCGAAAGCGCCTTGTTTGCCCTGTCAACCGACGTAATCTCTCGAGTGAGAGATTTCTGTTCAGACTTCGCCAAAGGTGTAACTTCATGCGATGAAACAGTAATTGAGGACATCCTTGACGCCGAGCTCCGAGCGCCTGATTTAGCAACGGCGCGAGCGACATCCCCAACTCCGACGGTCGTTCTACTGTATACAGCATTGTAAGCAGCCTTCTTCGGATTTTTGATCCACCCCATGCCCTTCTTACCATAGCCGGGGATTATCGCCCGCTTTACCGCGCGCTTCGCTCTGCCAGTCGTTCTTGCCTTGAGTGATGTCTTTAGATTCGGCTTACGCAGCCCGACCTTTACCATATTCCTACTCCATCCCCTCGGAACCCCACACCGGGGTGCACGAGCATGCCTGGGTATCCCCGTCTTCAAGCGCCCCGTGTTTTCCTAATGTTCACGCCCTCTCGGACTCTAATCCCCAGCCGCCATTCTTGATAATAAAAAAGGGCCCCATATGGGACCCTTCTTTAAAGTCTTACTGGCGGAGAGCTGGGGATTCGAACCCCAGATGCCCTTTTGGGGCATACTCGCTTAGCAGGCGAGCACCTTCGGCCTCTCGGTCAGCTCTCCGTAACAGCCGTTCTATAGTAACCAAACAGCCGAAGTTGGGCAAGGGGGAATTTGGAGCGATTCCATTTTTACCTTTCCCGCACCGCCTCCAACAAATAGTCGCGCATATACGGAATTGCAAACGAAACACAGCCATAGCCCGCAGGCTCAATCAACCCCGCATCGATGAGGCGTTTACGATACGAGCCGACCTTGTTCGCCGGCAGCCCCATCTTTTTGGCGATATCACCGTTGGCAATCTCATCGCCCTCGCATTGAGCCATTGCCACGAGATACTGAAACTGCCGCCCTGAAACCCTGCGCAGCGCCGGGGCAATCACCATAGCATTAAAGCTATCAAGAGCCGCTTGGATACCCTTACGCGCGGACCCTTCGTTCACACTCTCCGCCCCGCTGCGCGCAGCAACCTGCCAAGCGTAATATCCGACCAACTGGACCATAAAGGGATAGCCTGCTGAAGCCTTTGTTAATAGCTCAGCGGCGTCTTCATCGAGCTCCTTGCCCGCTCGTCTCATTGTATCCTCAAACGATCCGCCGACTTCAAAATCGGAGAGACGAGTGAGTTCGATATGTTTTGCCCGCTGAAGGAACGTAAGGGTATCATCAACCACCACGCCATCCACCGATGTTGGCAAGCCAGCGAATGCAAAAGCGACATTCGCCCCTTGGCGAATCAAAAGCTGCATCTCATTGCCCAGCTCGCGCATTTCCTCAGTTGAGGCATCCTGAATCTCGTCGAGCGTAATGAGCAGACCTCCGCGCTTCGCGGCATCGTACATTGCCTCGCCCAGATGAGATGCCGACTTCGATACCTCAACGGAGCCAAGGCTGACTCCTAGAATTGATGGGGAGATCGACATTGACTCAAGACGAACATTTCGCTGTAGAGCCTCGAGGATTCTACTGCAAAAACCGGCATTCGAGGCGACGTCAACAACCTCGAATCCTTTTTTTCGTGCAAGATCACCCAATGCATTGAGAAGCACCGTTTTACCTGTGCCTCGGACGCCCGAGATGCGCATGAGTCGATCGGGGGCACCAGGACCATTCTCAAGGGCCTCGGCAAAATCATCCAAAACAGCGTCACGTCCGATAAGCTCAGGCGGATTCATGCCCGCCGTTGGCTTAAAGGGATTAATGGCTTTCGACATTCGACCCTCCTCTGCTAGTTTTAACAACTTTAACAAAGTTTAGCAACTTTAGCAGAGTTTAACAGGTTTAGCAGACCTAGCCGCTTTTGACCTTACCGGTCCTGCTGGAGCCACCCACCTGAGCCAATACAAATAGCTCCATTCAATTTGTCGGCAACCTGCTCGATACAGTAGTTCGTACTTTAATACGTTACGACTTAATTCGTTATACCTTATCTATACGCAAATGTTCCCGGTACCGCCGGTAGCAGTAGCCCCTTCGTTTTGTCGGCATGGTGAGCAAATGGGATGACAAGCGCAGTCCAGCCCTTCTATGCCGCTCCTACCCCAGCGAGCGGTTGAGGGAGCCGAGCTCGTCGTTGCCCATGGTGCGCCACATTTGGAAGATGCAACCGCGTGCCAGGAAAAAGAAACCGTTGTCGACCAGTTGCACAGCGGCATCGGCAAGCTGATTCGTCACGGCGGGCACGGGCGGCAGTTCAAGCCCGGCCTTGCGGATGGTCTCGACCGCCTCCTCGAACGTCGGAGGCTCGCTGACGCCCATCTCGTTCATAAGGCCCTGCATTTCTTCCAGCGCGCTGCTGCCCGACTCCTCGCCGCGCGGCACCAGACGGTAACAAGCCAGCGCCAGGTCGAGCTGATCGCAATTCCAATAGGCAAACGCCAAGCGATAGAACAGGTAGCCGATTGCAGAACGATCGCTGACAATACGTAGGCCGTGGCGCGCCACCTCGATAATCTCGTCAAAGCGCTCCAGGCGTGCTAGCACGTTGATCAGGGCAAAGTGAGACTGCATGGACGAGCGCGCCAAATCGTAGAGACGACGCACCTCGGGCAGCGCACGCTCAAAGTCCTCTTGTTCGGCGTAAAAGCTGCAGATCTCGTGCTGGGCAAAATACAGCGCATCAGGAGCGCGAAGGATACGCACAGAGCGGTCTTCTTCCAACACCGGAAGCACCATGCGCACCAGCTGGTTATCACAAAACTGCGTTTGAACCGGACCTGTCGCCAAAAGCTCGGCGACGGCGCACTTAGCCTCCAACTCCTCGACAAGACGGGAAAAACCTTCAAAAGCACCTGTACGGTCGACTTTTGCCTGCTCGCGCAATTCAACAACACGGGCCACGTATGGGTCATCGTCCTCTTCCATGACCTCCAACTCGTCAGCCTTATCGGCAAGCAGCAGATCGCGCAGCGCCGGCGGCAGCGCGCGATGGTCATCACGCGGACGGGCATGAACCTCCGCAGGTTCAATCGTCTCCGGAGCAGTTGACTCATACGCCTCAAGCACACGCTTGCACGGCATATCGTCCATGTCCATGCTCTCAAGATCCTTGGCGACAGGCACGCAATCGGCCAGATAGGCCGCGCGCCCAAAGAAATACGTTGCGGCAACGCGCTCGCCCTGCTCACTGTCGGGAGCAGCAATCTGCACATAGCAGCGCGTGATGCAGGTGCCCGCGGCAAAACACGCCGCCGCAAGCGTGAGCGCCACGCGCGCATCGTGCTCCGCGGCCCAGATCGCACGCGTGTCCTCTTCCAGCTCGCGCCAGGCGTCATCTTGAGCGTCGTATTCACGTTGCGGCATGGCATCCACGACAGAGCGCCCAAACCGAACGAGCATAATCCCCTCGGCAACGTTTGCCCGATAGGTATAGTCGAGCCGTGTGACCACGTTGAGCGCTTCTACGATACGTGCAAAGCGGGTGCGAACGTCCCACTCACCGCCCGGCTGGCAAGCCACCGTACCTGGTTTGCCCCACGGGTTATCGCTCGAGGCCGTATCGAGCAGTCGGGGAACATCGTTGGTCGTCTTGGCGATATGCCACGCATCAAAGAGCGCGCAGCCCTCAAGGCTCGGCGAGGATGCCGCGGGGACCAATCCGGCCCCGATGCGATCAAGGATGCCGGAGAGGCGGTTGAGACGGCACTCGATGGCAAGCAGCATGTCAATCTCGTCCTGGTCCAGCAAGCTGCGATCAAAATTGAGATAGAACAGCTTTGACCGGTCGATGCGCGCTAGGCTCATTTCGGACTTGGCGGCAATGGTGCGTAGACGGGGCAAGTCGACCTCGCTCATAAGGGCGGCGGCATAACGCTCGATACCGCTCGGATTCTCGGCATGGTCAACGCGGTAAAGCAGCGTCTCGATAGCATCGGGGAGCGGTGCCGTGTTAAAGCCCAAAAACACCTCGACCGGCTCGGGTAACTTTACGAGCTTGATCTTGTCGACAACGTTTTGCATGTCCGCATCGAGACCGTCGACGCCCGCCGTGTTCGCAATAGCGCTTTCGGAGTTGGCAAATATCACGTAGCGCAAGAACATCGAGGCCATGAACTCGCCGTAAGGAAGGGCGCGGGTCGAATTCCATGTCTCGTGGTCGGACTGCTCGCGCATGGGGCCTTCGGGAGAGCCGGAAGTTTGTGCGCACGCGTGCATTGCACCGTTGGCTTCCCTTACCATAATCTCACCAATACTGGAATCCGACTCGTCAAGGACCAGTTCCATGTCGGGATCGTTGGGCAGCGGAGCCTCGCTAACGGGGCGGTCCACCTTGTACACCTCACCCGAAACGCTTACGTAGCCCAAAAGCGACACATGACTTTTGCCGACGAATTCGACGACATAACAAGATTCATGCTGATCCTCGCCAAAGAGTTTCCAGACCACGCCATATGAGCGTCCCGCAGGCTGCTCGGGCATCGCCGGAAAGCGCTTCTTGGGATCGAGAAACCTGAGCTTGTATGTCGGACGCTCTGCCACGAAATATCACCCTGATCGGTCGCTTGAGAAGGAGTGGTCGCGAATAAGTCGCGACATCTACTCGGAATCTTACACGAGTCGACAGGAAATCGTCCCTTTGGACGAAAGCACTCAAGCTGGCGCAAAAGAAAAGCCCCCGTTGCCGGGAGCTTTAATCTCAAATGGTGCGGCGTATAGGATTCCGCGCATCCGCTGCGCGGATCCGCACCGGCTTCGCCCGCCTGCCGGCGTGCTCGCCCGCTCGCTACGGACGCTCCGCGTCCGCTTCACGCCCGCGCCTCGACCGAGGTTCGAATCCATGCGGTGTTTACGTAAAAGAAAAGCCCCCGTTGCCGGGAGCTTTAATCTCAAATGGTGCGGCGTATAGG
>UQMY01000042.1 GCA_900542325.1 uncultured Collinsella sp. | reverse complement strand
CGCGCCGCGACCAGGCCGAGGGGCAGGCCCGCATGGCCGCCTCGCTCCATGACTCGGTGGGCCAGCGGCTCACCGCCATCGTGACGCTCTGCGAGGGGCTGGGCGGCGGCACCGGAGACGAGCGGGTCGATGCGGCGGTCGCCGCCATCAACGCGGAGGCGCGTGCGGGGCTCGCGCAGACCCGCGAGACGGTGCGCGAGCTCGCCGGCCTCGTCGCCGACGCGGAGGAGAGGACGGGCGGCGGGCCGATCGACGCGGGCTGGGACCCGCGGGGGCAAGCCCCCGGAGACGGCGGAGGGAGCCCGGGATGATACGCGTGATGGTCGTCGACGACCAGGCATCGGCGAGGATGGGCCTCTCCATGATGGTGGGGCGTGACCCGGGGCTCTCCGTGATCGCCACCGCCTTCGACGGAGGGGCGGCGCTCGCGGAGCTCGCGCGCCGGAAGGGTGCCGGCGAGCCCCTGCCCGACGTCGTCGTCTCGGACGTGCGCATGCCCGGGATGGGCGGCGTGACGCTCGCCCATGAGGTCGCCTCGCGCTTCCCCTCCGTGCGGACGCTTTTGCTCACGACCTACGACAGGGACGACTACGCCCTGGGCGGGCTCGCCGCCGGCGCGGCCGGGTTCCTGCTCAAGGACGCCACCGCCCGCGAGCTGTGCCGAGCCGTCCGCGCGCTCGCCGCCGGCGGCGCCGTGCTCACGCCCCGCGTGACGCGGGAGGTCGTGGCCCGCGCCGTCCCGGGCGCCGCCGAGGACCCCGAGCGGGCCCGCCTCCTGGAGGCGCTCTCCTCGCTATCGTCCCGCGAGCTCGAGACGGCGTCCTTCGTGGCCGAGGGGCTCTCGAACGAGGAGGTCGCCGCGCGCATGGTGATGGAGCCCGCGAGCGTCCGGAGGAACGTGAGCCGCGTGCTCGCCAAGCTCGGGCTGCGCGACCGCACCCAGCTCGCCGTGGCGTGGTGGAGGAGCGGGATGGGGTCACGGGAGTCGCGCGAGGGGTAGGCCGACGACGGCTCGCTCACAAAAGAACGCATCAGGTGCCCGAGGACCAGCTCCAGGGCGGCGGGGAGGTGACGTTCTCGAGCTGGGGTTTTCTTGTAAGCGCATAGTCTCCCAAAGTAATTCTCTCCTTAACTTAAAAAAAGCAGAGCAAACCAGAAAAGAGGATTTTTCCTTGACGTTATCGGCCCTGCGGCTGTACGTCTGGCACTTTGATAACGGTTATATGGAATTGTTTAATGTCGATTTGACATTCACTTTTGCATTTGGGACAAAAGAGATGATAATAATTAAGTACGGTATCTTCCCGATTTTTGTCGCTCGTTTTTTCCGAAAGAGACACAGCAGCCCTTAGAAGGCAACCAGCTCTTTGCACAAGCAGATGGAAGAAACGAATCTCGCTAACGAGAATGAGCAGATAATTGCGAGAGCCCAACAATACCAACAATATGAAGTTGAGAGACTCGAAATAGATTGCCCAAGCATAGCAGTCACAGCAGCAACCGTATTAAAGGCAATCACCAGAATGGAAGGCAAATCGGGATTTGTTTTCCATGCGCAAACGGAAAGCCCAATCATCACCGCTAAATAGCAGATAGCTCCAATTACCCCCGTCAAATTAGCCAACAAAAGAGAGGCATACTCAAGCGCAAGATAAATAGTCGGCAGAGTATTCAAATGCTAGTTATTATATAGGAGACTTAGCACTTGTAAGATGACTCATCCAAACAAATGGACCCGATAAGCAATATCAAAGAAATAAAAAACAATGCCGTAAGCAACTACGATCTCCAAGTCTCCCTTATTGAAGCACATTAATGCCGCATGGGAAAACTCCTACTTTTCTCCGTAAAATCCCTCATGGCTGTACTCACGCCACTTGAGGTACATCTCACGATAGTTCTTCTTTATGAACTTCTAGATGATTCCAATTTCACGGGCGGACAGCTTGCCACGATGTTGAAGCTCGGTATCCCCATTCGCCCTGACAAAGAACTTCGCGGAGCCCGCTTCCGCCAGCCGACCATCACTGGCGTGGACGTGCATGCACTCAACGACGCAAAACGAGGTGAAATATAGGTAGTATCCGGCAACCATGAACTGGAAGTACTTAGGCATTATTCGCCCCAAGGAACTCCCTGTTGCTGAGGAAATAGCCCCGCACGATACCAAGCTCCATGTCATCCATGCTCGTCTCGAGAACGTCGCCTTCGCCATCGAGAACGACTGCCGTGGTGGGCGAGTTGAGATTGAGAACTCGGATTCGGCCATCATCCTCCTGGGAGAAGGCGTAGCCGTTCACTATCATGTCCGCAGTACTCGCAACCGCCTCGATATCAGGCATGAGCCACCTCCACGTTCTTAATGGGAGAAAGAAACACATCCGAATCTATATATAGGTCCTTAAGAATCGGCACGAGGTCGATGTACTCTTCCTCGTCGCCCGCATTGTGCGAATACTTGGCGTCGGCAACGAGATGGCCCGCATCCCATCGCTTCACACGGGTATAGTACTCAAGAGAATACGGAGCGCGGAACCGAATGAGGACGTCCCTAAATCGAAACTCCGTGAAGCCATCTGAATTGCCAAGAGTTGCCGTGTTCTGGGCATTCGCCCTCACTACCATGGTTCCACCTCCAACTCAATTTCCATCGATTCTACCCCTTGCCATAGAGAAGGAAACCAATGCGGAACAACATCGACATGAGTAGCGTCCGCTCGTGGGATGACAATCCCCGAGAAAATGTCAGGCGTGGTCGCGCTCGTCCTCTTGCTAGGCGGAGATGATGTCGATGAGGGTCGCGTCCAGCGTCCAACCGTTATCGCACACCGTCATAATGCGTCCACATGCGAACGACCTTGACCGCTCCCTCATAGAGAGTGCCGCCCCTCTCAATCTTCCCTCTGATCGTCTCGTAAACGAAGCGGTGTTGCAGGCTGATGCGACGGGAGTAAAGGCCAGATAGATTGCCAACGAGGGCCTCATAGCGCGGAGGGACCTTGAAGGGATCCGCCCGCACCGCCGCGACGAGCGCCTTCGCCTTGCCGGCAAGCCCCGCTGCCTTGAGTTGCTTTGCATCCTTCTGGGCCTGCTTGGTGAACACGACAAGCCACATGGCTACCAGTCCAGCGCGTCTTCGGTGGCGCAAATCTCGACCGGCTCCGCCTTCCCCGCAACAATCGACTCGGCAACGCTGGGAATACCCATGAGATAGAGCGTCTCCTCGATAGAGGCCCACTCATCCTCTCCGACGAGCACAGCACCCTTACCGCGACTGTTCGTGATGGCCACCGGAGTGCAGTCCTCGTTGACGCGCGTGATAACGTTGTACAGATCCTTGCGTGCCGCCGTTGCCGTGATAGAAGTCATGCGGCCTCCCTTCCCAAAAGCGTACGCTTTTACGTACGTTTATGGTAAGACGGGGAGACAAGGGTGTAAAGTCCCCTCGCTGCGCACACCCACATCCAATATGGATGAAGAGTCGGCTGGGGCAGTCAGGCATCCCCGTCAATCGGTTCTATTTCGCTGTTGCGCACCTTATTGACATACTTGCCCGCGACGGCCTTTCAAAAGCAGTTCTCGACAGCCTTTCCTATCGCAGCGAGCTGGGCATCTCCCTCAAGAAAGACCTTCGCTACTTTCCGAAAGAAACCCTCTTCGATGAGCTTGACGCCGTACGAAATTGGTATGTGGCATCAGGACATCTTGATCGATTTCCCGTCGACAGCCGCATCAAAAGCCGTCAATCTGCTCGCCTTAAATATGCTCGCTATTATCCCGATCACCAGGCTCGCAAGGTCTTCAACGATCTTCTGGGCTTTAGATCAATGTGCGACACTTACGATGACGTAATGGATCTCATGGGACGCCCCCTCTTTCGAGTCGCCGACCTTAGCAGCGGCAAAGCCTTGGATGATGGGTATCGAGGCGTTCATGTGTATTTCCAACTCTCATCGAGACATTACCCCATCGAAATCCAATACAACACGTTTTATGATCGTCAGCTTAACAACTGGCTTCATAAGTACCTCTACAAGCGCATTCATGATGTGAACGTGGGATACAAGTTGCGAACGTCCTATGAATCTGGTGATATAAAAACCGAAGAGGAGTTCAGGAGGAGAATGGACGATGTGCTATCTGGTTGCTAAATGGTTCGAAAGAACAGGATGCCTCGCCATGCAGACGGAAGCCGGCCCCTCCCTCGTCGACATGATGAACCGCATCGAGAAGCGTTTCGGAAGCGATGACCTCCAACTTGTGACCATCACGCGGCCCTCAGCTTACGGCGAGTACGAACCGTACACCTTTGTCGACTCCGAGTCCGAGATGGTGGATTCGCTGAGGAAGCAGGTTGAAGCGAGGTAGCAGATTGAGCCTGAGGGCTCTCTCGAACCCACGCCTTACGACGGGGTGTGTGATAGCTGTTCAGGGCGACTATCACGCACCCCGCTCACCCTCCTGCCAGGCGGCGATGATGTCAATGAGGGCCGCGTCCAGACGGTGGGTGGCGTCGAGGATGGCGCGGGCCTCGTCGGCCTGCTCGCCCTGGAGCCGGCCTCCCTCGAGATCTGCGGCGAGGAGCTCGGCGTTGCCCTGGATGAGGGTGAGCGGGGTCTTGAGCTCGTGGGCGAGCTTCTCCATGCGCTCGCGCCGGGCCTCCTCAGACGCCATCTGCTCCTCGAGGGACCGCTTCAGCGAGACTCGCATGCGCTCCATCGCGGCGAGAACGTCGTCGACCTCGGCCACGTCGCTCGTGCCGGCGGGCCTATCGAGGTCGTCGGCGGCCACGGCGTTCGCCGCCGCCACGAGCGGATCCATCTTGCGCGCGAGCACACGGGCGGCGCGCAGGGCAACGAGCGTGACCATGAGCACGGTGAGGCTCACGGTCGAGGTGAGCCAGAGGTCTTGGGGGTTCGGCCAGGACGCGTCCCGTTCGTGGTCGACCCAGTGGGGCATCATGTCCCAGGAGATTGCCGCCCAGGTACCATCGGCGAGCTTCACGGCTGCCACCTGCCCATACGAGCCGAACGAGACGTCGGGGCCGGGGCGGACGGACGTCTCGTCTGCGGAAGCACTTGATACCGATTTGCGAACGTTCGCAAGGGCCTCCTCATCCATGTCCGCTGAAAGCACGTTGCCCGCTGCCGAGACATGAGCCCATTGATAAGCCGAGGGGAGCGATTCCGAGTCAAGGGAACCGGCAGAGGCTATACCGGAAATCGTCTCGTCCGCATGCGTCGCGCCCCAGTCCGCCGTGAGCACCTCCCCGCGAACCATGGCGCCAGAGAGCAGCGCCAAGGGACCGCACACGGTGAGGACGGCCCCGAGCAGGACGAGGGCGAAGTAGCGACCGACCACGAGGGCGAGCGGGACGCGAAACCGGCCGCCCCGGCCACGCGTACGACTCATGCGCCCGCCTCCCACTTGTACCCGACGCCCCACACGGTAGCGATGGGGTCGACGCCCGCGGCGCGGAGCTTGGCCCGCGCCTTGCCCACATGCACCGAGACCACCGCGTCATCCGCCTCGCTCTCCCAGCCGCGCACCGCCTCCCGGATCTGGGCCCGGCTGTAGGCGCGACCGGGGTGCTTGGCGAGGAACTCGCAGATGCCGTACTCGGTAGGCGTGAGGGGAACGGGCGCGCCGGTCGAGCCGTCGGGAGCTGTCACACTGAGTTCGCATGCCCCGAGGTCGAAGCGCACGCGGCCGAGGTTGAGCACGCTCCGGCGCACCCGCCGCTCGCGGCGAAGCGACGCGGCCACCTTCGCGCGCAGCTCCGCCACGCCAAAGGGCTTGCGTACGTAGTCGTCGGCGCCGAGGCCGAGGCCCAGCACCGCGTCGTCCTCGGTGACCTTGGCCGTGAGGAACATGATGGGACCGTCGAAGCGGTCCCGGATGCGCCGGACGAGCTCGAAGCCATCGAGCCCCGGCATCATCACGTCCGTGAGGATGAGGTCGTAGCGCGAGAGATCTATCGCAGGGACCGTCGTTGAGTCGTCGGCGCACTCGACCTTGTGACCGTCGCGGGAGAGTGCCCGCTCGAGCAGCTGAAGTATGGCGCGGTCGTCATCGACCGCGAGGATGCGAGCCATCGTGCCCTCCCTCATCGAATGCCTGCCAAACGGCCTGCAGCTCAACCAATCCTATTCCAAGTCAGCAAGACTGAGCGCGAACGACCGGATGGGACCAATGGAGGCCCCAGGCCGCACGAGATCCTCCGCCTTAGGGAAAACGTCGTTATCAGGAAGGTCGTTCAACGCGTAGACCGTGCCATCCCCCGTCGTGAGGCGCAGAACCGGATCGCCCGACGCATCGGGTTCGGCGCCGACCTCGCAACTGTCGAACTCGAACGGCCATAGGTCCCCGAACTCCTCGCGAGTGATGGTCTGAGGGTTGGATGTGGCCTCGACCGATGAGGCCGAGGAGCCAGACGTGGGAAACTCCTCCGGATGGGACAGGCCCCTGCAGCCGGAGAGGACGGGCATCGTCACCAGGGCTGCCGCAAGCACCAGGGCGAGGAACCGGGTACGGGGGCATCGCCCCGAACACACGCTCACTCCCCTCGCCTCCCCTCTTCGAAAGAACCCACCCAGGCAAGCAGAGCGATGAGGGCGATTGCCGTGACCGCCAGGGTGAGTACAGAGGTCACCTCGAACTGCCAAATCACCGCACGCAAACCAGCACCCGTGGCCATGCCGAGCTCCACGAGGAGCGACCCCAGCCGCTCCGCCCAGGCGAACGGCACGTAGCCGAGCACGCCCGACGAAGCCGCAGTGAGCTCGCCGGTGACGAGCCCGTGCGCGAGGCCGCCCACGGCGAAGAGGGCGCAGGCGAGGCCTGCCGCGCCGACGCCGATGGCGGCGTTTCTGCCGAGGGCGAGCGCGAGCCAGACCGACGCGACGTAGAGGACGAGCGACCCCGCCGCCATGCCCACGGCCGCCCGGGCGTAGACGCCCGCCGAGAACCCGTCGCGCCCGAAGGCCCCGAGCATCACCGAGAACGAACCGAGCGCCACCGCCACGGCGATGACGCCGAGCAGCCACAGCACGAGCACGCGCGCCGCAAGGGCGATGCGCCTCGACGGTACCGCGAGCAGGCTGGCAAGGCCCGATGCCTCGCGCTCGCCGTCGACGTCAAGACCGCACACAATCGCGACCATGAGGGGCATGAGCGCACCGACGAGCTGGACGAACGCGTCCGTGCCAAGGCGCGGGTCCCACGGCGCCACACCGAAGTAGGCCCCGCAAGCGATACCGGCGATAAGTCCGCATGCCAGGTGCAGGGCAATCAGCGGCGAGCGCCTGAGCCGCACGCACTCTGAGATCGCGGCGCGCCAGAGCGACATCCGGGACACCCGACCGGCGCCCGCAGCAACATGCCTTCCGTTTCCCATCACAGTTCCTCCGATCCCCTGAACCAGACCGCGCCGGCGACCGTGAGCAGCACGAACGCCGCCGCGCAAACCGCGAGCGCCGCCGCCTGAACAGGCCCGAAGGACCCAATCGCAGCCGCGAGCTCGGGCGACGCCGAGAGCGGCTCGGCCGTGGGCAGCACGGGCAAGAAGGCGCTCGGCAGGATGACGGAGGCCGCCGGCGGAAGCGCCCACCACAGGCCTCCCACCGCGGACCACGCGAAGCCCCCGCCGATCTGCACGGCGAGCGGCACCAGCACGCCAGCGAGCATCCCGGCCCGGCAGACGAGGAAGAGCGTCACCGGAATCATCCACGACGTCGCGATGACGCTCGTCACCGCAGCGGCCGCCATCGCGAGAACCGATGGCCCACCCGGGTTCACGACGGCACCCACGAGGTACACGGCGAGCACGCACGCGTTCGAGAGCGCCGAGAGCGCGAGGCACCAGAGCGCCTTCGCCCACCAGGTCCGCCTGAGCGGTGACGGGCTGGAAAGCGGCACGTGGTCGCGCAGCCGCGCATCGTAGTTGGCCACGCACGCGGAGATGAGCGTGAGCGCCACCGGCAGGAGCAGCACGTAGTAGTAGTTCCACGCCGAGAACGAGAGCTCTGGACTCATGCCGAAGCGCCCCGAGAGCGGCCCGAAGAGCAACGGGAACGGCAGCGCAAGCGCGATGGCGACCTTGACCGGTGCCCCGTGGGAGCTCTTCAGCGCCTCGGAGCGCAGGGCGCGGAAGAGGCCGGGGCGGCGCGCTGATCCCGCCTGCGGCACCGGCTTCGCGACGCGCTCGGACACAGCAGCAGACCGGCTCATGCGGCCACCCCCGTCCGACGGCACACGTCCATGAACAGGGCCTCGAGGTCCTGGCCCCTCTGAAGCGGCGCCTCGTAGGCGAGCCGCCCGCCGACGATGATGCCGATATCATCGGCCGTCTGCTCCACCTCGCCCAGGATGTGGCTCGACACGATGACGGTGATCCCGCGCGTGGGGAAGCTCCGGATGAGTCCGCGCAGTTCCTCGATGCCGATGGGGTCGAGCCCGTTCGTCGGCTCGTCCAGGATGAGAAGCCGCGGGCTCGCGAGCAGCGCAATCGCAATCCCGAGTCGCTGCTTCATCCCCAGGCTGAAACGCCCGGCGCGCTTTGACCCGGTGTCTGTAAGGTCGACCGTCTCGAGCACCTCGTCGATGCGACCCTCGGGGATGCCGAGCAACGTGGTGCGCACGAGCAGGTTCTCTCGCGCCGTGAGGTTGGGATAGAGCGGTGGCTGCTCGATGAGCGAGCCGATGGCGTATAGGTCGTCGCGGCTCCAAGGATGCCCGTCGACCAGGATCTGCCCCGACGTGGGACGCAGCATCCCCGTCACCATCTTGAGCGTGGTGGACTTGCCCGCGCCGTTGGGGCCGAGCAGGCCGTACACGCGTCCCTCCCCCACGTGCAGGCTCACGCCGTCGACCGCCACCTGCGCTCGGCTGCCGCGGCCGAACCGCTTCGTGAGCCCGCGCGTCTCCAGAACATATGCCATAGGGACCTCCGTCCATAGGATTCCTTGCTTGCGATTCCAAGGATGGAAGCCAGTTCTAAAGAAGCGTTAAAGATGACAAAACGACCCGACCGGTTTGTCATCTAATACCGTCGCGCTACCTTCGCGACCAGCGGCAACAGGGCCGTTGTCAGCACGAACGTCACCGCCAGCACCCTGCCCGCAGGCCATGCGCCGTACGCCCAGCCGTACGCGATCTGCCCGAGGGGCTGCGCGCACATGCTCGCTGAGAGTGCGAGCGACATCACCTTGCCCGTCATGCTCTCCGGGCAGGACATCTGGATAGCCGGCACCGCGATTAGATTCGAGAGCGTGATGGACACCATGGTTCCGCAGGTACACGCCGTAAGCACTACGAGTCGCACCCCCGCGCTCGCCGGCAGCGCCATGACGAGCGCCTGCGGCAGGATGGTGAGCGAGAAGACGGCAACAGTCACCGGGAAACGCCGCATGGAGAGCGCCTTCGAAACTCGCCCTCCTTTCCGGCCAAGCCCCCGACCGCTCCGCCGAGCAATCGGCCGCGCACCTGGCCAACACCGCCGCGCTGTTCGAGGAGTACCGTCATCTGTGTACCGTCTCGCACCTGCGCGGATTTCCGCGCGTCTATGGCTACGGATCGTGCGAGGATGACCCGCTCATCCTCATGGAGTGGGTCGAGGGCACCTCGCTCAAACAGGCGCTGCCCCTGCTTCCGCGCGACGCCTCGGGCGGGCTGACCACCCAGATGGTCGCCGCTGTCGGAAACGCCGTGCTTCGCGCGCTCTTGATGACCCAGGGGCTCGTGAATCCGGTCGTCCATCGCGACCTGTCGCCTGCCAATATCATGTTCCGCACCACCAGCCGAACGCTTGAGCAGCAGATTGCCGATTGCTCCTTTGACCCCTGCCTCATCGACATGGGCTCCGCGACCATGGCCCTCGGCGACGACACGATCACCCGGCGCGCCGACATCTGGCGCTTTGCCACGCCCGCATACGCCGCGCCCGAGATGCTCACGCAGGATATCGAAGGCATCGCGGCCCTTCGCCGTTCGCCCGCGATCGACGTCTATGCGCTTTCGAGCATTCTGTACCAGCTCCACAGCGGTCGCAAACCGTTCGATGTTAAGTCGACGGGTGCCGCGGCAACCGGCTCGTTCTACCTCATAAAGACCAAGACCAAGCCGGCACCGCTCGAGCCGCGATGCAATGACGACGAGGCGCTCGTCCAGATCATCATGAAAGGTATCTCGGTTGAACAGGGCGATCGCCCCACCGAGCAGCAGATGCTCGAGGCGCTCTCGGCATACCTCCCCGCTGCAGAATCTGAGGGCTGCGAGGGCGCGGGCAATGACGCCGTAATCGACATCGACTCCGGTACGCACCTTAAGGTCGACGTCGCCGACGAGCGCGCACGAGAGATCCTGGAGCAGGCCTGTCACGATGCCATGACCCGCCGTCGCTTTATTATCGGCGGCGTCGTTGCAGTCGTTGCGGGGCTCGGCGTCATTGGCGCGGCGACCCGTGGCTTTGGCATCCCCGACTACCTCGATGGCATCCGCAGCTCTCTTGACGACTACACCTGGGCTCAGCTGCAGGAGATTTCGCTCATGATTAAGGCCGCCGGGACCCGTAGCGAGGCACGCGAGATTGCCAAGCGCTATCATCTGCTCGATGCCGATGGGCATATCCCCTATCCGTGCACCAAGCGCGTCACGCTCACCAACGGGCTGGAGGTCGGCGCACAACTCGTGGGCATCCGCCACGACGAGCTTCTGGACGGGACGGGCAAGGCCGGACTGACGTTTATGTTCGATGCCGGCATTGCCGAACGCGACGCCGCGGCCCAACCATTGAGCGCCGGCTGGGCAGATTGCGAGCTGCGGGAATGGCTCGACAACGACGGCCTTGAGCTGCTGCCCAACGAGTTGCGCGTGCTCATCAAGTCTGTCAAAAAGATCTCGAATAACGTTGGCTCCGCCAGAAGCGCATCGTGTCTGAGCGAGTTGTCCGCAACCCTTTGGCTGCCCGCCATGGTCGAGCTGTGCGGTACGCAACCGCCCTATTCGTTTGCCGAGGGCTATCACTTTTTGGCCGACATCTACAACGGCGAGGGCAAGGAGTACCAACTGTTCCGCGAGCTTAAAGTGAGTCCGTATTCCACGAACGAGACGATGGTTCGCCAGTGGAAGGGCAAAGACACCTGTTGGTGGGAGCGCACGGTGAGTCCCGACACATCGGAGAGCGAAGGCACACTCTACATGAACCGTGTGGGCCACGACGGCGACGCCTTTATGTACGCCACGCCCGCAAGCAAACCCGACAAACGGACCTGCGTGATTCCCGGATTCTGCATCTAGGGAGCGGGTGTCTTGCCGTAACGGAACCCCTCCCCGGCAATTGTCTCGATCTGTAACAGTTAGAAGTCATATTTGGTGCTAGATGTTACAGATCGAGACATTGAGTTTCCCGCCAACTGTTTGTCTTGATCTGTAACAAATACTCGGTAAAACGGGGTCTAGCTGTTACAGATCGAGACGTTAGTTTTCGGCTGAAATGTTTGTCTAAATCTGTAACAGCTATGGTTCAAAAACCGGTCCAGACGTTACAGATTGAGATGTTTGGCAGAGGCGACCATTGATCGAGCCGCCACCCTCATCTGTAATGAAAAGTCATACATTCCAACTATCACTGGACACCCCCAGGGGGTATGGGTGTATAGTATCGGCAGGTAAACATTTCCAACACTACGCCACAGAAAGGAGAAGCCATGGCTCAAGATACGTTCGACGTGGGCGGCATGACGTGCGCCGCCTGCCAGGCGCATGTGGACCGCGCCGTGAGCAAGCTCGACGGCGTCCAAAGCGTCGCCGTCAACCTGCTCGCCGGCTCCATGCTGGTGGACTATGACCCCGCACAGGTCTCCCCCGACGACATCTGCACCGCTGTCGATCGCGCGGGTTACTCGGCCTCGCCCGTCAGTACGGGCACCGAAACCGCCCCCAACGGCAACGCGCAAGCCAGGTCCGGCGCCGCCCATATGGAGTCGCCCACCAAAAAGCTGGAGGCCGTCGCCTCCGCCATGCGCACCCGCCTCATCATCTCGATCATCTTCCTCATCCCGCTGTTCTACATAGGCATGGGACACATGCTTGGCTGGCCGCTTCCCAGCGTCTTCACCGACCACACCCACAGCATGACGTTGGCGCTCACCGAGCTCGTCCTGCTCATCCCCATCGTCTACGTCAACGACGCGTACTTTATCAACGGCTTCAAGTCGCTCGTGCACGGCGCACCCACCATGGACGCGCTCATCGCCGTCGGTGCCACCGCTTCCATTGCCTGGTCGCTCTACGCCATGTTTATCATGGCCGACCAGCTGGCCGCCGGGCAGGTGCACGAGGCCATGATGACGGGCATGAGCAACCTGTACTTTGAGAGCGCCGGCACGATCCTGTCGCTCGTCACCGTGGGCAAATACCTCGAGACGCGCAGCAAATCCAAGACCGGCGGCGCCATCGAGGCGCTCATTGACCTGGCGCCCAAGACCGCGACCGTCGTGGCCGAGGACGGTACCGAGACCGCTGTGGACGTCGACAGTATCCTTCCCGGCCAGGTGCTGCGTGTGCGCCCCGGCGAATCCATCCCTGTCGACGGCGTGGTACTCGAGGGCGCATCGGCCGTGGACGAGAGTGCGCTCACCGGCGAGTCCATACCCGTGGAAAAGACCGCCGGCGACACTGTCAACGCGGCCACGGTCAACCGCACGGGCTCGTTTACCTTCCGCGCCACGCGCGTGGGCGCCGACACGTCGCTCGCCAAAATCATCCAGCTCGTCGAGGACGCCAATGCCACCAAGGCGCCCATCGCCCGCATGGCCGATAAGGTCGCCGGCGTGTTTGTGCCCGTGGTGTTTGCGATCTCGGCCGTGACCTTTGTGGCGTGGATGGCGCTGACCGGCAGCGTAAACGAGGCGCTCACCTCCGCCGTGGCCGTGCTGGTGATCAGCTGCCCGTGTGCGCTGGGCCTGGCCACGCCCGTCGCCATTATGGTTGGCACCGGCAAGGGCGCCGAGATGGGCATGCTGTTTAAGAGCGCCGAAGCGCTGGAGAATCTGCGCAACGTGGGCACCGTGGTGCTCGATAAGACCGGCACCGTCACCCGCGGCAAACCGGCTGTGACCGATATCGTGGTGGCCACGCGCACTGACGGCTCGCCCGCCATGAGCGAAAAGGCGCTGCTCAAGCTGGCCGCCGCGCTGGAACGCCAGAGCGAACACCCACTGGCCGAGGCGATTATGGCCGAGTGCGAGACGCGCGGAATCGTCGCACGCATGGTCGAGGACTTTGCCGCCGTGCCCGGGCGAGGCATTACGGCACGCGAGGGGCAGAATGTCATCGCAGCCGGCAACGTGCGCCTGATGAGCGAGCTGGGTATCACCGTGCCCGCAGGACTTGCGGGGCGATTTGCCGCCGATGGCAAGACGCCGCTGTTCTTTGCCAAAAACGGTGAGCTTGCCGGTATCGTCGCCGTGGCCGACGAGGTTAAGGAGACAAGTGCCGAGGCCGTTACCGCGCTGCGCTCGCTCGGCGTCGATGTGCGCATGCTCACCGGCGACAACCGCGTGACGGCCGAGGCCATCGCCCGCCGCGTGGGACTCACCAGTGAGCAGGTTATCGCCGACGTCCTGCCCGCCGACAAGGAACGCCACGTGCGCGAACTGCAGGATGCGGGCAGCAAGGTCGCCATGGTGGGCGACGGCATCAACGACTCCCCCGCCCTGGCGCGCGCCGACGTTGGCCTCGCTATCGGCACCGGCGCCGACATCGCCAAGGAGGGCGCCGACGTGGTGCTCATGCGCAGCGACCTCATGGACGTCGCCCACGCCATCGAGCTTTCGCGCGCCACGATTCGCAACATCAAGCAGGATCTGTTCTGGGCGCTGTTCTACAACGGCATCGGCATTCCACTCGCCGCGGGTGTGTTCTTCCCCCTCACCGGCTGGCAGCTCTCGCCGATGTTTGGCGCCGCGGCCATGAGCCTGTCGAGTGTCTGCGTCGTAAGCAATGCGCTGCGCCTGAAATCCTTTAAGCCTAAGACGGCGCACTGATGCACCCGACCTTGCCCCTCAAACCGTCGCTCGCGTACCCAAGTACGCTTCGCTCCTCTTTCGGGGCAATCTCGGGCACCTCAGCGCACCTTTAAGATGACGCTGTTCACGACTAAACTGTCAGATAATCTCAATCGATAAGGAGTACACCCATGCGCTACACAATCAAGACTTCCGGCCTCATGTGCGGCCACTGCGACGCTACTGTCGAGACCGCGCTGCTCAGCGTAGCAGGCGTGACCGATGCCGACGCCGATCACGAGACCCAGACCGTCCAGGTAGAGTGCGCCGACACCGTGACCGCCGAGCAGCTCGCCAACGCCGTCGAGAGCGCGGGCGAGAAGTTCCACGCCCTGTCTGTGACCGCCGCGTAGCAGCTACCAGAGGCATTCGACCCCATCGACCAGAAACGAGGACCCGCCATGATGGCAGACCACAAATCGGTGACCCGCATGCTCAAGACGGCACGCGGGCAAATCGACGGCATCCTGCGAATGGTGGAGGAGGACCGTTACTGCGTCGACATCTCCACGCAGCTCATGGCCACGCAGGCACTCATCGCCCGCATCAACGCCGATGTGCTGAAGGCACACATCGAGGGATGCGTCGCGTCGGCCATCGAATCGGGCGACGAGGAGCTCAAGGCCGCCAAGCTCGCCGAGATAGAGCGCGTCGTCGACAAGCTCGCCAAGTAATTGGTGCAAGGGGGGGCAGGTGCGTTTGCACCAAAAGGGGTATAAAGGCGTGCAGCATATCGAACGAAAGGCAATTCGCATGAATGACTTTATGAAGGGTCGTAACGGCGCCGACGAGCTCACCATCGTGCTGGGCTTCATAGGAATTATTTTCGCGATGGTCGGATCGATGGCCCGTATCCAGTGGCTCAGCTGGATCGCCATCGCCGTAATCGCACTCGGCGTGCTGCGCGGCCTGTCCAAAAACATCGATGCACGCCACAAGGAGAACGAGACCTTCGTTGCCGCAACTGCCAACGTCCCCTGCCTGGGCAAGTTCGTCGCCAGCCTGGGCGGTGGCACGGCGGCCGCAAACGCTTCGCGCGCGGCCGGCGCCGGCAAGGAAGACTTCGAGCGTGCCAAACGCACGGCTAAGAAGATGTGGAAGGGCCGCAAGACCACGGCCTACCTCAAGTGCCCCAGCTGCGGTCAGATGCTGTCCGTCCCCAAGGGCAAGGGCAAGATCCGCGTCACCTGCCCCAAGTGCCACGCCAAGATGGAAACGCGCTCCTAGCAGCTACACCATAGGAATCAGAACCACCCTTAAAAAGGGTGGTTTGCTCTTAGGGTATAACCCACGGG
>UQMY01000041.1 GCA_900542325.1 uncultured Collinsella sp. | reverse complement strand
GGCCCGTGGGTTATACCCTAAGAGCAAACCACCCTTTTTAAGGGTGGTTCTGATTAAAGGAGCGTTGAAGCGTGAAAACGGGTATTTCGATTTATCTTTCCAGCCCTCTGCAGGATATTGAGCGGACGATTGAGCGCGGTGCTGCGGCGGGTGCGCGCTATGCGTTTACCTCACTGCATATTCCCGAGGATGGGGGAGCGGCGTATGCCGATAAGGTCCGTCATGTGCTGTCGCTGCTTTCCGCCCGCGGCATTGCGCTCATTGCCGATGTGGGGCCGCGCACGTGCGATTTGCTCGGGCTTGAGCGCATCGAGGACCTGCGCGATCTGGGGTTGGAATACCTTCGTTTGGACTATGGCTTTAGCGCCCAGCGGGTCGCGGAGCTGTCCGGTGTATTTCGCATTGTGGTCAATGCATCGACGGTGAGTTCTGATGAAATCGCATCGTGGCGTGAGGCCGGTGCCGATGTGACTCGTTTTGCCGCCTGCCACAATTTTTACCCCAAGCCTTATACCGGCTTAGCTCTGGAGGACATTGCTCGGGTGAATCTTCGTCTTGCGGCGCTTGGATTCGAAATCATGGCTTTTGTGCCGGGTGATGCTAACGTTCGCGGGCCGGTATTCGAGGGGCTGCCGACGGTTGAGGCGCAGCGCGGTCGCGCGTCAAAGGTTGCCCTCAACATGCTTGAGCTTGCACATGGCGCCGATTGCGACATTGTGTTGGTCGGCGACCCCGATCTTTCCGATGCGGGCTGGACGCAGTTTGCTCATGTTTCCGCCGGATACGTGGACCTGCAATGCGAGCTTGAGCCCGGTTATGCCTATGTGCGTGGGCAGATTCATCACGACCGACCCGATTCGAGCACCCTCATCTTTAGGTCTCAGGAGTCGCGTACGACGCTTAAGCCGGATTCCGTGCCGATGGATGCCGGTGCCGGCCTGCCGCGAAAGGCGGGGTCGATCGCTGTGGGCAATAGCAGCTATGGGCGCTACGAAGGCGAGCTTGAGATTGCGCGGGTCGATCTTCCCGGTGACGAGCGCATGAACGTTGCGGGTCATATCACGCCCGAGGCAATGGAGCTGCTGCCGTTCATCAAACGCGGATTCGGGGTACGGTTCGTTTAGCGTGTGACCCGTGGGCTACAATTGGCCCATCATGCGAAGGCGCCTCGTGTGGCGTGTGTCTGCGTTGGCCGATCTATATTCGGAGGATTTCCATGACCGTACTGTTTATTGAATATCCCAAGTGCTCGACCTGTAAGAAGGCCAAGGCATGGCTGGACGAACACGGGGTAGAGTATATCGACCGCGATATCGTTTTGGACAATCCCACGGCTGATGAGCTTGCGACCTGGATTGCTCGTTCGGGACTGCCGGTGCGGCGCTTCTTTAATTCGTCGGGCATGAAATATCGAGAGCTGGGCCTGAAGGCGCGTCTAGATGCGGGCATGACGGATCGGGAGTGCTACGAGCTGCTGGCGACCGACGGCATGCTGGTTAAGCGTCCGCTGTTGGTGGGCGACGACTTTGCGATTCCCGGCTTTAGGGAATCGGCTTGGGTCGAGGCGTTGCTGTAGCGGCTGCGGAAAGTGCGACCCGTTTTGAGCTTCGATTACGGGATACGGTTTCCGGTTGAGGGCTCGATGGGAAAGTGGGGACCGGTTTGAGCTTGAAATCTGGGACGCACTTTCCGCCGGCAGGCTTGCCCCAGTCAGTCCTCCAACTGCGCCCATTCGTGCGGATCGTAGACCTTTACGTGCTTGTTGGGCTTGCCGCTCCAGTACTCCTCGTCCATAAAGGGCAGATATGCCTGAACGCCGGGGCAGATAAAGGGGATCCGCTGCTGTTGCAGTCGCTCGCGCTGGCGCTGCTCCAGGTGCGCCTCGGATATGACGGTCGGCATACCGGACAGCTCGACGAGGCTTGCCTGGATTCGCTTAAGGTCGGGGAGTCCCGCGTGCCATGACATCCGCATGATCAAAAAGGATGCACGGCGGTATTTTGCCTGCATCACGGTGATGGCGGGGCGCAGAGTGGGATGGATTTTGTCCCGTTCGGGCCAAAGGTCAGCAGTGATCTCGAGGCCCAGGGTCTCCCATAGGTAATCAAGCTCTTCGTCCATGGTGCCTCGATATCTACGTGATCATTGATACTTCGATTGTGTTGCCTGGTGCTATCGTTTTCGCGGTAGAATCTGCCAACGGTTGACGGCTACCGCTCGCGGCGTTTTGCCCTTCGTGTGCAGCGGTCGACTTCACAGGTCCTTCACGTGTTGGCCGTATTTGACTGAATTTCAAAAAAGTCAAAATTGGGGCTTGCGTCACGGCCGGACTTCCCGTATATTTCTTTCTTGCGCAAAGGCACAGCCGAGCGCAGCGATGCAGTCATTGGGATGTCGTCTAATGGCAGGACAGCGGATTCTGGTTCCGTCAATGGGGGTTCGACTCCCTCCATCCCAGCCATTGCATTTGCTACATATGGCCCGTTCGTCTAGCGGTTTAGGACGCCGCCCTCTCAAGGCGGAGATCACCAGTTCGAATCTGGTACGGGCTACCAAAATTGAACGCCCGGGCCTCGTAAGAGACCCGGGTTTTGTGTATTGACCGATATTTAAGGCGCGCGTTGAGTCTGCCGCCCGGACCGAGGAGTTGTCATGGACCTGCCTATCAGCTTGGAAGACATCACGTATGCCGAGAACTATCTGGCGCAGGGCGACCTGGCTACGGCGACGCCGCTGTTGGAGCGCCTGGTTGAGCTCGCCGAGGAGTATATCGACGCCGAGTGCAAGACGGAGGAGAAGCGCCAGTACTTTAGCTTCGACAGCAAGTTTGAGCGCCTGGCCTATCGCCGCGTGGAGAAGGATCCGCGCGAGCTGGTGCAGGTTGAGGTTCCCTTTGACCGCCTGTACTCCGACATGGCATTTGCCTACATTCGCCAGCAGGATTATGTGAGTGCTCGGAATGCCCTGATGCAGGCCGTGCGTTGGGATCCCATGAACTGCAACTATCGCTTGGACTTGGCCGAGCTGTTCCGCGCGCTCGAGGACAAGCAGGAGTGGGCATCGCTCTCGTTCTCGGTGCTGGAGCGCGCGAGCGACGGTAAGTGCGCCGCACGCGCCTACACCAATTTGGGTCAGTACTTCTTGGGGCCCGAGACCGAGAACATTTCGGCTGCCGTGGGCTGCGCGCGTCTGGCGCTGCGCCTGGCGCCCAATGATGCGCATACGACGCGCCTGCTCAACAAGATCCATACCACCTATCCGGATGCCGCGGACGAGAGTGACGACCATGTGATGGGTGAGCTCGCCCTGCAGGGCGTGCCGACCTCGCCTTCGGCCGAGATCGCCATCTGCCTGATCATGTGCGCGACCGATGCTGCAAGCGACGGCGACAAGCAGGAGGCTGCGCGTCTGACGGTCCGTGCCCGCGACCTGGTGGGCGAGGAGGCATGCGCGGCGATTATCAAGCTGGTGCGCGAGAGCGATGCCGAGCTTAATGCCGAGCGCAGGGCAAAGCGCGAGGCTGCGGGCTCAAACGCCGATGGCGCCAAGGAGGCCGGCGATGCCCAGTAAGCGCGAGCGCAAGCTCATTTCCAAGAATCGCTCGGCACATCACGAGTACTTTATCGATGAGACGTTTGAGTGCGGTATTGAGCTGAGCGGCACCGAGGTCAAGTCGATTCGCGAGCGCGCCTGCCAGATCACCGATACCTTTGCATTGATTCGTGGCGGTGAGTGCTGGCTCGTCGGCCTGCATATCCACCCTTATAGCCATGGTGGCGTGTGGAATCGCGATCCCGACCGTCGGCGCCGTCTGCTGCTGCACCGCAAGGAGATCGACTTTCTTGACGGCAAACTTCGCAACCGCGGCTATGCGCTGGTTCCGTTGGAGCTCTACTTTAATACCGACGGTCGCGTAAAACTGCTGCTGGGCCTGGGTCGCGGCAAGAAGCTCTACGACAAGCGCGAGGACATGGCCAAGCGTGATGTCCAACGCGAGATCGACCGCGCCCTCAAGGAACGCAACCGCTGACCGTCCTTCATAAGTTGCGGTGGAATACGGACTGGTTTGCCTGTTTGAGGGGGCTATTCAGTCCCTATTTCACCGCAACTGCGGGCGTCTCATCTTTCTTACTGTTCTGACACATATGTTTCAAAGGCGGCGTCCGTTATGGGCGCTGCCTTTTTTGTGGGTACATACATCCATGAGGTTCCAACCCGGGTTAGGGGAGTGATTGTTATGGACAAAACTGCGTTCTTTACCATGCCGAGCGGTCTGTACGTGGTGAGCGCCGCGGCAGACGGGCTGCGTGCCGGCTGCGTCATCAACACTGCGGTGCAGGTGACGTCCATGCCGCCGCGCATTTCGGTTGCCGTGAACAAGGACAACGTCACCTCGGGCGTCATCGCATCGGCCAAAGCGTTCGCACTGACCGTGATCGATCAGACCGCCGACATGCTCTACATCGGTAACTTTGGGTTCCGCACCAGCAGCGATTATGACAAGTTTGCCAAATACGAGACCCGCGAGACGGCTCTGGGCATGCCCTATGTGCCCGAGCACGCGACGGCCCTGTTTAGCTGCCGTTTGATCGACACTGTGGATGTGGGTACGCATCTACTGTTTATCGGCGAGGTCGAGGATGCCGAGCGCCTGAGCGACGAGACGCCGCTCACCTACGATTACTACCATAAGGTCCTGAAGGGCAAGACGCCTCCGAAGGCGTCCTCGTATCAAGGCTAGAAATGTTTTAAAAATACTTGCATTATATTATTGATAACATATACTAATAAGCGAAGTACATCACCAGTCACGTTCGAGAGGAGAACATCATGGCTGAGGAGAAGAAGACGTATAAGTTCGTGTGCGTCGTTTGCGGTTACGAGGTTGAGGTCGATACGCCCGAGCTGCCCGAAGATTACGTGTGCCCGGTTTGCGGCGTCGGTCCCGATCAGTTTGAGCTCGTCGAGGAGTAGCTCGCAGACACACGGCTCGTATCAACGCATAGCTCTGTCCAAGGGCCTCGGTCGAATTCTCGGCCGGGGCCCTTTTCCTCCGTCCCCAAGGGATCACGGTTGCTGTTGGCCGATCCTGTCTGTTGTGAGTCCGGTCGACCTTTTGTCTTAATCTGTAACGTCTAACGGCTCAAAACGGGTCTTCCTGTTACAGATCGAGACAAACCAAAACCGTCCGGAAGAAGATCTCAATCTGTAACATCTAGACATCGAAAGCGGGTCTAGATGTTACAGATCGAGACGTTTGCCTGAGTAGGTGCCCCGCCCCATTACATCCCTGTCAACAACACGACATCGAGAATCGTCACGATGGCACCGATCCCTACGAGCAGCGCGTTGAGCGGGCGCGAATTGGCATATTTGCCCATGACGCGGCGTGAGCTGGTGAGCCGTATGAGCACAAAGACCGTAATCGGCAGCTGAAGCGACAGCAGCGCCTGACTCCAGATGAGACCTTCAAAAGGATTTGGGACGACCAGGCACGCCGTCACTGCGCCGACGAAACAGGCCGCCACCCCGATCGAGGAATGTCGGTCGTGGATGTCGTATTCCTCGTCGAACATGCCCGCGGTGATGGTGCCCGCCGCCATGCCCGCCGTCACACTGCTCGATAGTCCCGCGAACAGCAGCGCCACGGCAAAGATGGTCGAGCTCGCCGGGCCCAAGATGGGGGAGAGCGTGGCCGCTGCGACGGTGAGGTCGTCTACGACCATGCCGTGCGCAAAGAAGGTCGTTGCGGCCAGGATGACCATGGCCGAGTTGATTGCCCAGCCCACGCCCATCGAAAAGAGCGTGTCGAAGAGCTCGTAGCGCAGACGTTCTTCGATAACTTGCTCGCCTTGGCCTTCGAAGTGCATGGATTGGATGACCTCGGAGTGCAGAAAAAGGTTGTGTGGCATAACGACCGCACCCAGGACACTCACGATAATCGTTGCCGAGTCGGCAGGCATGCTGGGGATGATCCAGCTTGCGGTTGCTTGCGGCCAGTCGACTTTGACCAGCGCGAGCTCTGCTAAAAACGAGAGTCCCACCACACCCACGAAGGCGATGATCCAGCGTTCGGCGCGCTTGTAGGAGCTCGTCATGAGCATCGCCATCGATACTGCCGCCACGATGACGCAGCCCGCGCGCACGGGCAGCCCAAAGAGCATTTGAAGGGCAATCGCGCCGCCCAGGACTTCGGCCATGGCGGTGGCGATGGTCGCGAGATAGGCGCTGGCGAGCACCGTACGCCCGACGAAGCGGGGGAGGTAACGTGTCGTGGCCTCGGCAAGGCAGGCGCCCGTGGCGATACCCAGGTGCGCCGCGTTGTGCTGCAGCACGATGAGCATAATCGTGGACAGCGTGACGATCCACAGCAGCGCGTAGCCAAACTGCGAGCCCGCGGCCATATTGGAGGCCCAGTTGCCCGGGTCGATAAAGCCGACGGTCACGAGCAGCCCGGGGCCGATATGCCGCGCAATGTCTAGGCCTCCGTGACCACCGGTGCGTCGGGAGCCAAAATGTTGTTTGAGATGGTTGAGCATGGTGCGCTCCTGCGTATGGGCGGCGTGACGTCGCATCTGGGTCGTGCGGCGCCACGCGTCGGATTTGGGTTGGGGCTACTTGTGCGCTTTGCCCTGATTGGCCACGGCGTCGATCTTGGCGGCGATGGTCGCCGGGTCGCCGATGTAGCGCTTGTCGAGGACGTTGAAATCGGTGTCGAAGGTGTAGACGAGCGGCACGCCGGTGGGGATGTTGACCTTGAGGATCTCCTCGGGCGTGAGGTGCTCGAGCTTCATGACGAGTGAGCGCAGGGAGTTGCCGTGTGCGGCGATGAGTACGCGCTTGCCGGCGAGCATCTGGGGGCGAATCTCGTCTTCGAAATAAGGCCAGGCGCGGGCGATCGTGTCCTTGAGGCACTCGGTATAGGGCAGCTGATCGGGCGCGACATCACGGTATTGCTCCTGGGTGTGGGGATCGCGCGCGTCGTCCGGCTCGAGTGCCGGCGGGCAGACATCGAAGGAGCGGCGCCAGATGAGCACCTGCTCGTCGCCGTGCTCCGCTGCGGCATCGGCCTTGTTGAGACCCTGCAACGCTCCGTAGTGGCGCTCGTTGAGCTTCCAGGATTTGATGACGGGCAGCCACTCGCGATCCATTTGGCCGAGCACGATGTTGAGGGTGTGGATCGCGCGCTTGAGGCGCGAAGTGTAGCAGACGTCAAAGTCGAAACCGGCTTCTTTGAGGGCTCGACCGCCTGCTGCGGCTTCTTCGCGGCCCGTGTCGGTGAGCTCAACATCGGTCCAGCCGGTGAACAGGTTGAGCTTGTTCCACTCGGACTCTCCGTGACGGATGAGGACGAGTTGCATCGTCTGCTGGTCTGCTTGGTGCGCCATAGGGGCCTCCTTGATCTGGCACGGTGTGCGTGCCGTTTGCTTGACGCCGCAAAGGATACCCGTTTTAAGCTTAAAAGTTAACCAAGACTAACAAAATTGTTGTATTTGAATGGGATGGTGAAAGGGGGCTGCCGAAATGTCTCGATCTGTAACAACGAGGGATGGAAATTGGGCCTAGGTGTTACAGATCGAGACAGGAAGAAATGGTCCTATGGAAAATCTCGATTTGTAACAGCTGACCGCCAAAGCCGGCCCTTCCTGTTACAGATTGAGATGTTTGAAGTGGTGAGCTAACAGGCCGAACTTGGGGCCTATGTTGTCGCCCTTGAGGTCGGCGGTGTCCACTCGTAGGGCGTGCGTTACGCGATTGTTTCGAAACGGGTGGGAAACACAACGGGCCGACGATGCTCCTACTATGCCTATTCAACTGACTGTCTAAATATCTAGAGGAGGATCGCGATGCAGGCAGATTCCGCTCAGCAGCAGGGCCTTTATCGCCCCGAATTCGACCACGATGCATGTGGCATCGGCGCGCTTGCCGATATCAACGGTGAGCGCCATCACCAGATTCTGGACGACGCACTGTCCATTCTGGTCAACTTGGAGCACCGCGGCGGCACGGGACTCGAGAAGAATACCGGCGATGGCGCTGGCATCCTGTTCCAGGTTCCGCATCACTTTTTCCGTAAGGAGGCTCAAAAGTGCGGTCAGATTCTGCCGGCAGAGGGCGACTATGGCGTGGCCATGCTGTTCTTCCCGCAGGACGACAAGGGCGTAGAGGATGCCCGCCGCGTGTTTGAGGAGGGCTGTGCCGAGGCCGGCGTGCCGCTGCTCTTTTGGCGCGAGGTGCCCGTCGACCCGCACGACCTGGGCGAGACGGCCCGCGCCTGCATGCCCACTATCCTGCAGGCCTTCCTGGGCCGTCCGGACGACACGCCCGCCGGCGATGCCTTTGAGCGCCGTCTGTATGTGTGCCGCCGCACCATCGAAAAGAAGGCCGATGCCGAGTTTGCCCTGCGAGACAAGATCTTCTACGTGTGCTCCATGAGCTCGCGCACCATCGTGTACAAGGGCATGCTGGTCGCCACGCAGATGCGCCGCTTCTTCATCGACCTCAACGACGCCGCCGTCAAAACGGCCGTGGCGCTCGTCCACTCGCGCTACTCCACCAACACCACGCCCAGCTGGGAGCGTGCGCACCCCAACCGCTTTATCATCCACAACGGCGAGATCAACACCCTCAAGGGTAACGTCAACTGGATTCGTGCCCGCGAGCCCAACCTGTACAGCCCCGTGCTGCAGCATGATCTTGAGCGCGTGATGCCGATCATCAACCGCGAGGGTTCCGACTCCGCGATTCTGGACAACGTGCTCGAATTCTTGGTCATGAACGGCCGTCCGCTCACGCGTGCCGCGTCCATGTTGCTGCCCGAGCCATGGGACCACAACGACAACCTGGGTGAGGAACGCCGCGCCTACGACGCTTACCAGTCCATGCTCATGGAGCCCTGGGACGGCCCGGCGGCCATCGCCTTTACCGACGGTCGCACGCTGGGCGCCGCCCTCGACCGCAACGGCTTGCGCCCCGCCCGCTACTACGTGACGCGCGATGGCCGCTTTATGCTGGCAAGCGAGGTGGGCACCATCGAGGTGAGCCCCGAGAACATCCTGACGAGCGGCTGCCTGGGACCGGGCCAGATGCTCGAGGTCGATTTTGCCCGCGGCCGCGTGATCTACAACGACGAGCTGCGCGCCCGCTATGCCAAGGAGAAGCCCTACCGCGACTGGATTGCCGAGGAGACACTGACCGTCGACGCGCTCGATAGGCCTGCCGCGGCGACGCCCGCCGAGGACGCCGAGGTACCCGCCGCCGTGCGCATGGCTAAGCTCGGGTATCACTGGGATGATGTTGACGAGGTCGTGCGTCCCATGGCCCAGCAGGGCAAGGCGCCGCTCGCCTCGATGGGCATCGATGCGCCGCTGGCCTGCCTGTCCAAGAAGACGCGCTCCTTCTACGACTATTTCTATCAGCTGTTCGCTCAGGTCACGAACCCGCCCATCGACGCCCTTCGCGAGCATATGGTCACCTCGACCACGCTCTACCTGGGCAACCACGGCAACCTGCTCGAGGACTCTCGTACGGCCTGCCAGCTGGTGCGCTTGGAGCGCCCGTTGCTCAACGAGGAGGAGTTCGACCGCATTTGCGCGATTGACCGTGTTGGCTTTAAGACCCGCCGTTTCCGTGCCGTCTACCGCCGCGATGCCGGCGAGGGCGCGCTGCAGACTGCGCTCAAACAGCTTGCCGAGGACGTTGAGGCTGCGGTCCGCGACGGCGTGAACATTGTGGTGCTGAGCGATCGTGCCGGAGCGGGCGAGGTGCCCGTGCCGTCGCTGCTTGCCGTGGGCTGCGTGCACAACCACCTGATCCGCGCCGGTGTGCGTACCTTTGCCGACATCGTGGTGGAGTGCGGCGATGCCGTGTCCCCGCACGACTTTGCGGCGCTGGTGGGCTACTCCGCAAGCGGCATCTATCCGTACAATGCGCATGCGTGCATCCGCGACTTGGCAGCACGCGGCGACCCGGACGTGACGGCCGAGCAGGGCATCGACAACTACAACAAGGCCGCGACGGCGGGTATCGTCTCCATCATGTCCAAGATGGGTATCTCCACGGTGCAGAGCTATCACTCCGCGCAGATTTTCGAGGCCGTCGGCTTTACTCCGGAGTTCGTCAACGCGTACTTCGCCGGCACGGTGAGCCGTGTGGGCGGTATGGGTGTCGAGGACGTTGAGCGCGAGCAAAACGAGCGCTATGACGCTGCGCTCGCCATCCTTAAAAGCCCGGCTCCCGATCAGCTGCCCACGCTGGGCCTGACCAAGTGGCGCCCGCTCGGCGGCGAGGAACACCTCATCGACCCCCAGGCCGTCTACCTGCTGCAGACCGCCTGCCGTGAGGACAGCTACGACACCTTTAAGGAGTACAGCGCCCGCCTGCACCGCACCGGCCGTGCCGTGCGTCTGCGCGACTTGCTCGACTTTGATGCCAGCGGCCGCACGCCGGTTTCGCTCGACGAGGTCGAGCCCGCGCTCAACATCGTCCGCCGCTTTAACACCGGCGCCATGTCGTACGGCTCCATCAGCAAGGAAGCACACGAGTGCATGGCCATCGCCATGAACCGCCTGCACGGCCGTTCCAACTCCGGCGAGGGCGGTGAGGATCCGCGTCGCGAGACCCCGCTGGCTAACGGTGATTCCAAGAACTCCGCGATCAAGCAGGTGGCAAGTGCGCGCTTTGGCGTGACGAGCCGCTACCTGTGCAGCGCCTTCGAGATTCAGATCAAGATGGCCCAGGGCGCCAAGCCCGGCGAGGGTGGCCACCTGCCCGGCAAGAAGGTCTACCCCTGGATTGCCGAGGTCCGTCAGTCCACGCCCGGCATCGGCCTGATCTCGCCTCCGCCGCATCACGACATCTACTCCATCGAAGACCTGGCCGAGCTCATCTTTGACCTTAAGAACGCCAACCCTGGCGCACGCGTGTCGGTCAAGCTGGTCAGCGAGGCCGGCGTCGGCACCATCGCCACCGGTGTGGCCAAGGGCGCTGCCGACAAGATCTTGATCAGCGGCCACAATGGCGGCTCGGGTGCCGCTGCTCGCGATTCGATCTGGCACGCCGGTCTGCCGCTGGAGCTTGGCCTTGCCGAGGCTCAGCAGACGCTGCTG
This sequence comes from uncultured Collinsella sp., assembly GCA_900542325.1. Lineage (GTDB taxonomy): Bacteria > Actinomycetota > Coriobacteriia > Coriobacteriales > Coriobacteriaceae > Collinsella. The sequence continues at coordinate 7,633 of UQMY01000041.1, read as the reverse complement.
CAAAACGGCCTGCGCTCGCGCGTGGTGCTCGAGGCCGACGGCAAGCTCATGGACGGCACCGATGTTGCCGTCGCCTGCCTGCTGGGCGCCGAGGAGTTTGGCTTTGCGACCATGCCGCTCATCTCGATGGGCTGCCTCATGCAGCGCGACTGCCAGCGGGATACCTGCCCCGCCGGCATCGCCACGCAAAACTGCCGCCTGCGTCGCGGCTTCCGCGGCAAGCCCGAGCACGTCGAGCACTTTATGCTCTTTGTTGCCGAGCAACTGCGCGAGGTCATGGCGAGCCTGGGCTTCCGCACCGTCGACGAGATGGTCGGCCATCCCGAGTGCTTGCGCCAGATTGAGGTCCCGGGCAACCGTAAGGCCAACCTGCTCGATCTGTCGCCCGTGCTGGCGAGCGCGACCTGCGAGTTCGGTGCCCATATCCCGGGTGCCGACGGTCGCCACTTCCTGCCGCAGATGGCTGCCGACAGCGAGCTCGACAAGACGCTCGACTCCACGTTGTTCGTGCCCTATACGGCCGATGCCCGTGCGCACCTGCGTCCGATTCGCTTCCATGCCGACATCGCCAACGTCAACCGTTGCGTGGGCACCATCCTGGGTAACGCGGTGACCAAGGCACATCCCGAGGGCCTGCCCGCCGGCTCCATCACCATCGATTGCGATGGATCGGCCGGTCAGAGCTTTGGCGCCTTCCTGCCGCGCGGCATTACGCTCAACGTGTGCGGCGACGCCAACGACTACTTTGGCAAGGGCCTTTCGGGCGGCGAGGTATCGGTGCGTCCCAACCCGCATGCGACCTACAAGTTCGACGAAAACATCATCGTGGGCAATGTTGCGTTCTTTGGCGCTACGAGCGGCCGCGGCTTCATTAACGGTCTGGCCGGCCAGCGCTTTGGCGTACGCAACTCCGGTGCCACCGTGGTGGTCGAGGGCTGCGGCAACCATGGCTGCGAGTACATGACGGGCGGCCTGGCGCTTATCCTGGGCGAGGTCGGGCAGAACTTCGCTGCCGGCATGACAGGTGGCGTGGCCTATGTCTTTGACCAGTACGGCACGCTCGATGCCCGCGTGAACCACGAGAGCGTCGAGCTCAAGGCCCCGACGGCCGGCGAGCTGGCGCAGATTCGCGAGCTCATCCAGGAGCACGTGGACACGACGCAGAGCCCGCGCGGCATCAAGCTGCTCTACAGCTTTGAGACGATGAGCAAGCACTTTGTGAAGGTCATTCCGACCGAGTACGAGCGTGTGCTGGCGATTGTCGCTGCGAGCGAGGCTGCCGGCAAGACACATGCGCAGGCCGAGGAGCTGGCGTTTGACATTGTGACCGGTCGCGCGAGCGCCGCGGATGTCGCTCGCTTCGATGTGGCGGGTGGTGTCGCTGGTGCTGTGCCCGCCGCCGCCAGCTCTGTTGCTTCGACCAAGAAGGAGGCGTAAGTGCCATGGGTAAGCCCGGTGCTTTTCTTGATATCGATCGCGTGACCCACGAGCTTCGCCCCGTGGAGGAGCGCAGTCATGATTTTGATCCCCTGTATGTGGAGCTCGATGACGACGCACGTCGCGCCCAGGCGAGCCGCTGCATGATGTGCGGCGTGGCGTTTTGCCAGATGGGCGCGAGCTTTGGCAAGGCGCGCCCGAGCGGCTGCCCGCTGCACAACTTGATTCCCGAGTGGAACGAGCTGGTGTACCGCGGCCGCTGGAATGAGGCTGCCGAGCGCCTGTCGCTCACCTCGCCCATGCCCGAGTTCACGAGCCGCGTGTGCCCGGCGCTGTGCGAGGCCGCGTGCAACCTGGGTTCGGTCGACGGCCAGCCCACTACGATCCATGACAACGAGCGTGCGATCAGCGACCATGAGTGGGCAAACGGTGGCCCGCGCCGCTTTGAGCCGGCGGGGGAGGGCGCACCCACGGTTGCCGTGGTGGGCTCCGGTCCTGCTGGTCTGGTGGCGGCATGGGAGCTTGCGCGTCGTGGCGCCCGCGTGACGGTGTTTGAGCGCGACGACCGCGCGGGCGGTCTGCTCATGTACGGCATTCCCAACATGAAGCTCGAGAAGTCTGTGGTCGAGCGTCGCGTGGCGCTCATGCGCGAGCTGGGTATTGTGTTCGAGCTGGGCGCCGACGTGAGCGATCCCAAGGTTACCGCCAGGCTCGACGACTTTGACGCCGTCGTGGTGGCTGCCGGCGCCCGTGCTCCGCGTGGGCTTTCGGCTGCGAACATTGATGCACCGGGCGTGGTGTATGCCGTGGACTACCTGACGGCTTCGACCGTCTCGGTGCTCGATGGCGGCAAGCCCGCGGTGAACGCGCGCGGCCTGGACGTCGTGGTCATTGGCGGTGGCGATACTGGAAACGACTGCGTGGGTACCGCCGTGCGTCAGGGCGCGCGCAGCGTGCGCCAGTTTGAGTTCTTGCCGGCTGCGCCCGATAAGCGCACGGCGAGCAACCCCTGGCCGCAGTGGCCAAACGTTAAGAAGACCGACTACGGCCAGCAGGAGGCTATCACTGCGATGGGTGGCGAGATGCGTGCCTGGGGTGTGGATACGCTCGAGGTGCTGCTGGACAAGAAGGGTGCGGCTGCGGGTCTGCGCGTGGTCGATCTGGACTGGTCGGCGGGAAAGCCCGAGCGCATCGCGGGCTCCGAGCACGAGGTGCCGGCGCAGCTGGTGCTCATCGCCTGCGGCTTTACGGGTCCCGAGCATGGCGTGTTCGATGCGGTGAGCGTGCCTGTTGCCACCGCTGGTCGTCCGCTGCCGGTGATGGCTGCCGAGGGCTCGCACCTCGCGGCTCGCACGGAGGGTGTCGCCGCGGATGCCGCGCCGGTGTATGTGGCCGGTGACGCCCGCAACGGCAGCTCGCTCGTTGTGAGTGCTATGGCCGATGCCCTGGCCTGCGCAGCCGAAGTCGCCGAGGCGCTGGAGCTGTAAAGTTGTCATTCAAGAACGTCCCCAACGACTAGTCATTGGGGACGTTCTTTTTTGTCTAGTCGTTGGGGACACTCTTTGCGAGCGATTTGCTCGCTTATCGACGTACGGGTGTTCATTTGTCGACTTCTTGGGCTGTGGTCACCTGTTGTTTCTGTGGTGGCTGCGGGCATCTGGCCAAAATGAGCGGGTTGGCTGTCTATGTCTACCTGCGGTTTTGTTGCGGTGGGCTCATTCGGTCAAGTGTCCCGTCAAGTGTTTGGTTGGCATCTGGTTTGCAGTCGAGGGCCTTTTTTGCCCGCGCTTGCCTCGGTTGCCCACCCTCCTCGTAAGCTCAAATTGAGGTCCATCAGTTTGAGGAGGATGCCATGACTGACCAAGTTTTTGACCGAGCAGAGCTGGCTGAAGCCGTCGGCAACGATATTGCCGACATGGCTCACTTTTGGATGCTGCGGAAGTTTCAATTCCTGGAGCCGGCGCGCGAGCAGTTCGAGATTATCGTCGATCCGTGGCTCAGCTATTGCGAGGAACCTTCTCAAAACGAAATCATGGCCTACAACATGGCGTTTACCGATTGGATGCTGTTTGAGCGCCCCTATTACCACGGCAAGACGCTGTTGGAGCTGTATGTGGACGAGCCGCCGGCGTCAATTTCTCCTGCTTCGCTCGGGCGACTTAAGCAGGTGCGTGACACGCAGTATTTCTCGCGCTTTGGCATTTTGGACAAGGATCCCGCGACTGGCATGGTCGTGCTGAAGGACACGCGCACCGACCGTCGCTTTGATGTCTACGACCCACATATCGTGCAAAAGAAACATTGGAGCGACGGCGCGATTGCGGTACGCCTTGCCTGCGCCGACGATGTCTGGCTGACGGCGGGGCAGCTCTACCTGTATGACATCGCGCGCCTGAGTGACACAGCGGTCGACGGGCCGGGCGCGGTGCATCCCGAGGACCTACAGGACGGTTTCGACACCTCGTGCATCAGCTTCTTTTTGCGCCTGGTCCGCGACATCATGGGCGCCCAGGGGCGGTACGTGAAGTCACTCAACATCTACGAGCAGGAGTGGGAGTAGGGGGGGTGGGCAGTTGTCGCCTGCCTTGCCTTCTGCCTTTCTGTCTTGATCTGTAACGTTTAGGGACAAAAAACCGGTCTACCTGTTACAGATCGAGACGAACGCCTGGGCGCTGCTGGTTTGTCTAAATCTGTAACGTTTGGGGGCCTGGAGAACGTCTAACTGTTACAGATCGAGACGTTTGGCACCTGACTGGGGGAATGTCTCGATCTGTAACATCTAGCGGCCAAAAATCGGTCTTCTTGTTACAGATCAAGACATTTGTCAGCGGAGGCAACGGTGACGACGTCCCATTTGTCCGATGTGGTGGTGATGAAAGTGTCTAACACCGTTCTCAAACACAAGCATACGACTCGCAACACGTTGGCACGGAACAGGATGCTCGCGCGGCTCACGGAGGCGACTGAGCAAGGTGCACTGCTCGCAACGCATGACAATACCGAGCTCATGTGGCTGCGACGCCATGTTGGAACCGACGATATCGCGGAGCCCGAGCCGTACCTGTTCTGTTTTCAGCATGATTGGGATGCATTGACGCCGGCGGAGCGAGCGCTGCGGACTATTAAGGGCCTTGCGGAATTTCATCCCGATTGGGCGTTTTGGGGCTATGACGCGGCGCTTTTGTGGGGTCTGGAGGTGCCGAATGATCTGCTCGGGCCGCGTTTTCTTGTTAAGACGGGTTGTTCGGTGACGTTGAGCGGCGGGTGCAGGTTGTTGCGCCCGCAGATGGCGGGCGCGCTCGAGCGTGTTGATGGCGTGCGGGTGACGTCGTTTTGGCGCACGGCGGAGGATTGCTTGCTGCGTGTGCCGTTCTCCTACGGGTTGGCGATTGCCGATTCTGCGCTGCGGGCGAAAGGCGTAACACGTGGGGATTTGTGTGAGCGCCTCCGTGCCGATTGCGAGGGCAGGCGAGGGTATCGCAGGGCACAGGTGATTGCGTCGTATGCGGACGGGTTATCCGAAAACGGCGGCGAGTCTCGGTTCCGAGCGTTCTTTATTGCGTACGGCTTTCCGGTTCCGGAGCTGCAGGTGGAGTTTCGCGACCCGCTCGATCTGACAAGTGTGTTTCGCGTCGACTATTTTTGGCGGCTCGAGGACGGGACGTGCGTGATTGGCGAGCTCGATGGAAAGGGAAAGTATACCCTGCAGGATGGTGGGGATCGGGAGTCGGTCGACCCATTCGTGGCAGAACGTCAGCGGGAGTCCCATCTGACGATGCTCGGACATAAGGTACTGAGGTTTACGTTTGATGAGCTCAAGAATCCGGGGAAGCTGGCTGAAAAGATGAGACTGGCGGGCATTCCGCAGCGGGCCGATTTGGCTGAGCAATGGAGGCGGCAGTGGCATGGGCGCTGAGGGATGCAACTGACACGGATGTGGTTGTTCCTGCCGAGTTTATCTCGATCTGTAACAACAAGGGGCCGCTTGGCCTCGCAAATGTTACAGATCGAGACAGAAGGTTGGCTGCCGCTAAAAGATCTCAATCTGTAACATCTAGAGGCTCAAAACCTGTCTACTTGTTACAGATTTAGACGTTTGATGACAGTGCTGGAGAATATCTCGATCCGTAACATCTAACGGCCAAAATTCGACCCAACTGTTACAGAACGAGACGTTTGGCCCACACGGCTGGAGCATCGCCGTGCTGGCCTCTCTATCCTCACATCCTCCCTTTTCTCCGTTAACCGATATGCTCGACTTTAGTCGCTGCATTAGGTGATAATGGACAAATGTTCATGTTAATCGTGAGGGAGGAGCTCGATATGGCGACTACCGATCGTCCCACGTTGTTTATCAATGCGACCGTTCTGGATGGCTCGGAGCATATGGAGCCGCAGCCCGATATGGCCGTGGCCGTCGAGCGTGGCATCATCACCTGGATGGGACCGAGCGCTGTGGCCCAAGCTCCAGCGGGGGCCGAGGTCATCGACCTGGCAGGGGCGTTTCTCATGCCGGGTCTCATCAATATGCACGTGCATCTGTGCGGCTCGGGCAGGCCGGTTTCGGCGGGCGATGCGGGCGCGCTGATGAAGAAGCTCGATAATCCCGTGGGCCGCGCCATCGTGCGCCATATCCTCAAGGGCAGCGCTCAGCAGCAGCTGGCAAGCGGCGTGACCACGGTGCGCGGCGCGGGCGACCCGTTGTTCGCCGACATCGCCGTGCGCAACGCCATCGACGCCGGCAAGTATCAGGGTCCGCGCCTGGTAGCGCCGGGAACGGGCGTCACGGTGCCGGGTGGTCACGGCGCGGGGCTGTTCGCGCAGGTCGCCAATACCCCCGGCGAGGCGGCCGAACAGGTGCGCGATCTGTATGCGCGCGGTGCCGACGTCATCAAGCTGTTCGTGACGGGCGGCGTGTTCGATGCGACCGAAGTGGGCGAGCCGGGCGTGCTGCGCATGCCGCTCGATGTCGCCGCGGCGGCGTGCAAGGCGGCGCACGAGGTTGGCCTTCCGGTCATGGCCCATGTCGAGAGTACCGAAGGTGTGAAGGCCGCGCTTCAGGCCGGCGTCGACACAATCGAGCACGGCGCTCCGCTGACGCCTGAGGTTCTGGAGCTGTACCGCGGCGCCGCGGGGACACAGCTCGAGGGACGCGCGCCGAGCGTGACCTGCACGATTAGTCCAGCGCTGCCGTTTGTGTTGCTCGATCCGGAAAAGACCCATTCGACCGACACGCAAAAGAAGAACGGTGACATCGTGTGCTCGGGCATTATCGAGAGCGCTCGTGCAGCACTGGAAGCCGGTATCAAGGTGGGCCTGGGCACGGACTCGAGCTGCCCGTTCGTGACGCAGTACGACATGTGGCGCGAGGTGGTCTATTTTGCCAAGTACGTGGGCGCGAGCAATGCCTTCGCACTGCATACGGCTACGCAGGTCAATGCTGAGCTACTGGGGCTGGGCGGCGAGACCGGTACGATCGAGTGTGGCAAGGCGGCCGACATTTTGGTGACGCGCGAGAACCCGCTCGATGACCTGCGCGCTCTGCGTGAGCCGATGCATGTGATGTGCCGTGGCGATCTGGTGCGCTCAACGTCGGATGGCTGTACGACGGTGGCCGGGGTAAACGCCGCAGGCGAGCGGATTATCGCGCATAATGAAGACGGTTTTCCTCAGTTACGGGATGAATGCTTGCTGGCTACCATTACTCCGAGTCGCGGTCTGAGCTTTACGAGTTTTGCCTATCCGGGGTCGATTTGCGGCCACACCTTTGCGGTAAATGAAAAAGGTATCGTTAACACGGTGAATAACATCCGTGCAGTGTATCGTCCGCAGGGATTACCGCGTCAGATCCTGGCTCGCGCCTCGCTGAATGCGAACACCCTCGACGAGGCCATCACTATACTTACCGGCCAGCCGCGATCCGGGGCGTTTCACCATACGCTCGGGCAGCTGGGCGATGCGCGGCTGTTCAGCGTTGAGGCCACCGGTCAAGGCTGTTCCGTTCTACCCCTGACGACGGTAACCGGGCATGCCAACCATCTGGTGCATGCGGCACTGGCTGGCGTTGAGCAGATCGTTACCGACAGTTCAGCGTCGCGGCAGTTACGCCTCGTGCAGTGGCGGGAAACGCAACCTCCGTTTGACGCCGCGGCGGCAAAAACCATTCTCTCAGATACCCATGACGCAGAACTGCCAA
>UQMY01000040.1 GCA_900542325.1 uncultured Collinsella sp. | reverse complement strand
CTGATCCGGTCCGACCGGGCCGCGCGGCAAGGAGATATATTGCCAGACCGGAGGGCCCCCGGGGGCGGGAATCGCGCACTCCATATTTTGTTCACAAATGAATAGAACCCTCAGTTGCTTCACTGAGGCCGCATTCGAAGCAGCAGCTTCTGATATTGGCGATGACCAGCTGGTTTATAGGTGTTAAGGCATCGGTCATCTCTGGAGCGCCACTTTACTCCAAAAGCATGAGCCATTTGTTTCCCGTCGGTAAAAGGCGGGTTTTGTTCGCCAAGCGTTCTTATATATAGAGAAGTTCGGGTTCGAACCCGTGCACCGTCAACTAAAAAGCGACCAGCCGGAGCCGATCGCTTTCTATTCTATGCTGGAGCATCCAGAGGGTGCTTCCGAACTCATTTTCTCGCTGCCATTCATGCTTTCGAAGCATCTTTCTACAGCCCTCGTTGTCTATCCTCGTATCTCACAGGTCTTCCGGAAATTCACAAGCAGTCTTAGGGTCAATTTAGTTCTGCTTTCAGAGACTTGTTTGAGAGTTTTTAAAGACAGTTCAAAACAATAAGTGAGACACCATAAAGCAGAGCAAGATGTGCCGGATAGAAAATGTAGAAGAAGTATTTCAGCCTCAGCCCTCGCTTGCCATTATAAAAATTGATAAGCAGCAACGAAACAACCGCGGCAGCAACATCAGGATTAAGTACATTAGCTGCAGCAAGCTCAAATCCGCCGCCAACTATATGGCATGACGAAAGGAGCACTGCGCATACTGCAGCAAAGAACATCTTGCCCTTGCTGTCGTGGAATAAATAGAATGCAGCCACAAGCAGAATGCCATACACACCGCCATCTAGTTTAGTGTATTCAGCTGCCAGTGCTGTCAAAACAATCAGAGCAGTTTCTGCGATGTACCTCTTCCATTTTGAAAGGCTTTGTATCTTTTCCAGAATTATCAAGAAGACCAAGGAAAGCAGGAGCTCACACATAACATTTTGTTGCCGAAGGTCGAATAGTTGCCCGGTTTGAACGAAATCGTATATGGGCTCCGCAATGATTGCGAAGACAAGCATATTTCGCAGGTACTTCTTTATGTCATGAGTATGCAAAAATCCCTCAACTATCAAAAAGCAAAATAAGGGAAATGCAATTCTGCCAAGAACATGAAGCACATCCGAAGCCTCGCTTAGAATCGCCCACTGTTCGTCTGATATCTGACTGTACGATGCGTGAGTCATGATTCCATTGGTCAGGACGATCCTGCTTACATGATCGAGAACCATCGAAATGGCTGCTATTATCTTTAATGTGCTGCCGCTAATTCCGTATCTATTTGTTTTCATTTCGTATTCCTTACTTTGGGTGGGCCGTCAGGGGTTCAGCCTGCTCCGCAGGCGGCCGCTGCGGCGCTTTCGCGCCTTGCGCGCTGCGCTGGCAAACGCTCACGCGTTTACTCAGCTCCGCGCCCCGACGGGTTCGAACCCGTGGCGCGGCAACAAAAAAGCGGCCGGCGTCCACCAGTCGCTTTTCTATTCTATGGTGGGCCGTCAGGGGTTCGAACCCTGGACCTTGGGATTAAAAGTCCCCTGCTCTGCCAGCTGAGCTAACGGCCCGCGGGTGGCATTGTACCACGGTCTGGGACTATTCCCAACTCCATTGGCCGTTCTGGAAAATCACAACTTCACGTCCATCAGGCGTAATGCCCGTAATATCGATGTCGTCCGTACCGATCATAAAATCGACGTGCGTGCTCGAGACGTTAACTCCATGCTCCAGGAGCTCCTCCTTGGACATGTCATACCCACCCTCGATACATTCGGGGAAACCGACACCTAACGCGAGATGGCAACTAGCGTTCTCGTCATAGAGCGTATCGTAGAACAGAACGCCACTTTCGCGGATCGGCGTATTCTTGGAGATGAGCGCGACCTCGCCCAGACGAGCGGCACCTTCGTCGGTGTCAATGATGCTCGCAAGCGTCGCCTTGCCCACGCGGGCATCGTAGTCCACTACGCGGCCGGCCTCGAACTTAATCCAAAAATCGTCAACCTTGTTACCGTGATGAATGAGCGGCATAGCCGAATACACGATACCGTCGGCGCGCATACGATCAGGCGAGGTGAAGACTTCCTCGGTGGGAATATTGGGGAAGAATGGGTGCCCATCGGGCGTCTCGCCCTTGCCGCCGGCCCACTCGTGACCTTTCGTCATGCCAATCGTCAGATCGGTTCCATTTGCCGAGGTATAATGCAGATAGTCGAAACGATTATCGTTCAGGAAACGCAGATTCTTTTCGAATGCGGCGTCATGGAGTTCCCAGTCGCTCTCCGGGTCCTTGCCATCGGCACGAGCGGTGTGCAGAATCGCATTCCATAGTTTATAGATCGCAACCTCATCCGCATCGCCCGAGAACACCTCGCGAGCCCAGGCAACGACCGGCGCGCCGGCGATGCACCACGGGTTGATGTTGTAGTCCAGCCCACGGCGGAAGACCTTGCACTGCGTATTCCTTGCCTTGGAAGCCGCGGCGGGCTTGGCGGGGTCAATGCCCTTCAGAGCCGCTGGGTCCGCACCCTCGATAAAGATAAAGCAGGCACCGTCCTGGGCCAGGGAATCCAACTGCAGGCGCTTCCACTCGGGCGTCTGCTCAAAATAGCTTTTATCGACATGCTCGTACGTAAGCCTTGTCACGGCGTCATCGGCCCAAATGACTGTCACGTGACCGGCACCGGCGGCATAAGCCTCCGCGACCACCACGCGGGCAAATGGCGCGCACTCGACCGGAGACTGAACGACAACCTCCTGGCCGGGCTTGACGTTTACGCCCTTGCGGACAACCAGACGCGCATAGTTTTTAATCTTGGGCTCCAGGGCCTTCATGCCCTCCAGAGCTTCTTCGACCGTCAGGGCAGCTCGAATCATGTGCCACTCCATCTATCTATAGAACAGTAAAAAGGCGCGCCGCAAAAACGACGCGCCTTATATCTTAGCGATAAGTATGCATGCAAACGCTACTTCTTCTTGGAGTCCTTTTTGTCCTCCTCGGCAGCTGCGCGCTCGATAAGAGCGTTGAGCTTATTCTCGGACATGCCTTCGGCCTGCGCGCGGTACATGTTGCGCAAGGGACGAATACGAGCGAAGTCATAGATAAAGTCACCCAGGATGATGACATAGGACACAACGATGCCAACCATCTGAACAGGACTGGACACCGTGCCGCCGGGAACGAAGTAGAACGAAACCCAAATTGCCACGATGAACACCATGCCGATAGCGAGCACGGCCCACCAAATACGGCGGCGCTTGGTGTAGTCCTCATCCTGCTTGAGAAGGATATTCGACACCGTGTAGATGCGATCCTCGCGGGCGCGCTGCTTGGCCTTGCGGGCGCGCTTTTCCTCCTTGGAAAGGCCTTCCAGGTTTTCGCCCTTCTCGAGCTCTTTACGGCGTGCCTTGGATGATGCCGGCACGACGTGAACAGAGCTCGCTGCCTGACGGGCGGGCTTAGCGGATGCGGCGGACTTGCGCGCAACCCCGGTAACCTCGCGGGATTGCGTGCGCTTGTTCGTGGCGCTGCGGGTACTCACTTACGCGTTCTCCTTCATGCTTGTGAACTGGGAGCCCGTGATGATTTGGAAGGCCTCGCGATAGCGCTCGGACGTGCCATCGATGACCTCGGCGGGCAGGTGCGGGGTCTCCCCCGTCATATCCCAGTTGGCCTTGAGCCAATTGCGGACGAATTGTTTGTCGTAGCTGGGCTGAATCTTGCCCTCCTCGTAGCTGGCGGCAGGCCAGAAACGGCTGGAGTCGGGCGTGAGGCACTCGTCGATCAGCGTAACCTTACCATCGATGACACCAAACTCGAACTTGGTGTCGGCGATGATGATGCCTCGAGTCGCGGCATACTCGGCAGCGGCCTTGTAAATCTTGAGGGACAGGTCGCGAATCTGCGCGGCGATGTCCTCGCCCACGATCTCGCAGCAACGCTCGAACGAAATGTTCTCGTCGTGGTCGCCGATCTCGGCCTTCGTGGACGGCGTGAACAGCGGCTCGGGAAGCTTGGAGGCCTCGGTCAGACCCTCGGGCAGCTGAATGCCGCAGACGGTACCGTTCTCGTCATAGGTCTTCTTGCCCGAACCGGTCAGATAGCCGCGGACGATGCACTCGATAGGAATCGTCTGGGCCTTCTTGACCAGCATGGCGCGGCCTGCGAGGTAGTCACGATACCCGGCAAACTCCTCGGGGAAATCCGCCGGGTCGATGGAAACGAGGTGGTTGGGAACGATGTCGGCAAACTTATCGAACCAGAATGCCGAGATGCGGTTGAGCACCTCTCCCTTAAACGGAATCTCGTCGGGAAGAATGAAGTCGAACGCAGAAATGCGGTCGGTGGCGACCATCAGCAGGTTTTCACCGGCATCGTAGATATCACGAACCTTGCCACGGGAATCCGGACGACGCTCCATCGTTGTCACGTGAGTCACTCCTTACCAAAATACGACAGTAATGCGGGTTCTTTCCCGCACGTTTTCGCAAACTCGGAGCGGCAGGGACGAAACCCCTCCTTCACCGAATAGCGAAAAGCTAGTGCTCCATTGTAGTAGATGCCGCGTCCGCCGTGTGCTCGCGAGGCAGATGAATCGTAAAAGTCGTACCCTTTCCAAGCTCCGACTCCACGGAAATGTAGCCATGATGTCGCTCGACGATCTGTTTAGTCACGGCGAGGCCCACGCCCAGACCGCCCGCCTCACGGGCACGGCTAGCATCGGCGCGCCAAAAACGGCCGAAGATGCGCGACAAGTCATCCTTGGCAATACCGATGCCGGTATCAGAAACGGCGACGCTGACGTGTTTGCGGTCACTGAGCACCGACACCACGACCCAACCGCCCTCGGGGGTGTAGCGCATGGCGTTGCTCATGAGATTGATGACGCATTGCGTGATCATGTCGGGATCTGCCTCGACAACGTCATCGTGGCCCTGCGTCTCATCCGCAAAGCGCAAGCGCAGGTCACGATCGGCAAACAGTCGCTCCTGGCCATTCACAATCGAACGCACAAACGGCACCATGTCCACCGGCTCCAGGTTGAGCGGCGCGGTACTGTTTTCCATGCGCGACAGGTCGAGCATCTGCTGCACCAGACGGGCCAGGCGGCGCGTCTCGGAAGCGACCGTCTCCAGATGCTCGTCGTCGGTGGGATACACACCGTCTTGCATGGCCTCGACCGTTGCAAGCATGGCCATGAGCGGCGTGCGCAGCTCATGAGCCACATCGGAAGTCAGGCGCTTCTCGTGCTTCATGTCCTTTTCGAGTGAGGTGGCCATCTCGTCGAAGGTCTCTCCCAGCTGATCGATCTCATCATCGCCGCGCAAGCCCGTACGAGCGGACAGGTCTCCATCGCGGATCTGCTTGGCGGTGCTGGTAATACGATGAATCGGCTTGGTGAGCATGCGCGACACGAATGATCCGATAACGACCGAGATGCAGACGGCCACAACCGCAGCAAGGGCCATGGCATTAAAGGTCTTTTCTCTGAATGCTGAGTCTGCCTTGGTGAGCAGGGCATCGGAGCCAATCGCCCACAATTTGACCTGACCCACGTGCTCGCCGGAGGACGTCACGATCTCAACGTTGGCAACACTATTGGAATCGGTGGGAGCAGACGAGACCGGGCTGTGCGATGCCTTCTTTCCGCTCGTACCGTCGGTCGTCGCCTGATTTTCGCGTACATCGGCAGTAGCGCTTGCCGAGGGCCACGAGTCGTCATAGACGATGACGCCCTTTTTATTGACGACCTGCATGCCAAGATCGTCGGACACCAAGCTCGATGTCGCGACCGCACGCAACTCCCCCGCGGTCCAATTGCCGTTTTCCTCGTACGACGTCGCAAGCTTTTCGGCTGCGGAATTGGCGATTTCAACGATATTGGAGCGCGTGTAATCCGTAAAAACCGTGCCCCATACAACGGAGACTACGCCCACCAGCACCAATACCGTCATGAGCGATGTCAGGGCAAAAGCCAGGGCCATACGCGAGGGATAGCTCATCGTTGGCCGTGAATCGGAACGAGGCGTGTTCCAACTAGCCTTGGAACCCGCCTCGTTCTCCTGCTTATGCTTTTGCCCGATTTCAAAGCGCGCAGGTGTCATATGTGATTTCCTTTATTTCTCGTCCGACTTATCGGTCTTGGTCGGAGCCTCGAAGCGGTAGCCGACACCGTGGACGGTGTAGAGCCACTTGGGCTTCTTGGGGTCGTCGCCCAGCTTGGCGCGAAGGTTCTTCACGTGGCTGTCGATGGTGCGCTCGTAACCCTCAAAGTCGTAGCCGAGCACCTTCTCGACCAGCTCCATGCGGTTGTAGACGCGGCCGGGGTGGCGGGCAAGCGTGGTGAGCAGCTTGAACTCGGAAGCCGTCAGGTCGACTTCCTTGCCCTCGACCAAAATCTTGTGGCCCGAGATGTCAATGACCAGATCGCCAAAGTCGAGCACCTCGACGGCCGGCTCATCGGCCTGGTGGGCACGGCGGAACAAGGCGCGTACGCGCGCGACAAGCTCGCGCGGCGAGAACGGCTTGATCAGGTAGTCGTCGGCACCGAGCTCGAGGCCGATAATACGGTCCTCGATCTCGCCCTTGGCCGTCAGCATAATGATGGGGACATCCGAGGTGTCGCGAATGGTGCGGCAAACGCGCTCGCCGGGAATCTTAGGGAGCATGAGGTCGAGCACGACCAGGTCGAACTGATGCTTCTCGAACTCCTCGATAGCGGACTGGCCGTCGCCGACGCCCACAACCCAATAGCCCTCGCGCTCGAGATAGGCAGCGACAGCGTCACGGATTGCCTTCTCATCCTCGACCAGCAGAATCTTTTTTGCATCTGAAGCCATAACACGGCCCCCCTGTCTCAATTAGCTAAGAACAAGCTCATTTTAACGCACCTGAGCCCACCGGGTATCGCATGGGTGCGATAGCTCGGCGGGCGGTACTCATAGTCACAACGCGCTTATTCCCCTGTCGACGCCTTTTTAACCCCTCGGAGACTAAAGAGAGAACAAGCGAGCGGTAACCGTCTCGGGAATTCCCTGGCTGTTGCGCACCGTTGCGTACGTTAAGAACGAGTTCGATTTACCCGCCGTAGCAGGATAATCGCCATACTCCAGGGCTCGGTCGGGCGACAGGAGCGAGCCGTAGGTCTTAGCCGAAGTGTCAATCAAAAAATGCGACGCCTGGACTTTAACCAGGTATTTATTTTTCCTTCCCGCAGCGCACGCGAGCGGCTCACGCGAAAGGAAGAGGTACGGCCCGCCCTCGTTACCGATATAGGTGCCCATATTGCCCAGGCTACCCACACCGTTATACGTCGCCTCAATGGAGAACACGAAGGTGTCGCCCATATACACGGCCTCGAAAGGCGAAACCGACGAAGGAAGCACCAGCTGAGCTCGCTTCGTGTTGTTGCCGTCAGTCAGGTCGATCGCCGTCATACCGTAATAGACGCCCTCATCATTGTGCACGCGGGGCGAGATGGTCAGGATGCCGTCGCTCACACGCGGGGCGGATGCGAAGTGGCCCGTCGATTTCCAAATAGTCTCAGGCTTGGACTCGCTGGGCGACTGACGGTAGCAGTACGAATCGTTACTCGTCTTGCTGCCGCCGGACGAGGGCATCTTATACCAGATGACCGACGACCCATACGCTGTGAAGAGCGGCGGATCGTAGTTTTCGCCACCGCGATCGAGCTCGACAGCGTTGCCGGTAAGGGAGGAGCCTGCAAGGTTTTGCGCATAGAGTTTCCAAGACGCATTGGCAAAGTTCATCTCGACCCACGCGAACACGCCATCACCCGCGCGAACGTCGTAAAACGCATAACCGGTTCCCTCAACGGGATCCTCGATAAGTGTGGTAAGCGAGCCATCGCCCAGGTTGAGCACACCAAGCGTATTGGCATGCAGGGCAGAAGCAGGCGCCATCATCGCGGCAGCGTAGTCGCCATCACAGTAGTACAGCAGCGTGCCCAGCGGCAGCGTCCACGAGGCCGTGGGCTCAAGATCGATATCGACAGCTTCGTACTCATCAGTGATCGAGACAATCTTCGAATCGTCCTTGATAACCTGCGGCTCGCCGGCGGCATCGTCGCTGGTGCCCGTTTTTTTCGAGCAACCGGCAAGCACCGTGGCAGCGCCCGCGGCAGCACCGCCGAGCACAAAGCCACGGCGCGATATTCCATTCTTGATGTGGTCGGCGATACCCATTAGGCGATCTCGGCGCGAGCGGCCTCGATAGCGCGCGTAAGCTGATCGGCGCAAGAGGTCTTTTTCATACCGCAGGTATTACCGGCGAGAACCTCGATTACGCGATCGGCAGGAGCACCCTCGACCAACTTGGAGATAGCCTTGAGATTGCCGTTGCAGCCGCCGGTAAACTCAACACCCACCACTTTGCTGCCGTCATCGGACAGGTCAAGGTGGATATTGCGAGTGCATACGCCCTGAGGCTTGTAATCAAAACTAATCATTGCGTTCCCCTCTCGTAAAGCAATTTCAGACGTCTATTATCCCCGTCCGAACCGATAAAGTATCGCGGGCACCGATTCAACATTCCCCAATGCGCAAACCGGCGGTAGCAATACTAGCAATCTGCTTCCCGAGCGTGGACTTTTCGTTTCTCTTGATACATGTTGTGGTCAGCGATGTGGTAAATCTCGGTCAGTGTATAACCGGGTGTCTCTGCCGTCGCGACGCCAAACGACGCACTGACTGTCAGCACCTCATCGCTCGCAGCAGCAAGGCTGAGGCGAAGATCTTGCACTACTTCACATGCGGATTCGCGATCGGTGTGAGGGCAAATCAGCAAGAACTCGTCGCCACCAATGCGCATAGGCACAAATTTCTCGCCTGCCGTTCGCCTCAATACAGACGCCGTACGCCGTAGCAGCTCATCGCCCATTTCGTGACCGTAGAGATCGTTGGTACGCTTGAGGAAATTGCAGTCCATCATGATCACACTCACGGGCAGGGACTCGTTCACCAGGTCGTCGCCAAGGGACTCAAGGTAATTTCTATTGCGAAGCCCCGTCAGCTTGTCCTGGAAAGAAAGCTCCTCGGCGCGCTTTGTCATCGAGATGTTATGCGTTGCCACGACGACCGATTCCAGTCGACCCCGCTCATCGCGGCGCTGTGGAACAACCTGCAGCGAATACCACGTACCTCGGCAGTCTCGTACCTCGGCATCCAAGTACGGCACGCCCTCCATACGATCCCGAAGCGTCTTTATATCTAAGAGCTCCATGACCGCCTCGCGACTTTCGGGACTCACAATGTCTCGGCAAACCGTTGCAAAAAAGTCATATGCCTCGGAGTGCTCGGCAAATATCTTCGCCACCGATGGCGACATGTTAATCCCCTCGATCTCAAGCGTGTCGAGATGCAACAGGAGGGTCGACTCATACGTGGTACTGATGGCATTGATGATGCCGAGCTGCTTGTCCTTTTCGGCCAAATTGCGACGATCGGCGACGATACGCACCAACAGCACTACAACCAAAAACACCAGGAACGCCAGTACGCCGGCAGTGATAAATGAAATCCTGCCCGACATGACCTCAGATTTGGGATAGAGCGCAAACAGGCGATAGTCCTTATACGCCGCACGCACGGCATACCAGGTACTTCCCCGATATTCGACACGTGATAAGCCTTCGTCTTTCCAATCAATTCCGCTATCGGCAAGAAGCCGGGCGAGAGCTATATCGACGGTCGAATCGTTTGAAGAAACGATTTGTGCACCGCGCATCACGAACACCGTTGGGCTCTGATGGAATGTGTTGTTCACGAGCACGTCGGCGATCGTATACGAATAATCATCGGCGGGCTCGGGCGCAAGCGATCGATACCCCAGCGCTACGCCATCACCGTACGGAACAACACTCACGGCAAAGTCGACATCTCGACGCTCTACGACCGTCGAGTAGGACACCTTGGAGCCTCGGTACATCGATGCGACCGACGAACAGGCAAGCTCCTCTCGCCACAGCATCAGCGGATCGCGACCGTCGATATCGTAATGAGCGGTCATATGACCGTCGGCGTCCATGACCAACATTCCCGAAAGGTGCTCGGTATGGACGTACTCCTCGACGAGGTCATCGTTGACTTCAACGTGATCAGGTGGCAAGAACGTCGCAAACGACTCGAGCGCGGCATCCAAATTGTGAGTCGCCTCGGTTTTTCTTCCCTGTTCATATCGGTCATATTTTTCGCAGGCGTTTTTTAAAAACACCATGGTTTCCTGGCCAAACCCAAGCGTTTTATCGAGACAGCGATGCGTGCCGACCACATACAGCAGACCCAACAAAGCAGCGCTGGCCACAACGCAGATAGCCGCGGTGACTAATGCCTTTCGGCGTAAGCGGCGCTCATCATTTGTCATGATTCCGCTCCTTGCCCGTCCGTCGTCGCCCCCGCCTTGTACTTGCCCACAATGCGCTCAGTCGTGCCATCTCGATCCATCTCGAACAGCACGGTATTGAGGTTTTTGACGTACTCCCCCTCATAGCCGTCCTTAAACGCAACGCCCAGGTCAACCGTCATAACATTGTCGGCGAACACACGATACAGGCCGGGATACTGAGCGCCAAGGCAATCAAGCGACCGAGCGTCCGCCATCCAACAGTCAACATACCCCTTGACGAGGGCGGCTTTGCAAAGTTCGGCAGAGCCATATGATTTGATGTTCACGTCCGGCGAGATTTCCAGATCGCCTGCAAGCAATCGGCGTTCACTCACCGAACCGGCAATCACCGCAACAGTCTTGCTGCCATCGAGATACGCCAAGGACTTGATACCACTCGTTTTCTTGGCGGCAACCGAAACCGTCACGGTTAGATACGGCTCGGTCCAGTAATAATCGTCTTCGCGATAACAGGGCGAATAGTCGCACCACAGGCAATCGATCTCGCCGTTTTTGAGCAGGCGGTCACGATCGTTCCAAGATATGTCAATGAATTGCGGCTTGATTCCCGCACGCTTGCAAGCCTCGCGGGCGATATCGATATCGATACCGGCGTAATCGCCCGTGGTATCGATATACACATAGGGATCGTTATCCGTAACGCCGATTTTGAGCACCGGGAGATCTTTATCGGCTTCGCTCGATGAGGTAGAGCTGCTTCGAACGGTATACGTCAGGGCGACCGCACAAACGGCAACAAGGAGTATGAGCACGGACGAGACGATGGCGCCTCGTTTGATACGTCTGGGCACACGGCTCTTTTCATCGAAACAGCAGATAAGGTTCATTTTATTACCAGGGGGCCAGTGCAACAGCGAAAAAAGCGCCTTGCCCAAGACGGGCAAGGCGCCAATGGTTGAAATGTATCCGTAAGCGGTCGAATTAGGTCAACCCTACTCGAAGCTCAGCTGCTCCAGGCGATCGAAGACTGTGTCGATGCGGGTGAGGAAGTCCCACGGGTCAAAGATCTCGTCGAGCTTCTCCTGGCTGACGGTGCAGCGCGGATCGGCCTCGAGGCGCTCCTTAAAGGTGGGGCCGGAGACACAATCCTGCACCTCGTGCCAGGTGGCCATGGCATTTTCCTGCACGATAGCGTAAGCGTCCTCGCGGGTGATGCCCGTATCGACGAGGGCAAGAAGCACCTTAGAAGAGAAGATGAGGCCGCGGGTCTTGTTGAGGTTGGCCATCATGCGGGCCGGATACAGCTGCAGGCCGTCGATAACGCGGATGAGGCACTGGAACATATGGTCAAGCGCGATGAAGCTATCAGCCTGGGCGACACGCTCGGCAGAAGAGTGCGAAATGTCGCGCTCGTGCCACAGGGCAACGTTGTCAAAGGCGACCTGAGCGTTGGACTTCACGACGCGCGACAGGCCGCAGACCTTCTCCATGGTGATGGGGTTGCGCTTGTGCGGCATGGCGGAGCTGCCCTTTTGGCCCTTGCGGAAGGGCTCCTCGGCCTCGAGCGTATCGGTCTTCTGCAGGTTGCGGACCTCGGTCGCGATGCGCTCGCAGGTGGCCGCTGTAGTGGCAAGCACGCCGGCAAGGTAGGCGTGGTGATCGCGGCTGATGACCTGCGTGGACAGCGGGTCGTGAACCAGACCTAGGTGCTCACAGACGTACTCCTCGACGAACGGCTCGATGGAGCTGTAGGTGCCGACGGCACCGGAGATGGCACCGAAGGCAACGTTCTTGCGAGCGTCCTCAAGACGATCAAGATCGCGCTTGAGCTCCCATGCCCAAGAGCCAAACTTCATACCGAAGGTCATCGGCTCGGCATGGATGCCATGGGTGCGGCCGGCGCAGAGCGTATTGCGCTCCTCGAAGGCGCGGCGCTTGCAGATCACGCCGAGCTTCTTGACGTCCTCGATAATCAGGTCACACGCCTGGGTGAGCTGATAGCACAGAGCCGTATCACCCAGGTCGGAGCTGGTCATACCGTAGTGAACCCAGCGGCTAGGCTTGGGCTCGCCCTCGGGAACATCGGCGTCGATATATTCCTTCATGTTGGTCAGGAAGGCGATGACATCGTGGCGCGTGACCTCCTCGATCTCGTCAACCTTCGCCTTCTCAAAGCTGGCGTGGTCGCGAATCCACTGGGCCTCTTCTTTGGAAATACCAATCTTGCCGAGCTCCGCCTGAGCCTCGCAGGCCAGGACCTCAATCTCCTGCCAAATGGCGTACTTGTTCTCGAGGGAGAAGATGTGTCCCATCTCCGGGCGGGTATAGCGATCGATCATAGCGGCTCCTTTTTGGTTATTGGCACGTTGGTCGTAACTCAACCATTGTACCGTGCGCGGGTGCGAGTATGGGCAGCAGGCATTAACCTAACATTTTGGAATTGGAGCGGGCAACGAAGATGGACAGCAGCGTCACCGCAGCAGGCGGCAATAGTTCCGTGTACTAATGTAATTTCACGCGTTATCCGCGAAGCTACATGCGAAATTACATTAGAAGAAGACACATTATTTTCCGTTTCCCCTGGCAGCTAATCTGCGAGGTAAATTAAAAGTACAGACATTATATGCACTGAAATATATGACCTTACAGTCGGCCTACAGCCTTATGCACGGGCGGCTAATGTAACAGGAGATATAATTACATTAGTTGCGGATAAAATTACATTATATGGAGTGTCATGATACGGAAAACGAGCGAAATGCCCTCCCTACTTCTGCGCATCATTGCAGACGTCGAGACCGAGGTCGTCGAATACAAGGCAGCAAAGCAGAACTATGACTTCGAGGACATTGGCAGGTATTTCTCCGCCCTCAGCAACGAGGCCAATTTACGCAAGGCAGAGTGCGGATGGCTTTTCTTTGGCATTTCAAACGACCGCAAGATAAAGGGAACCGCCTACCGTAAAGAACCCCAATCGCCAAGTGTCGGCCTGCGACGCCTAAAGCACGAAATCGCCCAATACACCAACAACGGCATGACTTTCGAAGAGATTTACGAGTTTGAGGTTGATGACAAAAGAGTCATTGCTTTCCAGATACCGGCTGGCAGCTTCGCAACGCCAACGACTTGGCACGGAATCCCTTGGTCACGAGAGAATGAGTCCCTCGTAGAGATGCCCAAGTTCAAACTCGACGCCATTTACGGGCAGAGCCGGCCCGACTGGTCGCGCCAGATTGCCTACGAGGCAAACTTCGGTGACCTTGATCCAGATGCAGTTAGCTTTGCATGCTCCAAATTCGTCGAAAAGTTCGGAGAAAGCCAGCCTGCCGTTCGTAGCCTCGACGAAGAATCTATCCTTAGCAAGATGGCGCTTGTGATCCACGGCCACGTGAGCAATGCGGCGCTCGTTCTTCTGGGCAAACCGGAATCGAGTGTCTTTCTGGGTGGCATTGAGCCGCGCATCACTTGGACGCTCTACGCGAGCGACGGCTCCACTATGGCCTATGAACACTTTGAGCCGCCCTTCATTCTGCAGGTCGATCGTATCCTGGGAAAGATAAGAAACGAAAAGTATCGCTTCTTCGACCGCGAAGAGACGCTATTTCCCACCGAAGCGCATCGCTACAGTCCCGAAGTCATTCGAGAACTTCTCCACAACGCTATTGCGCATCAAGATTTCAGGATGTCAGGAAAGATCAATGTCCTTGAGTATGAGGACAAGCTTATATTCAAGAACGAGGGTGCCTTTATCCCCGAGACGATAGAGAACGCGCTCGCGAGCGGCTACAAGCCGCCCTACTACCGTAACCCCCTGCTTTCAAGCGCTATGAACAAAACAGGCATGATGGACCGCAACGCCATAGGCATTCGCAACGTCTTCGATATTCAGCGCAACCGCCTATTACCAATGCCCACCTACGATCTATCTGAGATTGGGCGCGTTGCCGTAACGCTGTACGGTACGGTTCTCAACGAGGACTATTCTCGACTTCTCGCAAGCAATCGAAATCTTGATTTGGTGACAGTGCTGCTGTTGGACCTCGTTCAGAAGGGACTACCCGTCACAAAGGAACAGTCACGTCTGCTTCACGAACAAGGCCTCGTTAGGGGCCGTTACCCCAAACTGACGGTCTCAGCCGAGGTGGCAGCAGCCACCGGTGCCCACAGCGAGTATGTGCGAAACAAGGGCGTAGACAATAGCGTCTTCAAGGAGTTGATCTTGGAGCTCCTGCGCGTGCGCCCATGTTCAAGAGCGGAGATTATCGCAGGGCTGGATCATGCCTTGCCGGCAGACCTTACGGCAAAGCAAAAAGGCGACCATGTAAGCTATCTGCTCCAAAGCCTACGGAAAGCTGGCCGCATCACCAACGCTGGAAGCACTTCGGCAGCCGAGTGGCACATAGTCGAGTGATATGGCTCGCGATTTCGATTCTGCCAAACAGGCACATTCCAAGCCAAGTTCGCAACTAGCCCAGAATGTGCCTGACTACCAGTCGTGATAGGACGCATCCTCCGTCGTCTGGCATCGCGCAGCGTCAGGCAACAGCGCATATGGTTGATCCAACTGAAGTCGACATCCAATCGGGCATTGCAACCTTGCGAGACGGCAGTCTCATACAACAAAAATAGTTCCCTGCCACTCCATGCACGAGCGGCAGGGAGCGCTCATGGCGGATCATTTCTCAAGCTCCACCTTCCTCAACCGTAAAAACGTCCAATGTCTTAGAGGCCGTTTTTACATTTGTTGGCTTCTATTTCTTTAATTAAAAATTATCCTTTACCTGCTGATTCGTGATATTTTGCTTGTCTACATATAGGTGTAGACCTATACTAATTCCTATTATGGCTAAGCTATGTCCTTGGGAGGTGCCATGCCGTCAGAAGCTCAGAAGCGAGCCGATCGTAAGTACAAGCACGACAAGACCCAGCAGTTCTGTCTGCGGTTCTATCCCGCCGAAGAGGAGATTTGGTCATTCCTCTCCGCACAGGAAAACAAGCAGGGATTTCTTAAAGATTTGATTAGCCGCGAGATGGGCGTCGCATCGGGCGGCCCCGCACGCGTTGATACCAACACCAAGGTTGGAAGGACGGAATCGTAATGTCGCAAGTGAGCAAGACTTCGGTCATCCAGCCGGAGACTATACTGGACTTCATCGACGGCGTGACGCAGCGCAGGGACACCCCCGAGGAGCGAGTGCGCCAGGAAATCCTAAAGTCCCTCGTGCGTGAGTACGGTTACAAGAAGGAGCAGATCGGGGTCGAGGAGTCGATCAAGTTCGGCAGCAACCGAAAAGCGGTCGACGTCGCCATCTGGGAGCCGGGAAAAGCGCACACCCAGGAAAACATCCACATCATCGTCGAGTGCAAAGACCCCAAGACCAAGGCCAAAGGCAAAAAAGACGGCGTAGATCAAATGCACTCCTATGCGTCTGCCTGCATGAACTCGACCTATGGCATGTGGACCAACGGCGACGAGTTGCTTACCTTCCGTTACGTGGTGGACGATGCCGGCAAGCGCGGCCCCGAGGCCGTGCCCGATCTGCCACATGCTGGTGGCGAGGTACCCGACGACGCGCCGCGCTTCGACCAGTTGCGCCCCGCCGCCAGTGACTCGCTGCTGTACTCGTTCCGCCGCTGTCACAACTACATCGCCGGAAACCAAGGCATCCAAAAGGCCGAGGCATTCCTTGAACTGCTCAAGATCATCTTCTGCAAAATCCAGGATGAGCGCGACTCCGAGACGCCAACGTTCTACATCACGCCAACCGAGCGCCAGGGCGCCGCGGGTAAGAAGAAGTGCCGCAAGCGCATCGAGGCACTCTTTGGAAACGTCAAGCAGTCGTACGAGACCATCTTCAAGGCCGACGAGCGCATCGCATTAACCGACGATGTGCTCGCCTACATCGTGGCGCAGCTGCAAATGTATTCCCTGCTCGAGAGCGACGTGGACGTTAAGGGCCACGCGTACGAGACAATCGTGGGTTCCAACCTGCGTGGTGACAAGGGCCAGTTCTTCACGCCGCGCAACATGTGCCACATGATGGTGCGGATGGTCGACCCGTCCGAAAACGACGTCATCCTCGACCCCGCCATGGGCACCTGCGGCTTTTTGGTCACGGCCATGAATTACGTGCTTGAGAAGATCAGAGACTCCGTCGAGGTGAGCGGGCGCAGCAAAGCAGCCAAGCAAGAGGCTCTGATCGCGCGCAAGCGCGAGTTCCTGTCCAAGCATATCGTGGGCATCGACTTTGATCCCATCCTAGTGCGTGCCTCCAAGATGAATATGGTTATGAACAACGACGGCACCGGACAGCTGTTCCACGCCAACTCGCTCGAGCCGTTCTCGGGCTTTGAACCCAAACTGCAAAAGGCGCTGCGCCTGGACGCCGCCGACATTGCGGCAAATAAGGCGCTGCAGCCGGGGCACGGCGTTACGGCGATTATGACCAACCCACCTTTTGGCTCCAAGATTCCTATCGAAGACCCGGCGATTCTGGAATCCTTCGACCTTGGACACACCTGGTCGTGGTCCGAGGAAGATGCCGAGTGGAGCATGGAACCCAAGCTCTTCTCATCTCAGCCGCCCGAGATCCTCTTCATCGAGCGGTGTATCCGCCTGCTTGAGCCCGGCGTGGGTGTGGCGGCGCTCGTCATTCCCAACGGCATCCTGGGCAACCCGGGTCTGGGCTACGTGCGCCAGTGGATTTTGCGCCATGCGCAGATCCTGGGTTCGGTAGACATGCACCCGGATGCGTTCCAACCCAACGTGGGCGTGCAGACATCCGTCCTTGTGCTGAGACGCTGGGACAGTGAGGAAGAGGCATACTGCAAGGACGGTACCTTCCAGGATTACAAGATATTTATGGCCATCTGTGACCACGTAGGGCACGACAAGCGTGGTCAGACCACCTATGTACGCGACGATGACGGCTACCCCATTGTGCAGGAGCAGACCACCGCGGTGACGGGCAACGTGGGCTCCGAAGAGGAGAGCAGCCACACCTCGAAGGAGCGCGTGGTGGACGACGAGACGATGGCGATCGCCGGCGCCTTCTTTGAATGGAGGCGAGACCAATGACGATCGCGCCTTTGGTGAAGAGCGTCCGACTTTCCACCGTGCTGGGCGGCGACGTGAGGCTCGAGGCGTCAACCTACCTGCGCGACGGGTACGGCTTCGTACGCCTTGCCAACCAGTGCGACAACCACAAGAGGCTCGGTGACCTTACCGACATTTGGCAGCCGAGCAGACTGACGGGGTATACCGTGCCGGAAGGCAAAGGGCTACCCTTCTTTACCGCCGGCCAGGTGTTCGAGGACTTTCCCCGAGTGAGGAAGTGGCTCGCCGCGCCTTTCGTGCCCCAGGCTGATTCTAGATTCGTCAATCAGGATTGGCTGCTGCTTTCGCGCTCGGGCGTGGTGGGCAACGTTACCGCCGTGTACCCGCATCACCTGAACAAGGTCATCACGGACGACCTGTTGCGCATCGAGCCGAAGGACCAAGACGAGTACGGCTGGCTCTACGCGTATATGAAGACGGACTTCTTCAAGCAAATCGCACGAGCGTCTCAGTACGGTCACATGATCAAGCACATCGAGGTGGCCCACGCCAACGAGTTTCCGGTCATCATGCCCGATGCGGCCACGCGCAAAGCCATCGGCGACAAAGCTGCCGAGGCTGTGCGCCTGCGCGGCGAGGCCTGGAAGCTGCGGGACGGGGCGTTTAAGCTGTTGGAGAAGGAGGTCGGTATTGCTTGTGAGGCAGAAAGTCCTGCAGGAACATGCGTGGTGAGTTTATCCAAAGTTATTGACAACAGATCGCGCCTTGATGCTGACAGTTATGCCGGCTCTATAAGCGCCGTAGACTCATTGGTTGACGTAATGGAGTATGCGCCACTTGCTGAACTTGTAGAGGACGTCGAAGAGCTTCCTCGCTTCAAGCGGTTTTATGGCGATTCCAACGTTCCCTTTGTGGGTGTGTCCGAGGTCTTTGACGTTAACACTCAACCGACAAAATTTGTTTACGCCAAGCTCATTAAAAACTGGGAGCGTTACATCCTAAAGCCGGGAACTCTCGTCATGGCATGTTCTGGTCAAAAGTACGGCATCCTAGGACGAGCTCTTTTGCTCACGGAGAATCATGAGGGAATGTTTGGCAGCAACCATCTGCTGAGAATCTATCCCGACGTTACAAAGATTCGAACTGGCTACCTGCTTGCTTTTCTGAACAGTCCCACCGTTGGCAGGCCGTCGGTCGTTCGTTGCGCATACGGAACCTCGGTGCCTCAACTTAGCCCTATCGATATCAAAAAAATTGGCTCTGTTAGACCAAGGTTGACATAAAAACGATGTCACCGCGAGGCGGTACC
>UQMY01000039.1 GCA_900542325.1 uncultured Collinsella sp. | reverse complement strand
TGCTAGGCGGGCACTTTTACCGGGCGGCTAACCCACACAAACCCCCGAAGAGCCCAATAATCCGATCGAGGGCGCGAGCACTCTGGCGGATGAAGAGGACGGGGACGCCGCTGGCATCGATGATGCCGATGACGTTGACGCCGACAAGGCTGCGGCTGCCGAGGGTCTGGAGAATCTGGGCGACGCGTTGGACGATGCCACGGATGGCCTTGCCGATCAAGCGGCAACGATGTCCGTGGACGTCGAGAGCGACGACGCCTATGCTCAAAAGATCGATGGCGAGATCGCCTACTTTGAGTCGTTCGCGGATCAGTATCAGGACATGCTGAATGCGTATGACGAGCTTAAGCAGCAGTATAAGGACGCCTACGGCGATGAGCTTCCCGGAGATATTCAGGATGCGTTCGATAAGCTGCTGAGTCAAGAGAATCTTAAGAAGCTGCAAAGCGTGATCAAGTGCATGTATTACTTGCGCGACGCCGAGCGCGGCTTTGATATGTATGTTACGGCCGATGGCGTGAACTTCACGACGTTGACGACCAACGGTTTTAACGATCCGTACAACCATGGTCTGCGCACCTTTGCCGTGACCAATCAGGGCCTGTGCCTTGGCACGGCCAACCCATTCAATGGTTGCCAGGTTTGGATTCAGCGCAAGGAGAACTCCGAAAACCCGGTCGATCCCGATACGCCGGATCCCGGCAATCCCGATCCGGATCCGACCGAGCCGAGCAAACCCAACCCGAGCAACCCGTCGAATCCGGGTTCCACGGATAAGCCCAACGGGTCTACCAGCAGCACGACCACGGTTTCGAAGACCACGAAGAAGGCCGAGAAGTCGTCCCTGCCTGGCACAGGTGACTCGACCGCAACGCTGGTCGCAGGTCTTTTGATTGCCGCTGTCGCCGTGCTCGCCGTTGCGTTTGGCCTGCGCAAGCGCTCTGGCCGCTAGGCTCGGCCGCGTAGCTCGATGTCTTGAATGTCGTCGAAGTTAATGGCGATATCCCTGAGTTTGAGCAGCTTGTATGCCGGCAGTACCTCGACCAGGATGCCGGTGCGGCTACGATAACCGTACGTATCGTAATAGGTCACGCGGAGCAGGTCTCCGCGTTTGAGACCCTCGAGCTTTTTCGAAAGCTCGAGGGCTTTTTCTTCTGTGAGTTCGCATTTGGGCTCGACCGTGATTTCCTGCTTACGTACGAGCTCGTAGTATCCCGTGAGGGCGGCGAAGGGCATAAACTGTGCGGCGCGGCCGGCGCGAACGGCGCCGTTGGCGGTGAGTTTGGGGTCGGCGGAACGGCGTCTTCCCTCGGGGTCCGCCAGGCGCTCAAATGGTGTCGGCGGTCGCATCGGTTGTTGTTGGGGTTTAGGCACGATGTCCTCCTACCTGATCGTTGCGTTCGCGTGCGGTGGCGCCGGCGGTAAAGCTTAATCCCTTGACCAGGGCGTTCTTGCCGTACTTGCCTTTCACGGCCAATACGGTGCGCGCCAGATCGCGTTCGCGCTCGTCGGCCTCGACGTCGCTGAACAGATCGACGGTAGCGAATTCCTCGGGCATGAGATTGCCAAAGCCCAGGTTGATGCGCTTGACCGGTCGTTTGGGGTCGACAGTCTGCGCCCAGAGCTCATCGAAATAGCCCATGATCTTCTTAAACGAATTGGTGCGTTCGGGCAGTTTTCGCGAGGCATTGGAGTGCGCGAAGAGCGCCGCATAGCCACCACGCGGCTTGCCGCCGTGTTCTCCCACAAAGATGCCATCGATTGCCTGCGCTTCGCGCACCAGGCGGCGCCTTTCGTCATCGCGCTGGACGGGCTTGGGAGCACGGGGCGCGAGCTCGGAGCCGTCGGTCGCTGCGGGTTCGATGCCCGAGGTACTCGAGCGCAGGTGTCCGCAGCCGTCTATATACTGCGCCGTGCCGCTGGCGTTGAGCCGGCGTATGTCGGCGCGCTCGCTTGCATAGCCCACAAAGAGCGAGATGCTGTCGCACACCACGTGCTTGTCGATCAAATCCAGCACGGCGGCATCGACCATTTCGCGCAAGACGGTGTAGGCCTGCTCGTAGGCATAGCCCTTCGAGAGCACCTGTCCTGTGGTGGTCGAGGTCGCTTGCGGGCGATAGGCTTGGATATCGGCGATGGTTGTCGGCTCGCGCCCGAAGGCGTGGTCGATGAGATATTCGGCGTTGACGCCGAGTTCGTCGTAGAGCAGGTTCTCGTCGAGTGCGGCGACGCCCATCAGGTCGTAGACGCCGTATTTCTCGAGACGGGCCGCCACGCCGGGGCCGATGCCCCAGATGTCGGTGATGGGGCGATGGGGCCAGATCTCCTTGCGAAAGGTCCCGTCGTCGAGTATGCCGATGCGGCTGGGTACGTGCTTGGCGGTAATGTCGAGCGCTACCTTGGCCTGGAATAGGTTGGGGCCGATGCCGACCGTCGCCGTGATGCCGGTGCGCGCCAAGACCTCGTCGCGCAGCGTGCAGGCGAACCTTTCCGCATCGGTGTGATAGAGGTCCAGATAGGGCGTCACGTCGATAAAGCATTCGTCGATGGAGTAGACGTGAATGTCTTGCGGACTCACGTATTCCAGATAGATGCCGTAGATTTGCGCCGACACCTCCATGTAGTGCTGCATGCGCGGTACGGCCTTGATGCAGTCGATGCCGTCGGGAATCTCGAACAGACGGCAGCGGTTGTGTATCCCGAGGTCCTTCATAGCCTGTGTGATGGCGAGGCAGATGGTCGTGCGTCCGCGCGATTCGTCGGCAACGACCAGGTTGGTGGTGAGCGGATCGAGCCCACGATCGACGCACTCGACGCTGGCATAAAACGTCTTGAGGTCGATGCAGATGTAGGTGTGCTGCTCGTGCTCCATCCGAGCCTCCCATCAAACACATGTTCTTATCGAATACCTGTTCGATAATACCTGCTCGACCGGACACCGTCAAAACCTGCCCCTTTTTGGCAGGTATGGTCGTGCGGCTGCATCGGGTTTTTAACGCAGCCCTAAAGAGTGCGTAACAGCTCGGAAAAGCTCGCTTCGTAGCATGAGGCTAACGATTGATACCACCATAAAGCACGGAAGGGTTGTGGGGATAATGGTCAACTATGGGTTTGGTATGCCGACGCGCTTGGTTGCGGATGGGGATGTGGCTCGCTGGTGCGGGCGATTGGTTGCTCACTATGGCGGCACCAAGGCACTGGTCGTGCTGGGAGGCGACAAGCACACGCGTGATGAGCTCGTTTCGGCGGCGCTGGGCTCGGTTGATCGCGCCCTGCTCGAGCGCGTGCTTTTCCGCTGCGGCTCGGTTGAAGGCGACGGAGGAGACGAGCTGATCGACGAAGCCGTGGCCCTGGCGACCGACGAAGGCGTGGACTTTGTCTTGGCGATTGGCGATGCCGATACTGCCGGCTTTGCGCGCGAGCTCGCCCGTCGCATGGCGGCGCTCGATGTCGGCGAAGACGGTTTTGTCCCTTATGGATGTATCGTCTCGGAGGGCAAGGTGCCTGCCGTCGTGGGGGCCGGCGAGGTTCCCGTTTTTGCCATCATCGCGCCCGAACTGCTGGAGGGCATCGGGTCTCCTCTGCGTGAGTTGCTCGGTAGCGTCTGCGCTGCGGCCTAATATTTGGCATAAAGGGATAGGTTATTTTTGATTGGTAAAGCGTTTGACCTGCCAAATTAAACCTGTCCCTTTTTGGTCGGTTGCCGTTTGGGGGCCGATTGGCAACGCTCGCTGATTATAGTCTTGACCTGCGCTAGAATAGTGGCATCTGAATGTCCGGGCGCATGGAGGCGTGCGCCCGTATGCTGAGGAGGACTCTATGGCAACTGTTGCCGCACCTATCGATGCTACGTCGACTGCCGCTTGGAAGGCGCTCGAGGCCCATCAGGAGAAGCTCGAGGCCGAGGGTATCGACCTCAAGGCCTGGTTCGCCGCCGATGCCGAGCGCGTGAACAAGCTGAGCTTTGACGCCGGTGACCTGCACTTCGACCTGTCCAAGAACCTGGTGACTGATGAGACCGTCAAGCTGCTGTGCGATCTTGCCCGCGAGGTGAAGCTCGAGGAGCGCCGCGACGCCATGTTCTCCGGCGAGCACATCAACACCACCGAGGACCGCGCCGTCCTGCACACCGCGCTGCGCCGCCCGGCAAGCGAGAAGGGCCAGCTCATCGTCGACGGCCAGGACGTCGTCGCCGACGTGCACGAGGTTCTCGACCGCATGTATGCCTTCGCCGAGCGCGTGCGCTCCGGTGAGTGGAAGGGTGTTACCGGCAAAAAGATCGAGCACCTGGTGTCCATCGGCATCGGCGGCTCCGATCTGGGCCCGGTCATGGCCTACGAGGCCCTGCGTCCCTACGCCGACGCCGGTATTGACTGCCGCTACATCTCCAACATCGACCCCAACGATCAGGCAGAGAAGCTCAAGGGCCTCGATCCCGAGACCACGCTCGTGATTATCGTCTCCAAGACTTTCACCACGCTCGAGACCCTCACCAACGCTCGTGAGGTCAAGACCTGGATGCTCGAGCAGCTCAAGGCTCAGGGTGCCATCGACGGCTCCGATGAGCGGAACGCCGAGGCCGTGGCCAAGCACTTTGTCGCCGTTTCCACCGCGCTCGAAAAGGTCGAGGCCTTCGGTATCGACCCCGCCAACGCCTTCGGTTTTTGGAACTGGGTCGGCGGCCGCTATTCCGTCGACTCCGCCGTGGGTCTGTCGCTGATCGTCGTGCTCGGCCCCGAGCGCTTCCAGCAGTTCCTTGAGGGCTTCCACGCCATCGACGAGTACTTCTGCAACACCCCGCTCGAGAACAACGCCGTCGCGCTGATGGGCCTGCTCAACGTCTGGTACGTCAACTTCTTCGGTTCCAAGAGCCACGCCGTGCTGCCGTACTGCCAGTATCTGCACCGCTTCCCGGCCTACCTGCAACAGCTCACCATGGAGTCCAACGGCAAGCACGTCCGCTGGGACGGCAGCGCTGTGACCTCCGATACCGGTGAGATCTTCTGGGGCGAGCCCGGTACCAACGGTCAGCACGCCTTCTACCAGCTGCTGCACCAGGGCACCGTGGTGGTCCCGGCCGACTTTATCGCTTTCGCCAACACTGCCAACCCCGCAACCGACAGCGGCCAGGACGTCCACGAGCTGTTCCTGGGCAACTTCCTGGCCCAGACCAAGGCGCTCGCCTTTGGTAAGACGGCCGACGAGGTTCGTGCCGAGGGCACGCCCGAGCAGATCGTCCCGGCCCGCTGCTTTGAGGGCAACCGTCCGACGACCTCGATCTTCGGCGACACGCTGACCCCGTTCGCACTCGGCGAGCTCATCGCCCTGTACGAGCACATCACGTTTGTCGAGGGCACGGTCTGGGGCATCGACTCCTACGACCAGTGGGGCGTCGAGCTGGGCAAGCAGCTTGCCAAGCAGATCACCCCGGCCTTCCACGACGACGCTGCCAAGGCCGAGCAGGACGCTTCGACCCAGGCGCTCATCGAGTTCTACCGCGCTCACCGCAAGTAGTTTTTACGGCCGAGTTGGCTTATGGCTGAAAGGGGCCCGTATCCGTTGGGATACGGGCCCTTGCTATTTGGATAGGATGGAATGTATCGGGAGGCGCCTCGACGGGCATCGCAATCGTCGAAGGCGCGCCGTTCATGTTCGGGACAATATGACTTTTTACCCGTTGCAGACAGAGCCGCCGTGGGTGTTCTGTATGATGGCTCAGACAAGGTTGTTCAATGATAGGGAGGCATATATGGCAATCAAAGCCATCGCAATGGATATCGACGGTACACTCACCAACGACCAAAAGGTCATCAGCCCGCGTACGTGCGAGAAGCTGCTCGCTGCGCAGGAGTCGGGCATTAAGCTCATCTTGGCTTCGGGTCGTCCTGCATGGGGGCTGCACGCCTTGGCGCAGGAGCTCGACCTTCAAAACCATGATGGTCTGCTAGTTGCCTTTAATGGCGCGCACGTGGTCGACGCTCAGACCGATGAGGTCCTATTTGATCAGGCCATGCCGGCTGACGAACTGCACCGTCTGATTGATCATCTGCGCAATTTCGACGTGATTCCTATGATTTCGCTCGGTCGCGATTTGCACGTCGAGGACTCGTACCATTGCATGATCACGCTGCCTGACGGCTTGCGGAAGAATATCGTCAAGTATGAGCGCGATGCGTGCGATCTTAAGATTCGCGAGGTCGAGAGCCTGCATGAGGTCGTGGACACTTATCCCGTGGACAAGCTGCTGACGGCGGGTGATCCGACCTACCTGCAGGCGCATTACGAGGAGATGTATGCGCCCTTTACCCAGACGCTTTCGGGCATGTTTACGGCCGACTGGTACTTTGAGTACACGGCGCCCGGTATCGACAAAGCCCGTGCGCTCGAGGGTGCCCTGCCCAAGCTCGGTATCGATGCCAGCGAGGTCGTCTCGTTTGGCGACGGCCAGAACGACAAGTCCATGATTGAGTGGGCCGGCACCGGTGTTGCCATGGGCAACGCCGTCGATGAGGTTAAGGCAGTTGCCCAGATGGTAACCGCCGATAACAACGAAGACGGTATTGCAGTGGCGCTGGATAAGCTGCTGGGCTAGAATCGCCGATAATGTATGGTTCGGGCGCCTGCTTACAGGCGCCCTTTTGTTAGGGAGGGTGCCGTGTCCGCATTTCCGTTCGATGCCGTTATCTTTGACATGGACGGCGTTATTGTCGATACCGAGTATTACTACCTGGGCGAGACTGCCGCGTTTGCCAAGGAGCTTGGGCTTAACCTGACTCAAGAGGAGTTGAATGGGCAAGTCGGTACCTCGCATCAGTTCTTCCTGCATATGCTGGTCGATTGGTTTGAGCGCGCCGGTAAGGGGCATTTCACTGGCGAGGAAGCGTTGGCCCGTTGGGACGAGTGGGCGCATAAGCGTCCGCGCGACTATCAGGCTTTGATTAACCCAGGCGCCGTGGATACGATTCGAGAGCTGCCGCGCCGTGGCGTTCGCGTGGCGCTTGCCAGCTCGTCTCCCATGGATAGCATCGAGGAAGTGCTCAACGCGTGTGGGCTGTCGGATGCCTTTGAGTATGTGGTGAGCGGCGAGCAGTTTAAGGAGAGCAAGCCCGAGCCCGACATCTACCTGCATGCGCTGGACCTGCTGGGGCTGCCCGCGAATCGCTGCTGCTGCGTTGAGGATTCGGTGCCTGGCATCACTGCCGGCAAGCGAGCCGGCCTGACGGTCATTGCCAAGCGCGAGGAGCGCTTCGGCTTTAGCCAGGACGCCGCGGACAAGATTATCGACCAGCTGCCCGAGCTGCTTGAGCTTTCTTAGGGGGTCTGTTGGAGGCTCTTTAGGGGTTCGTGGACAAAAAATGCCAAATATGAGTACTGTCACTAATTTAGTAACAGGGAAATTATGCTTTTAAGGTCCTGGTTGAGCGCCTGGGGGCGATTATAACCTGTTAAATATGGCTTTAGCCATGCTAAAACGCCTTGATAATGAACAGCTGTACATTATCAAGGCGCTCTTTTGTCACAATATAATGCTACTAGCTTTACAGCAGTACTCATATTTGGTGTTTTTTGCCCACCGGGGTCAGCGGAAGTCAAATATGAAGCGCGAATTTTCCAAAACGATCGATTCGGCGCTCTCCACGACGCAGTTTTTAAGTTCGGCGATGTGCAGGGAGGCGCTTTTTAGCGATGTGATGAGCTGTCGCGCGCTTGCATCTGCTTGCGGTTCGGCTGGAGCGTCGGTTTCGAGCAGCAGACGGTCGAGTGGGATCTGTCGGGCGTATTCACGACCGCGCTTGGTAGCGAGCATCCGCTCGTTCACGGAAAAATAGCAGCCTGCGTTTCGCGCGCGGACGAACTCGTTCGAGGTGCCGCTAAACCAGTGGAAGATGATGGCGGGGGAGTTGGGGCTTGGGGTGAGTAATCCATATGACTCAAGGGCGTCCAGTACGGTTCCTGCCGAACGAACAGCGTGAATTGATATCACGCGCCCGGCAAGAGGATAGTGCACGAGTGCATTACAGAGCTGGTCGAGCGCCTGTGTTTGTAGCGGCTCGCTTCCGGCACAGCGCGCGGAAAAGTCGAGTCCGACCTCGCCGATAAAGCGCTCTTGTGCGGCGACCTTGCAAAGCAGATTGATTTCGGCGGCACCGCATCGTCCGTCGGCGAGCCACCAGGGATGGAGGCCGGCGCCCGCGATAATGTTTGGGTATCGGCTGGCCCGCTTTTTTGCTGCCGCGAAGTCGTGTGGGTCGACCCCGCAGTCAAAGAGCCCCAGACCCAACGCCGCCGACTCACTGGCTGCAGCATCGGGGCTGAGCATCAAATCAAGATGACAATGCGTGTCAAAGAATCGCGGTTCCATCGCAGGGCATCCTGCTAGTCCAAGCGCTGGCCGTCGGCGCGCACGCGCTCGCACCCGCGCCCGCTGATCTGACGGATAACCTCGCCGGCGATCATCTGACCCATGATGGGCGGCATAAAGCTGGCGGTACCCAACTCGGTACGCTCGTGGATGTTGGACGGGTCGCGGGGTTGGGTTTTAACCGATTCCTCACAGCTAAACAGCACGTGCAGGCTCTTGATTTCGCGCTTCTTACATTCTTTGCGCATAATGCGGCTCATGGGGTCGCGCACGGTGTCAAAGATATCGGCAAAACGCAAGCATTCGGGATGCAGCTTGTTGGCCCCGCCCATAGAGCTAACCAAACGAATGTCGTGATCTTGAGCATATTTGGCAATGGTGAGCTTGGCCGAGATGGTGTCGATGGCGTCGACGACGTAGTCGAGCTTGCCGCCCGTCTGCTCAAAAACGCTCGTAAAGAACTCGTCGATATTGTCGCTCAGCAGATATTCAGTTCGCTTGATGACGGTGGTGGCGGGATTGATGTCGTGGATCATGGCTTCCATAACATCGACCTTGCGCTTGCCGACGGTGCTGTGAAAGGCGATGGCCTGGCGATTGATATTGCTGGGCGCGATGATGTCCTTGTCCAGAATTACAAAATGACCAATGCCGCCGCGGGCGAGTGCCTCGCAGCAGTTGGAGCCCACACCTCCGCAGCCGAGTACCAGCACCGTGGCATCGGCGAGCTTGTCGAGTGCCTCGCGGCCCATGATGATCTCGAGCTTGGCATCGCGCGTCTCGTTGGGAGTTGCGGCTGTGGTTTCGGTCATAGACATCCTCCGATGGGGAAGCGAATCGTGTTTTAGCTATCGCCATTATAGGTAATCGCCCATAGGTTGCGATGGCGCTTACTTTGATGTGGTTTGAAGCATTTCGATTAGATAGTTAGACAAACATCTAAATATCGAGTATAGTGTGCACGTCGCGAGAGATAGCGAGAGGAGGTTCTATGCCGGGAGAAGGTTTTAAGGCGCTGGCGGATCCAACGCGGCGGCGCATTTTAGAACTGCTGCGCGAGGGCAATTGCACGGCGGGGGAGCTCGCCGAGCATTTCGACATAAGCAAACCGTCGCTCAGCCATCATCTGGCAACGCTTAAAAACGCCGGGCTGGTGACCGATGAGCGCCATGGCCAAAACATCGTTTACAGCTTAAATACCACCGTCATGCAGGACTTGATTGGCTGGTTTATGGGCTTTACAAACACTGAAGGTGATAAGGATGAATAACGAAAACAAGGGCATTCACGCCACGGGGGTATCGTCGCGCGTGTGGATTGCACTGGTCGCTCTGTGCGTTGCCAATGTCGCAGCGCATCTGATAGTGATGCCGAGCCTGCCGGCGCAGATTCCCACGCACTGGGGCGCGAATGGCGCCGTCGACGGTTGGGGCCCTAGCTGGATGGCCTCCGCGCTCGGCGTGTTGCCTCTGGCACTTCTCGCGATGTTCTACGTCGTGCCACGCATTGACCCCAAGGGCGAGGCGTATCGGACCTCGGGTAAGTTCTATCAGGGCTTCGTAATCGCCTTCACGCTGCTCATGTGTGCCATAAGCTGGCTGGGGGAGCTAACGGTGTGGGGCATCGTGCCGGTGGTAGGAACGGTCAATTTGCTGGTATCAGGCGCTATCGGCTTGCTCTTTATTGGTATGGGCAACTACTTACCGCGCGTAAAGCAGAACTACACGCTCGGTATCAAGACGCCCTGGGCGCTTGCCGATCCCGAGAACTGGCGCCGTACGCAGCGTTTTGGCGGTGCCTGCTTTATGGTGCTGGGCGTTGGCCTGATTGTGATGGGCGTGGCGGGTAGCGTGCTTTCGAGTGAAGTCGTCGCCGCGGTGATTGCGGTTCTGGCGTTTGGTTCAGCTGGAGCTGCCTACGTCTATTCGTATCTGCTGTGGCGCAAATCGCAGCGAGCCGCTCGTTAAGGTTGCGGAAAACTAGCGTACGCAGTTCATAGTATGTTCCGGGGGATTTTTCCCAGGTAGTATTAGGGGGTGTGGGCAACCATGCCCCTTTTTCGTTTAGTTTCAGAGCTGGTTTCCTCATTTCGTTTCCACTAAAGCGAATCAAGAATAGGGAAACAGAAGGTAGAAAGGATAAAACAGGCAAATGGCGGAGTTTATCTACCAGATGTATCAGGCTCGTAAGGCCCATGGCGACAAGGTAATCCTTGACGACGTGACCCTGAGCTTCTACCCCGGTGCCAAGATCGGCGTCGTGGGCCCCAACGGCATGGGTAAGTCGACCCTGCTCAAGATCATGGCCGGTATCGAGGAAGTCTCCAACGGCGATGCCAGGCTTACCCCCGGCTACACCGTGGGTATCCTGCAACAGGAGCCGCCGCTCGACGACGACAAGACCGTCATCGAGAACGTGCGCATGGCGTTTGGCGACATGATTGCCAAGGTCGATCGCTTCAACAAGATCGGCGAGGAGATGTGCGACCCGGACTGCGACATGGACGCCCTCATGGCCGAGATGGGCAAGCTCCAGGACGAGATCGACGCCGCCGACGGCTGGGATATCGATTCCAAGCTCGGTCAGGCCATGGACGCCCTGCAGCTGCCCGATTCCGACATGCCGGTCAACGTGCTTTCCGGCGGCGAGCGCCGTCGCGTGGCCCTGTGCAAGCTGCTGCTCGAGGCTCCCGACCTGCTGCTGCTCGACGAGCCCACGAACCACCTGGACGCCGAATCGATCCTGTGGCTCGAGCACTTCCTGCACAACTATCAGGGCGCGGTGCTTGCCGTCACGCATGATCGCTACTTCCTGGATAACGTTGCCGAGTGGATCTGCGAGGTCGACCGCGGCCACCTTTATCCCTACAAGGGCAACTACTCCACGTATCTGGAGACCAAGGCCGCCCGTATCGAGGCTCAGGGCAACCGCGACGCCAAGCTCGCCAAGCGCATGGAGGCCGAGCTCGAGTGGGTACGCAGCTCGCCCAAGGCTCGCCAGGCCAAGAACAAGGCCCGTCTGGCTCGCTACGAGGAGATGGAGGCCGAGGCCCGCGCCAGCCAGAAACTCGACTGGACCGACATCCGCATCCCTGTGGGCCCGCGTCTGGGCAACAAGGTGCTCGAGGCCCATCATCTGCACAAGGAGTTCGATGGCCGCGTGCTCATCGACGACCTTTCATTCACCCTGCCGCGTAACGGCATCGTGGGCGTCATCGGCCCCAACGGTGTCGGCAAGACCACGCTCTTCAAGACCATCGTGGGCCTGGAGCCGCTGACTTCGGGCGAGCTCGAGGTGGGCGAGACCGTCAAGATTTCTTACGTCGACCAGAACCGTTCCGGCATCGACCCCGATAAGAACCTATGGGAGGTCGTCTCGGACGGCCTGGACCACATGATGGTGGGCGAGACCGAGGTTCCGAGCCGCGCGTATGTGGCGAGCTTTGGCTTTAAGGGCCAGGACCAGCAGAAGCGCGCTGGCGTACTCTCCGGTGGCGAGCGCAACCGTCTGAACTTGGCGCTTACGCTCAAGCAGGGCGGCAACCTGCTGCTCCTCGACGAGCCCACGAACGACCTCGACGTCGAGACGCTGTCCTCGCTCGAGGCGGCGCTGCTCGAGTTCCCGGGCTGCTCGGTGGTCATTAGCCACGACCGTATGTTCCTGGACCGCGTCGCCACGCACATTCTGGCGTGGGAGGGCACCGACGAGAATCCGGGCAACTGGTATTGGTTCGAGGGCAACTTCGAGGCCTATCAGGCCAACCGTATCGAGCGCTTGGGCGAGGACGCAGCCCAGCCGCATCGTATTCACCGCAAGCTGACGCGCGATTAGTCGAGCTCAGGTGACCTAATGAGAAAGGGACGATAACCTTGAGGGTTATCGTCCCTTTTTGTTACTTGGTAGAAGGTTCGACTTTATCGATGGCCCAGGCGGCTCCGAGACCGCCGGTGGTGTTGCGGCGGATGCGCACGGCAACCTCGCGACGCTCGCCGGCCTGCGTGTAGCGCAGGGGGAAGCTTGCGCGGTTTCGCGCGGCCTCGATGGTACCGCGCTCGCGGGCGATCCAGTAGTACTCGCCGACGATGCCGAGCGTGTCGGCGCCGTAGGGGAGATAGGTCGACAGCTGGTGCAGAAGCGGGCCGGGGCAGAAGACCTCGGTTGCGAAATCGACGGGGAAGTCCTTGGGGATGGTGGGCGCTGCAGGTGCGGGGGTTGGGGCCGCTGCGGGTGCCGAAGCCGGTGCAGGTGCGGGAATTTGGTCGCAAGCAGAGGTGGGCGCGGACTCGATGACGGGTGCGGGCTCCGGCGTCGCTTCCGGCTTGATCGTGGAATCTACGGGCTCCACGGTGACGGGCGCGTCTGCAGCTGCAGTTTCAACCTCAACCTGCGTCGCGTTCTCGTTCTCGACGCTCGGCTTTGCCTCGATGGGCGTGGACGCCATGGTGGTGATGCCGGCGTTTGCGTTCTCGGGGTCATAGACGACCGTAAGCGAGATGGCGGGCTGCGGTGTCTCGGGCTCCGGCGCCGACTCGGTAGCGTCTTGATCGGCGGGTTCGTCGGACTGATCGTCCTCGGCCTCGTTGCCAAAGACATCGCTGTTTTGGAACGCAGACGTCTCGGGTTGGTTAGCGGCTTCTTCGGTTGTCGACTTGGGAGCTTCGTTGAGCTCCGCAGTTACTTCCTGCTCGGATATGACTTCGGGATCGGTCGTGACGGCGATTTCTGGTTCGGCTTCTGCTGTTACCTCAATAGCGACTTCGATCTCTGTCTCGGGCTCGGGTTCCGGAGCGACTTCGGCCACGGGCTCGGGCTCGGCGCGCTTAACGTGCTTGGGGCGCACAGCCTTCAGGTCCTTCTCACCGCGCTTTTTCTTTTTGTAGGACTGCTTGGCTCCCTTGGCTGCCTTGGGGTTGTCCTCGCCCTTGGCGAGAGCGGCATCCCAAGCCTCGTTGGCGATGACGGTGGCATACAGACGCCCGCCCTTAAAGACGGTCAGCTTAATGCAGTCGTCAAGCTCTTCGAGCAACTCGCGCGTGGACTCAAAGCCCAGGTCGTAGGCCGTCATATCGCCCGCGACGAGTGCCTCCTCGACCTGCGTCATAAACGTTTGCTTGCCGCATCCAATCGCATCGCGTAGCAGGCGATACAGATAGATGTGGTTGCCCAGCGAAAGCGTGGGCCTAACTATTGTCTTGCTCATGGCAAATCTCCTCTTTACACATGTAAAGCATCTTACCATCGCATAGCGTTCGCCATGGCGGCGCCCAAGGCAAACGGGCGCGAACCGCTGTCGATTCGCGCCCGTTATACAGGCCGGTTATCTATGAGAGGAAAATGTGCTTAGTTGCCCGATGCCGTGCCTTGGCTCGAGTTGTCGGATGCCGTGCCGGACGCGGTTCCGCTCGAGCTGTTCGAGCTGTTGGTGTTGCTGCCGTCTGCTGTGCCCGTTCCCGAAGTGCTGTCGCTCGTCTGGCCGCCCGTGCTCGGATGCGAACCGTCAGTCGTTTGGCTTGAGTCGGTCGTGCCGGACGGCGTGCCACTGTTGGACGCAGAAGAATCGGTGTCCTGCGATTGGTTTTGGGTGTTCGATGACGAATCGGCAGAGGTAGAACTGTCTTGTGCGTCGTCCGTCTGTGCCTGCTGATCTTGTGACTGGGCGGTGCCATTTGCATCGCTCTCGGTCGTGCGCGACGAAAGGATTGGCTCGGGGCGCTCACCCAGACCCTCTCCGGCGGTGGTGATAAGGATGGCGCCGGCGCAGGCGATGACCGCGACGATGGCGATGGCGATCGAGAAGACGATGACCTTCTTTTGCGTCTGGCTGCGCTCTGCCGCTGCCTTGGCGCGCAGGCTGTTGGGGGCGACGCGCGCCGTGGTCGCGCGACCTGCAACCTGACGCATCTCCTGCGTGGTCGCGACGCCACCTAGGTGCTCCTCGACATTGGGTTCAACGGGCTCGTAGGCGCCGGCAGGGTAGTCGACAGCGGCATGCGTGCCCTTGATTGCTTCGGCGCTGGCAGAGATAAAGTGGCGGTAGACCTGCGAGGACACAACGGTGATGACCGAGCTCACGGCGGCGCCAATTACTGAACCAGCGATACCAATCTTGGAGGCAAGCGCGACGCTCGTGGCGGCAGCTGCGGCGCCGGCGATGATCTGGGGAATGGAAATGTCGTCAAACAGGCCCTTTTTGGGTGCGATGGCCATGGTCTGTCCGATGGAATGGTTCTCGTGCACGCCGTTGTTGAGCGATGCCGGCGTCATGACGCGCGTGCGCGGCGCGTCGGTATATTCAGTCGTCATACGGGGTCCTCCCGGTTCGTTTAGTGCTGCGACAGGTTGTTCAGCCCTCAGGGTACCCAGTCGGTGTGAACCGGAGATGGATTCGCCCGCAACACCATCAACTCACCAAAGCGCGAAACTTCTTCTCAGGCTGATCGAATGAAGACGGGGCGAATCGTTCGGATGTCGAAAGGAAGGTTGACCGGATTTGAAATCCCGTGGAATAATCGGGCTCGCGGCGCTGTTGCTTGCGCCGGGTAGGGAGCGTCATGAAAATCCTTAAGCGGATCAACAACAATACGGTTATCTGCGTAAACGCCAAGGGCCGTGAACTCGTGGCAATTGGCCGCGGTATCGGGTTTCCCAATGGCCCCGATGAGGTCACACTCGATAAGATCGAGCGAACCTTCTACGGTGTCGACTCGCGCTACCTAGCGCTGCTCGACGAGATCGATCCTCAGGTGATGGAGTTCTCCGCCCAGATTGCCGATATCGCTCGCTCCAACATCTCGCGCGAGCTCTCGGCAAACCTTCCCTTTACCATGGCCGACCATATCGCTTTTGCCATCAAGCGCTGCCGCGAGCATATGTTTGTGCAGATGCCGCTTTCCTATGACGTGCAGCAGATGTACCCCATCGAGTACAAGATCGCCCAGTTCGCGCTCGAGGGCATCAATCGCGGCTTCAACGTTAAGATGCCGCGGGGGGAGGCGAGCGGTATCGCGCTCTGCATCGTCAACAGCGTGGTCGCCTCGTCTTCAAAGGCCAAATCCAATACGGTGCGTAAGGACGAGGTGATGCTCGAGAACTTCACCAAGATCATCGAGTCCGAGCTGGGGGTTTGTGTGGACCGCGACGGCTTTGACTTTTGCCGCTATGCCACACACGTGCGCTACCTGCTGGAGCGCGTGCAGACAGGAGAGCCCCTCAACACGGAGAACGGTGCGCTCTATGGGCCGCTTTGCGAGCAGCATCCCGATGTGGCCGTGTGCGTCGACCGCATGGCCGCGCTTATCGAAGAACGCTTTGACGCCGCGCTCGCCGATGAAGAGAAGGTCTACCTGATGCTCCATGTCAATCGCGTCTGCGCGGGATCCAGGTCCTGATTGACCGCTCATCGCCGAAATTCGACCGTTTGCCGGTTTCGACTTTCGTAAAAGCACCTGTTGGATGTAGTTTCGTAGTCACATAAGGTGTTATTCGAGAAGAGCCTCGAAGCATGACGTAGACAGTTCCCTGTCCGCTTTGTGCTTTGGGGCTCTTCTGTTTTTGTCTTCTTCTTGCTTTTCTCGATTTGCCTCGTGTCAGGCCTGCCGTAATCGGTTCTTCGCGTGTGCGCAAACGGGAAGACAGAAAAGCAAGGGAGTTCAGCTATGACTGACAATAAGAAAATCGCCGCGGACGTGCTCGAGGCCGTCGGTGGCAAGGAGAACGTGACGTTTGTTGCGCACTGTATGACGCGCCTGCGTTTTAACCTCAAAGATATCGATGCCCCCGATATCAAAGAAGTGAAGAAGATTGGCGGTGTGTTGGGTGCTCAAATCTCCGGAGGGCAGTTCCAGGTAATCGTGGGCCAAAACGTGCCCAAGGTTTATGACGAGCTCTGCAAGATCGGCGGCTTTGCCAAGCAGGACGCCATCGACGAGAACCTTGATGCTCCTAAGCAGAAGCTCACACCTAAGGTTATTGGCAATAACATCCTCAACTACCTGTCAAGCTCCATGGTGCCTATGATCCCCGTCCTAATGTGTGCTGGCCTGTTCAAGACCGTAGCGGTGGTGCTGGGACCTACGATGGCGGGCGTGCTGTCCGACACAAGCGACCTTTATGTTCTGATGAACATGGTTTATGACGCAGCGTTCTATTTTATCCCCATCTACCTTGGCTATAATGCGGCTAAGAACATTGGCGTAACGCCTGTCCTCGGTGCCTTTATGGGCGGCATTCTTATCGACCCGACCATGATTCAGCTTGCGACCGATGGAGCTCAGTTCTCCGTTTATGGCATTCCTTGCGTCGCCGCAAACTACACAAAGACGGTCCTTCCCATTCTTCTGTCCGTGTGGGCGATGAGTTATATCGAGCGCTTCTTCCGCAAATATGTGCCAGATACCCTTTCAACGGTTTTCGCGCCTTTCCTTACCATGGTCGTCGCTGTTCCTGTGTCTCTCTGCGCTCTCGCCCCTGTTGGTTCATGGGCCGGTAATGCCCTCGCCGCCGGTTTTGAGTTCCTTGGTACTTCCGGTGGTATCGCCGCCATCCTCGGAGGAGGTATTCTGG
Source organism: uncultured Collinsella sp. (assembly GCA_900542325.1). Lineage (GTDB taxonomy): Bacteria > Actinomycetota > Coriobacteriia > Coriobacteriales > Coriobacteriaceae > Collinsella. Next base: position 3,316 of record UQMY01000039.1, on the reverse strand, counting down.
CGGGTCTTTGGTGCCCAATGATTATTACCGGCATGCATGTGGCGGTTGCGATGATTGCCATCGCTAACTATATGACTGTGGGAACCGACAGCTTTGTTTTGGTTGCGACGGGCGTTAGCCTTTGGGCGACCTTCGGCTGCGAGGTGGCGACCTGGCTCAAGCTGTGCGATAAAGACGAGAAGAGCATGGCATTCGGCTATTTGGTCGCAAACATTGTCGGAGGCGTCGGCGAGCCTTTCATCTACGGCATGATGCTGCGCTATCGCCGCGTGTTTGTCTGGAAGATTATCGGATCCTTTGTTGCCGGTGCGCTTGCAATCGCTCTCGGAGCCACGGTTTATACTGCCGGCGCGGCATCCAACTTCTTGGAGTTCCTCGCGTTTGCGGGCGGCGGGACCCAGAATCTCATCAACTTTGGAATCGCTGCTGGTGCAGGCTTCCTTGTGAGCGCCTTGGGCACGTATTTCCTGGGCTTTACGGCGGATGAGCTCGAGAATGGTCCCGTTTCCGAGCGTTAAGTTTTCTACGGCCTGCGTGTGGCAGGACGCATTGGAAGGGCGTCCATGACGCCCTTCTCTTTTTGTATTTCTATTTCCGATGTTTGGGCGGCGTGTGCCGCGAAGAGTTGGAGTTGGAATGAACATAGAGTTTGGAATCTCGAAGATTGACGTAACACCCCAGTCTCCTTGCCGCATGGGCGGCTACAACAGAAAAGGTGCCTGGACGGATGTTCTTGATCCTATTGAGGTCAACGCTAGCGCTGTCTGTGTTGATCTTGTCCCGTTTATTCTTATCGAGCTCGATTCAATAATGGTGTCGAAAGATTTTTCCCTTTCGGTCAAGAACGCCGTATCGTCAAAAACGGGCATCGATTCGAGCAATATCGTCGTCGCATGCATTCATACCCATTCTGCACCATGCTATTTTAAGCTTGCCTACGAGGACACGTTACCTGAAACCGAATTGACGAGTGATTTGATTGGCTTGGCTACCGAGGCGGCGGTATCTGCATGGGCGTCCAGGTCGAAGGCGACCGTATCGATGGAGATGTTAGGCATCGAGGGACTGTACGGGAATCGAAATGTTCAGGGCGGTCCGGCCGATAAACAGGTAAGTATTTTCTCGTTTGAGGACGCTCAAGGTGGTCGCCCAATTGGAAAAATGCTGTTCATGTCCGCTCATCCTACCATCCTTAATGGGAAAAGCGCCGTCCTCTCTGCTGATTTGATTGGGCATGTCAGGCAGCGTTTGGAGAGGAAATATGGCTGTCCTGTACTTTGCGTCAACGGAACGTGCGGGGATGTGTCGACGCGTTTCTATCGGCAAGGGGAGGGAGTTGCCGAACTCGAGCGTACGGCTAACGAACTTTGCGCTCAAATTGAATCCAAGCGTGAGCGCGCGGCACTCAGAGTTGATACCCCGCGTTGGGGCTCTATCAGCATGAAGAGTGTCTACGATGCAAAAACAGATCCGGATTGGATCGAGATGACCAATCGGATAGAGGCTATGGATGCGAGCCCGATGCGAGACTTTCTCCTTAAGCGGCAACAGCTTAAGCTCTCGATGGGGAAAATCGAGCTTGAGCTTCCGAGCCAGTTTGCGGTAATTGGTAACTGCATTTTTATCACGATGCCATGCGATACGTGTAGCACATTAGGCTTGGATTTTAAGAGGGCGTTTAGCCAATACAACGTCTTTGTTATCGGCTATGCGAACACGTACTGCAACTACCTTGTGCCTCAGGAAGACTACGGCAAGTATTTTGAAACCTACAACTCGCGAACGCCGCGCGGGGTTGCCGATGCGTTCGTTGCGCGAATCATTCAGGCGGTCGGTGCCGCGCTATAGCAGGCGCTATAGACCATCGTGGTAGATGAACCGGTCAGGATTATACGGAGCATGTATTGTGTCAATCATTGAACCTCTCATCCAACAAGTCCTTATCATGTTTTTGCTCATGGGAATGGGCTACGCTCTAAACCGCTTGGGCATATTGAGCGAGCAGGCTGCAATAGAATTCGGAAAGTTGCTCATCAACCTTGTGATTCCCGCAATCATTCTCAAATCATTTTGGATCGAGTATTCGTTTCAGAGGATGTATGAGTTGGGAATGACCTTAATGCTGTCGGCGGCGATGTTGTTGCTCGCTTGCGTTGTTGCCCGCCTGTTGTTCAGGGGCCGTCCCATCGACATTTTTGCTGCGGCATTCTCGAATGCTGGATTTGTGGGAATACCCCTTGTTGAAGCGGCGCTTGGAAAAGATGCCGTGTTTTTCATCACGTGCATGATCGCTCTTCTCAATGCCATGCAATGGACATACGGGCAGTATCTGCTGTCGGGGTCTAAAAAATGTATGAGTCCTAAAGCGATCCTGACAAGTCCAATGGTCATGGCTTTATTGGGCGGTTTCTTGATTTTTATCCTTCGTGTCCCAACGGTCCCTCTGGCACAGTCAGTGCTTTCGTATATCTCGGGGCTCAACACTCCGCTAGCAATGATGACTCTCGGTATCTATCTTGCTCAGTCTGATTTGATGGCGCTCCTGAGGGCGAAAAGCTTGTTTGCCGTCTCATCGGTCAGGCTGCTTGTCATTCCGATTCTTTCGCTCCTGTTCCTATGTCTCTTTCCATGTGATAGGTCAATTAAGATGGCGCTGCTGATTGCGGCTGCGACCCCCACCGGCGCGAATGTAGCTATCTTTGCCCAGCAGCATAATAAGGACTATCGATATGCATGTGGAACAGTCTGTGTTACCACCCTTCTGTCTATGTTCACTATGCCAGCGATAGTGTCCTTGTCTCAGCTAGTGTTCTAGGCGCTATGCCACGCACCTGCGGATGAACGCTTCGTGGCGGTCGATTATGGCCGGGGCCCAACAATCCGGACCGCCGTCGATCGTGCTGGCAACAGATGCCATCAACTCATCAAGGGGGCTTGCTATCATTGGTGCACTAGCTTGATGCTAAACTGAATTAATGATTGCGAGGTGGTTTACGTGATGTACCCGTATATGACATTCGAAGATGGTACCGAGGTCATTCATTCTGACCTGATCACAGATGGCGATATCGAAAAGGTCATCGTGCATTTTGAACGACCGACGGCAGAGGGTTTCGACTCCGCTCGTTGCGAGCTGCCTTCTTACAATTGGACCATGTGGGAGGGGCGTTTTACCGACGAGGAGAAGCGAGGTTTTGAGACTTTTCTGAGCAATAACGCCCATCTGCTGTATCGCTACGCCGCAAACGGAGGAGCTAAAGTTGGAGCCTTCGTGAGTTCGTGTGGGTAGTCCCTACGCCTCGCGCCCCGGCAGGGC
>UQMY01000038.1 GCA_900542325.1 uncultured Collinsella sp. | reverse complement strand
CATCATCTGATAATTTTTATTTCTATCTTGTTCAGTTTCATTAAGTGAAATAAAATCATTTGTCAGATAGCTTTTCCCTGCTTCCTCCCATGCCTTTCGATATCCAATCCAGCGTTCATGATCCACACCGGCATTCTTTCTTGCGCAGACATAAATTTTCTCATATCCTTTTTCTAAAAGATATTTGGTCATTATATAACCACCATTTTCATCTTGAAGACCTACATTAACATAATCTTCTGCCTCTTTATCAATTAAATCAATTGCAACTATCGGTTTGTTTATCAATGTTTTCAATTTAATATAGTTATGATATTTAAATGTAATCGCAATCAATCCGTCTACATTCCAAGCTAATGACATATGAAAGATTTCTTCCAAATCTTCCGCCGCATATAGCATCATGTAATATCCTTCTTTTCTAAGAGATTCTTCCAACGCACCAATAACATGACTGTAAAAAGTATCTGAAATAACTGTATTCTCATAATAACGAGATGTATGAATTACCACTCCAATAATCTTAGAACTGTTATTTTTCAAAGCTCTCAGTCCCATTTTCGGTACATAGTGATATTCATCTAGCAAAGCCTGTATTTTTTCCATATTCGCTTTCGATACTTTTTTTACATTTCCATGAAGTACATTATAGACTGTTGTCATACTAACTCCAGCCATCTCTGCAATTTCTTTTATGGTAGTCATAATAAATATCCATTTCTTTCTCACTGTTTTAATACAACTTTACTCAAAATCCAAACTACTGTCAAGTGCCACACTAATAACTCCACATCAGATTTAAATAGTGGGTTACTGTTCAGAGGTTAACTGGACTTAAGAAAACCGATGGTGTAGACTGATAACAGTCAAAGCCATCGGTTTTCTTTATCCAAATATCCTGGACACTCTGTCAAATATATTTGCCGGTTCTTCCCGGCGCATCAAAACAAGCATGCTCATGCATTGACAGAGGTAATCGATGCTTTCGAAACTTCTGAATGTCACGGCCTGCGCCTGTTTCCGCTTATAATTCCGCAAAAGCCTTTCGGCTTCGTTATTCGTGGCAGGTACCCGGAGATCATGCAGGAACAGCAGATGGTTCCGCATGTATTTCTCCATTCTCAGGAATAGATTGTACCCGTCTCTGTAATAATCATTTGCCGGAATGTCCCCGTATTCTCTTCTGGCTGTTTCCAGTACTGCCTGGTATCTTTTTTCAAATCCGGAGATCGTCTTTGGATCCGGCTTATGGGGCAGCTGGATTCCATTTCGGAAATGGATCATTTCCTGTAGCAGTGAACGCATTTCTTTGTTCCAGATACGGTCCGGCTCATTCTCTATGCTGTCTTTCAGGTATCGCAGCACATGGGCAAGACATTCCTGGTGATCTGCTCCATAATTATAAAAAGTAACATCGTGATCGTGCACAAGGATCCCCTGATAATCCTCAGTGACCGTCCCTTTTATCCCTTCATGCCCTTTTTTCTCACGGGCAAAGTACAGGACTTTTCCATCCGGTACTGCACAGACGTATACATGACAGCTTTTTCCGTTTTCTTTCGCATTTGTACAGTCTGTATGCATGACGGGAGAAAGCAGCATATCTGCATATGTGGCCCTGCGTTCAGGCACAGTTTTTAAAGCAAACTCCCTGCTGAGTTTGCTTATCATCCCCTTGGAGATATTCAGTTTCCCGCCTGTCAGATCTGACAGGAATTTCCTGCTCTTGTCAATAGAAACACAGCAGTCATTGTTCAGAAGGAACAGGAATGCCCGGATACTTCCGTCATAATTCACTTCATCCACAACCCCGTCTGGAAATGCAGCATGCACCCGTTCACCTGTCTTTGTGTTGTAGTAAATATCTGCATGATATTCCACCACATTCAGGAGCACCTGGATGCCCATCATCTGTTTTATGATCGTTCTGCCGGTCTTTTTGAAATCACTGTCTTCCAGGACTTTTTCCGGTGCAGGAAGAAGGATAACCGGCTGTGTGGGTTCCTGTTTTTTTCTGCGGTGGCCGGGATGCCCCGGCTGACCGCCCGGTTTCCGTCCTGTTTTTTCCCTGCTGTTTGCGATCTTTTTCCGTTTGATCGACTTAGAGGAAGGAATAGCGGAGTTTTCATAGTCACGATTGATCTGTGCACGCAGTTTCAGGTTTTTCCCCCGTTCTTCTTCCAGTTCAGCAGCTGTTTCATAATACTGCAGACGGATCTCTTTTGCTTTATCCAGTGCATCATCCCGCTGTTTTTCAGCATCCAGTGCACGCTTTTCCATTTTTTTCAGTTCCTGCTCAGCCTTTCTTTTTGCCTGTTCAAGTTCCCTCTGCATATCTTCCAGTACCTGAAACCAATAATTACGGACACGGATCGTTTCTCTATGGGCGGCTGCCAGATCCTGCGTTAATCTCCGGAGCTTCCGTTCATAAGCCATGTATTCTTTTTGGTGAAGTTCCTGAAGATGGATATATCTTTCTCCAGATTCCAGCTCTTTAATTCTGGTCTGTGCTGCTTTCAGCCGGCACAGAAGTGTAATGTAATCATAAGTATCCGGCATGTATGTTCCTCCAGAAGTGTTCGGGTCAGATGTCGCTTATGATATCTGTGATCTTTGAGATATGATCTTCCAGATATTCGATCATTTTTTTCTGTTCCTGGATTAGTCCTTTCTGGATCTCAATCACTCTGAGATATTCGGCAAGAAGCTCATCCTGTTTTCTGATCTCTTCTTTTAAATCAATGTCCATAAGGCAGCCCTCTCTTTCTTATAGAGAAGTATAACAGAAACATGGGAAAAAAGCGAATTTCCAGGAATTGTCCTTTCGTCGATATGACTGTGGATAAGCAGGTATTTTGTATCTTGAAAAATAAGGACTATATGGTAAGGCTATAAAAAAAATGTACTGTGTAAAATAAAATCCGGTGGATAACTCTTCAAAAAAGAAACAGCAGGAAAGACTATAAACATAATTTTTCCTACTGGAACTGGTTATCCACAAAACAAAAAAATAAATTTCATCACTTTTTACAATGGACTATGCATACCCTTGAACAGTAACTGTAACAATCATACCGACTTTCTGGCGTTCAGAATGGTTTCTGCTGTCTGCTGTGGTGTTTGGTTGGAATTGTCCAGCCAAAAGCCGATCCGTGGTGTTGTCTGCATAAATGTATCGTATAAGGTTTCAACCGTAAAGCCGGAATAGCCTGTTTTCTCCCTGTATCGTTCCCTTCCTTTTATTGTTTCCACATCTGGACAAAGAACGACAACCTCAACAGGGTATTTATGCGGCACAAAAAATATGTACATGTAACTAATTCAACACATTTATAATTTGAATAGGGACATTATAGCATTTACTAAATACAAATTCAATGTATACGGAAATAAAGATATAAGGAGTGGGAAGGATTCCGCCGTAGTCGGCATTGTAGGAAAATCCAAAAGTTTAGATTTTCCCACAATGCTTATCTTTTGGTCTTTGGTTCGGAATAGTGTAGTGCTGGCGGTCTATCTCTTGTTTTCGGTTGCTTGCTTCCTTACCGTACATGAGCATTCTTTGCCGGCTTGGCACCCATCACGCTGTTTGTACTGCTCGTGGGCCAGGCGGGTCTTCCCGCCGCGCTGCTGCTCGCCTGCGTTCCGGTCATCCCCGTCTCCATCATGATGGTCATGCGCAACGCCAAAAAGATCGGTGCCGAGTACTGGGGCAGCTATGTCGATCTGGGCGGCATGTTCCTGGAGGCCGTGCAGGGTCTCACCACCCTTAAGGTCTACCAGGCCGATCGCAGCTGGCACGAGCGCATCAACGCCGAGTCCGAGCGTTTCCGCACAGCGACCATGCGCCTGCTGGTGATGCAGCTGCGCTCCATTTGCGTTATGGACCTGGTCGTCTATATGGGCGCCGCGCTCGGCATTATCGTAGCCACGCTGCAGCTCGCCACGGGCAAGATTGGCTTTGAGGCTGCCTTCCTCATCGTCTTTCTGTCGCAGGAGTTCTTTTTGCCCATGCGCCGCCTGGGATCGCTGTTCCACACGGCCATGAACGGCATGGCCGCCTCGCGCCGCATGTTTGGCATTTTGGATACGCCCGAGCCCGAGCGCGGCGATGTTGAGCTTGACGGTCGCGGCGATATCGAGCTCGCGGGCGTGAGCTATGCATACGGCGACCGCACGGTGCTGGACAGCGCCAGCGCGACCATTGCGCACGGCTCGCTCGTGGCACTCGTGGGCGAAAGCGGCGGCGGCAAGTCCACGCTCGCGGGGATTATCTCGGGCCGCAAGGGTGCCTACCGCGGCAGCGTGCGCATTGGCGGCGTTGAACTGCGCGATGCCACGGTCACCTCACTCATGCGCGCCGTCACGCTGGTGCCCACCAACGGCTACCTGTTTGCCGGCACCCTGCGCGACAACCTGCTGCTCGCCCAGCCCAACGCCACCGACGCCGAGCTTTTGCGCGCGCTCGGTCGCACGCGCGTGGCGGCCTTTGTGCAGGCCAACGGCGGGCTCGACATGGTGATTAACGAGGGCGGCACCAACCTTTCGGGTGGCCAGCGCCAGCGCGTGTGCATGGCACGCGCCCTGCTGCACGACTCGCCGATCTATGTGTTTGACGAGGCTACGAGCAACGTCGATGCCGCAAGCGAAGCCGCAATCGGCGAGGTCATTGCATCGCTCGCCGGCGGGCACACTGTAATTGTGGTGGCACACCGCCTGTCGACAATCGTGGACGCCGATCAGATTCTGGTGCTGGAGCGCGGTCGCATTGCCGAGCGCGGCACCCATGATGAGCTCCTGTCGGGCGCGGGCGTCTATGCGCGCATGTGGAACAGCCAGGAGCAACTCTCGGCATATGCGTATGCGGAGGATGATGCCGAGGATGCCGGCGCGGTTGAGGCTGTTGGCGGCAGTACTGCCTGTACCGATGGCCTCAACGGTGCCGGCTCGTCTTCCGCTACCGCGGCGCCTGACTCCGGCCGCGCCCGTCGCTCGGCGCCGTCCATCATGTGGCGCATGATGGGGCTCGTCCGACCGCTTGCCGGCTGGCTTGTGCTAGCCGTCGCGCTGGGCAGCATTGGCATGCTCACCGCCGCGTTCGTGCCGGCCTTTGGCGCCCTCGGCCTTATGGCCGCGCTGGGCCGCAACGCCTTGGGGCTTGGTCTTATCGCAGCATGCGCGGCCTGTGCCGCCTGCGGCATCGCACGCGGGCCGCTCCACTACGGCGAGCAGCTCTGCAACCATTACATCGCATTCCGTCTGCTCGCGCACATTCGCGACCTGGTGTTTGGCGCCCTGCGCCAGCTCGCCCCCGCTAAGCTCGAGGGCCGCGGCAAGGGCGAGCTCGTGAGTCTGGTCACCTCGGATATCGAGCTGCTCGAAGTCTTCTACGCGCACACCATCTCGCCCATTGCCATCGCTCTGGTCTGCACCGTTGTGTTTGAGGGCTTTTTGCTGGCTGTGAGCCCCGAGCTCGCGGGCATCGCGCTCGTGGCCTACGCGGTCCTGGGCGTGCTGCTGCCCCTGATCTCGGCCAAGGCATGCGGCACCACCGGCCGCCAGAGCCGCGAGGGCGCCGGTAAGCTGGGTGCCTTTGTGCTCGACAGTCTGCGCGGCGCATCCGAGACTATCCAGTTTGCCGGTGGCGCCGATCGCAGCCGTGCCCTGGGCAAGCTGACCGAGCAAGTCTGCGCCGTGGACGCGCGCCTCAAGCGCCGCCAAGCGGCCAGCGAGGCCGTAGCCGATGCGCTTATTCTTGCGGCCAATCTGATGATGCTCGGACGTGCGCTGCAGCTGGTGGCTGCGGGAACGATTAACTTTGCCGCAGCGTTTGTCGCCGTCTTTACCTTTGTGTCGTCGTTTGGCTCGGTGATGGCCGTGAGCCGCCTGGGTGCCTCACTGCAGGAGACGCTCGCCTCGGGCGCACGCGTGCTCGATTTGCTCGACGAGCAGCCCCAGTGTGCCGAGGTCGCCGATGGACAGGACGTTGAGTTTGCCGGCGCCGCAGCCGAGCATGTGAGCTTTAGCTATGCGGGCGGCGCGGACGCGGGCGGTGCGGGCGCCACAGGGCAGGTCGCGAACGACACCGCCACGAGTCTCATCCTCGACGACGTGACCTGTACCTTTGCGCCCGGCACCATGACCTGCATCATGGGGCGCTCGGGCTCGGGCAAGTCGACGCTGCTTAAGCTGCTCATGCGCTTTTGGGACCCCGCAGCCGGCACCATCACGGTAAGCGGCGTCGATGCCCGCCGCATCAACACGGCGAGCCTGCGCAGCCACGAGGCCTACATGACCCAGGACACGCATCTGTTCTGCGGCACCGTACGCGAGAACCTGCTGGTCGCGCGCGCCAACGCCACCAATGCCGAGCTGCTCGACGCTTGCCGCTCCGCCTCACTCACCACGCTCATCGACCGTCTGCCGCAGGGACTCGACACGCCCGTTGCCGAGCTGGGCGACTCGCTTTCGGGCGGCGAGCGCCAGCGCATCGGCCTTGCGCGCATCTTCCTCAACGACGCACCCTTCATCTTGCTCGACGAACCCACCAGCGCGCTCGATGCCCTCAACGAGGCGTCCGTGATGCAGGCGATCGACGAGTTCAAGCGCCGCGGCAAGACCATTGTGCTCGTGAGTCACCGTGCCAGCACCTGCGCCTTTGCCGATTTCTCGCTTTCGGTCGAGCACGGGAGGCTGAGCTAATGGCGCGCCCGGTCGACACACCGGAGCTGGCACGCAAACGTGAGCGCGAGGCCCAGATGGTGTCGCAGATGATTGCGCTGTGGTGTCGTGGACATCATGGCGGCGGGCATGCGGTCGAGCAGGCTGGCGACGATAAGCCCGTGCGCGTGAAACTCGGCCTTCGGACCATTACGCTCTGCCCCGAATGCGCCGAGCTGCAGAAATACGCCATCGCGCGCATTGAGCACTGCCCGCACATGGGCACCAAGACATTTTGCTCGGCATGTCCTTCGCATTGTTACCGGCCTGCCATGCGCGAGAAGATCCGCGAGGTCATGCGCTGGTCGGGACCGCGTATGATCCGCTATCGCCCCATCACCGCCGTGAGACACGCAATGGTAACAGTGCAGGCCAAACGCGCGGCGGCACGAAGCAAGTAGTCGCCGGCGCCGGCACGCGCCGCGCAGTCTTTCCGGTCGATTTCGAGCTCCGGCGTGCGCGGCGTGTTGAGAGCTGCACCATTACAATGGAGCGGATTCACCAAATGCAAAGGAGTCGCCATGCCCGCCTGCCCGCTGGTCGATTGCCATACCCACACCTCGTTCTCGGACGGGCACGCCTCGTTTGATGACAACGTCCGTGCCGCTGCTGCGGCAGGCTGCCGCGTCATGGTCTCGACCGACCACCTCGCCCTGCCTGCCAGTATGGATGCTAACTGCGAGGTGCAGGTCGTCGAGGGCGACTTGCCGGCACATCGTCTGGCCTTTGAGGACGCCCGCAGGCTTGCCGCGCAAATCGCGCCGGAGCTCGAGCTTATCTATGGCTTTGAATGCGATTGGTACGAGGGCTGCGAACCCTTGGTTGAGCGCTGGTCCCGGGGCGCCGTGGTGCGCTTGGGCAGCGTGCATTGGATTGGCGACCCGGGCGATATCATGGCAGGTGCCGCGGGTACGGTGGGAACGGAAAACGTCGCGCGCCCCGATACACCCGATTCCCTTTGCGGCTGGATCGACGACGATACCAACCTGCATGTTTGGGAAAACCTGGGCGTGCGCGGCGTGTGGGAGCGCTACGTCGACGACTGGTGCCGTGCTTGCGAAAGCTCGCTTAACTTTGACGTGATGGCCCACCCCGACCTGGTCATGCGCTTTTCGAAGGACGGCTTTGCACCCGACTTTGACCCCGCGCCGTTTTGGCAGCAGATGGCCGAGTGCGCCCACGATACGGGTCGCCGCGTTGAGGTCTCGACCGCCGCACCGCGCAAGGGGCTCGACGATTACTACCCCGCGACCGGGCTTTTGCGTCGCTTCGCCCACGCCGAGGTGCCGATTACTTTTGGCTCGGACGCGCACCGCGCCTGCGACATCTGCTGGAACATCCGCGAGGCTCAGGCCCACGCCTACGACTGCGGCTATCGAACCTTCGACATCCCCCACCTCACCGGAGAATGGGAATCCACGCCCCTCGCCTAGCCATCCCCTCATAAGTTGCGGTGAAATAGTTCCTGTTTATGGCCCTAAGACCGTCAAACAAGAACTATTCCACCGCAACTTCTATTTCATTGGCAACTCCCGAAAGACTGCCCCAAACGACTAGTCGTTTAAGAACGTCCCCAATGACTAGTGGCGGCGGGCGTTGAGCTCGCCGGCCAGTTCGTCGAGGGTGATGCCGTAGCGCTCGAGCGTCACGAGCAAGTGGTAGATCAGGTCGCCGGCCTCGTAGCGGATGTGATCGTGATCGTTATCCTTGCAGGCCATGATCACCTCGCTCGCCTCCTCGGCAAGTTTCTTGAGAAGCTCGTCCTCGACGTCGGTCAGCAGACGCGCGGTATAGCTCTCCTGCGGCGATGCGTCGCGACGACTGTGAATCACCTCGGCCAGTCCCGTCAGCGTCTCACCGATGTTTCCCGGCTGCACGTTAGCTGTTCTGACTCCCATGGTTATTTCCTCTCGTTACTGCAGCGTAAAGTAGGTACCGGCCTCATCGAACCGAGGCTTTGCGCCCTTTTTCTCAAAGAACTCGACGATGACGGCATGGGCCTCATCGAGCCTTTCCTTCTCGGCCTCGAGCCAAAGCGACTGCGCCCCGCAGGCATCAGTCAGGTGCACGCGGCATGGCACGCCCGCGCGGAGGAGCTCGGTGTTGCATTCGGCGACCTCGAACGGCGTCACGACTTTCATCGCACTCCCCCTTCCACGCGCTTAAAGAAGCAGGTACGGTTGCCGGTATGGCAGGCCGGGCCCGGTGAGTCCACCTTGACCAGCAGCGTATCGCTATCGCAGTCGGCCCAGAGCTCCTTGACCTCCTGCATGTTGCCACTCGTCGCGCCCTTGTTCCAGAGCTCCTGACGGCTGCGACTCCAAAACCACGTGGTCCCGGTCTTGAGCGTCAGCCCCACCGATTCCTCGTTCATCCAAGCAACCATAAGCACCTCACCGGTGTCATGCTGCTGAACCACGCAAGGAATCAGCCCGCGGGCGTCGTATTTAAGCTCGGTAGCATTTATTACCTCAGTCATCATTTCTCCCAAGTAACAAACGAAATCCCACAGGTCGGCGAGGGTTGTCCAGGTGCCGCAGGTTGCCGCGAAAGAGGAGCGACGCGTACTTTGGTACGCGAGCGACGGTTTGAGCGGCAAGATGCGGCGCCTGGGCAAGCCGCAGCGCTAGAAGTCCAACCTGACAGGGATGCCTTGAGAGGCCATATATTCTTTGACTTCGCGAATGCTGAAAGTTCCAAAGTGAAAGACGCTGGCCGCCAGTACGGCGTCGGCTTCGCCCTCGATCACGCCCTCGGCAAAATGCTCGAGCGTGCCCACGCCGCCGCTTGCGATCACCGGGATCGGCACCGCGCGCGCCACGGCGCGGGTGAGTGCCAGGTCGAAGCCAGCCTTGGTGCCGTCGCGATCCATGCTGGTGAGCAAGATCTCACCGGCGCCGCGACGAGCCGCTTCCTCGGCCCACGCCACCGCATCGATACCCGTGGCGTTGCGACCGCCCGCCGTGAAGACCTCCCACTTGTCGGCATCCGGCTGACCGGGCAGGCCCACGCGCTTGGCATCAATCGCCACGACCACGGCCTGGCTGCCAAACGCCGCGGCGGCCTGGCTGATCAACGACGGATCGCGCACGGCGGCAGAGCTAAGCGACACCTTGTCGGCACCGGCGGCAACCATGGTTCGCATGCCCGCCAAGTCGCGGAAACCGCCGCCCACGGTATAGGGAATAGCGAGCTCCTCGGCCGCGTGCGCCGCCATCTCGATGGTCGTCGCGCGGTTGTCGCTCGTCGCGGTAATGTCCAGGAAGACGACCTCGTCTGCACCCTCGCGGTCGTAGGCGCGCGCCAGCTCCACCGGGTCGCCAGCATCGCGCAGGCTCACAAAGTTGACGCCCTTGACCACGCGGCCGTCCTTAACATCCAGACAGGGAATCACGCGTTTGGCAAGCATGGGCTACTCCTTCCCTCGGGCGGCGGTCAACGCCTGGGCCAGCGTAAAGTTGCCCTCGTAGAGCGCACGACCGGTAATGGCACCCTCGATGGCATCCTCGCCCACCGCGGCCAGTGCGCGGATATCATCGAGCGTCGAGATGCCGCCCGAAGCCACGACGGGAAAGCCCGCGACCTCGGCCACATGGCGATACGCCGCCACGTCGATGCCCGTCTGCATGCCATCGCGCGCGATGTCGGTATACACCAGATGCTTAAAGCCCAGCTCGGTGAGCTGCGCCACGGCGTCGTCGAGCGCCACACCCGCGCCGTCGCGCCAACCATTCACCTTGACCTGGCCGTCACGGGCGGCAATGTCTGCCACCAGTAACTCGCCAAAGCCTTGCGCCGCCACCTCGGCAAATCCCGGCTCGGTCACGAGCACCGTGCCTAGCGCGATGCGACGCGCGCCGTAGCCGGCCAGCTCGTCGATGCGCGCGAGCGAGCGAACGCCGCCGCCCACGTCCGCGGACAGACCGTCGACGCCGCAGATGGCCTCGATCGCCGCCGAGTTGGCAGCGCACGCGTCCTCGTCCTCGCCAAAGGCAGCGGACAGATCGACGACGTGCACCCAGCTTGCACCTTGCTCGGCAAACGAGCGGGCGACGGCGACGGGGTCGTCGGAATATACCTTGCAGCGGCTGCGATCGCCGCGCTCCAAGCGCACGACCTTGCCGCCGAGCAGATCGATTGCGGGGAACAGGATCATCGGCCGGCCTCCTCGACGATGTTGACGAAGTTCTTAAGGATGCGCTGTCCCAGCGCGGAGGATTTCTCGGGATGGAACTGGCAGCCCCACACGTTGCCGTGGCGCACGATGCACGGGAAGCTCCGCGTGTAGTGCGTGCGCGCCAGAACATCGGCGGCATCGACATCGTCGGCCACCGCATAGCTGTGGGTGAAGTACATGTTGGCGCCCTCGGCAAAACCGGCGAGCAACGGATCGGCCGCGCCGGCGGGCGTCATGTGCACCTGGTCCCAGCCCACGTGCGGCACCTTCAGGCGACTCGATTCCAAGCGCGTGCACGAGCCGCGCATAATGCCCAGGCCATCGACCCAGGGACCGCCGGCCTGCTCGGAGGCATCGTCGTCCGCGTCCGCGCCCTCGTCCGCCGGCACGCCCTCGTCGCCGCGTTCAAAAAACAGCTGAAGGCCCAGGCAGATGCCGAGCAGAGGAGTTCCGGCGGCAACGGCGTCAAGCACGGCCGCCTCCTCGCCGCTCTGGCGCATAAAGGCGATCGCGTCATAGAACGCGCCCACGCCCGGGATGACCAGGCCATCGGCCTTGCGGATCTGTTCCGGATCATCCGACGTGCAGGCGGCGGCACCGGCGCGCGCAAGCCCGCGCACGACGCTCGACAAGTTGCCCTTGTGGTAGTCGACCACCACGATCTTCGGTTCGCCCACGCGACCCTCCTTTTTCCATCATCCAAAACCACCACAAAGGGGACAGGCACCTTTGTGGTGGTTTCTGCCTATATGGCGGTTACAGTGAGCCCTTGGTGCTGGGGATTCCTTGCACGCGGGGATCAAGCTTGCAGGCGTGGCGCATCGTACGGCCCACGGCCTTAAAGGCGGCCTCGATAATGTGGTGCGAGTTGCCGCCCGCCAGCTCGCGCACGTGCAGCGTGAGTTTGGCGTCTCGCGCAAAAGCGTAGAAGAACTCGACGGCCAGCTCGGTATCAAAGCCGCCCACGCGCTCGGTCGGCACGGGCAGATCGCAATAGGCCTGCCCGCGACCCGAGATATCAACGGCGGCCATCACGAGCGTCTCGTCCATGGCAATCGCCGCATCGGCAAAGCGCGTAATGCCCGCCTTGTCACCCAGTGCCTGGCAAAACGCCTCGCCCAGCACAATGCCCGTGTCCTCGACGGTGTGGTGCGCGTCGACCTCCACGTCGCCCACCGCATGTACCGTCAGATCGAACAGACCATGACGGCCAAAAGCGTTGAGCATGTGGTCGAAAAACGGCACGCCGGTCGAGATATCGCACACGCCGGATCCGTCCAGATCGAGCTTAACGACAATGTCGGTCTCGCCCGTCTTGCGGGTTGCCTCGGCATAACGGCCCATCTACATCTCCTCCTTCACCAGCGCGGCAAACGCGGCCAGCACCTCGTCGTTTTCCTGCGGGGTACCCACGGTAATGCGCAGACAGTCCGCAAGCCCCGGCGCGTAGCTAAAGTCGCGCACCAAAATTGAATACTCGTCGCGCAGGCGCTCGCGCACGCACGTGGCGTGCGGTGTGCGCACGAGCACAAAGTTTGCTGCGCTCGGCCATGCCTCCACGGGCATGCCCTCGGCAGCCATTGCACGCAGGGCGCACAACTCGCGTTCGCGCTCGGATGCAACTTGCGCCACCACGGGCGCATACGCATCGCGGGCACGCACGCAGGCAAGCGCCGCGGCCTGGCTCAGCACGTTGACTGAATAGATCTGGCGAATCGCCGCGAACACGTCGATGACCTCGGGGGTCGCGATCACGTAGCCCAGACGCGTGCCGGCGGCGCCAAACGCCTTGGACAGCGTATGCAAAATCACCAGGTTAGGATGCTCGGCGATAAGCCCTTGCGCCGTGGTGGCCGCGCCAAACGAATCGTCGGCAAACTCCACGTAGGCCTCGTCGACCATCACCATGCCGGGGCAGGCATCGCACAGGGCAGCGATAAAGTCGAGCGGCGCCACGTCGCCCGTAGGATTGTTGGGCGAGGTCACAATCGCCAGGTTGCACTCGGGTGCGGCCGCGAGCACAGCCGCCTGGTCGAGCTCAAAAGTTGCCGGGTCGCGCCACACGTCGCGCACCTCGGTCTGACAGAGCGACGCAAAGAACGCGTACTCGCTAAAGCACGGCGGGCAGTTAAGCAGGGTCCGCCCCGCGCCGCCAAACGCCAGCAGATAGTTATAGAGCAGCTCGTCGCCGCCGTTTCCCACGCAGATGCTCTCGCGCGTCACGCCATGCCAAGCGGCAAGCTCGTCGCGCAGGTCGTTGGACATGGGGTCGGGATAGCGGTTGAGCGGCGTGGCGGCGAGCGCCGCGTCGACCGCCTCGCGCACGCCGGCCGGCACGGGATAGGTGTTCTCGTTGGCCGAAAGGTTGATGCGCGTGGGCGTAAAGTTGGGATCGTAGGGCTCAATGCCGGCCAAGTAGGGCTGGACGAGCTCCTTCATACGAGACGCCAGCTCGGCCATATTAGGCCTCCTTGCCGGTCGGGCCAGCGCCATCCGCGCCCGCAGCCGCCAGGTCCACACCCTCGGCAACCGTCGCCACGGCGTCGCCCGGCCAGGCAACCTTGGTCAGGTCGGCCGCGGCGAGCGACTCGGCGCTCACGGCATCCTCGCCCTGCTCCAACACGCGGCGACGCAGTGCGGCCGAAAGCGCGTGCGCCCACAGGCCCTCGGCCTCGGCCAGACGCTGCGTGGCGGGAGCGTCCGAGAGCAGGCCCTCGGGTGTATAGCAAATGACACTCGAGCGCTTGACGAACTCTTCGACCGAAAGCGGGTTAGAGAACATGGCCGTGCCGCCGGTCGGCAGCGTGTGGTTGGGGCCGGCAACGTAATCGCCGAGCGGCTCGGAGCTCCAAGCGCCCACAAAGATGGCACCGGCGTTGCGAATGCCGCCGAGCAGGCCCATCGCATCCTTGCAGTGCAGCTCAAGGTGCTCGGGCGCCACGGTGTTCACGGCCTCGACGGCGGCAGCCATGTCGGCGGCCACCACGATGGTACCCTCGTTGTCGAGCGAGGCGCGCGTGATCTCGGCACGCGGCGACTGCGCCACTAGAATGTCGACACCCGCCTCGACCTCGCGCGCAAACTGCTCGTCGCAGGTCACCAGATAGCAGGCGGCCAGCGGATCGTGCTCGGCCTGGGCCATCAGGTCGGCCGCGACCACCATGGGTTTGGCCGTGGCATCGGCCAGCACGCAAACCTCGGAGGGGCCGGCGACCATGTCGATGCCCACGTCGCCCGAGACAATCTGCTTGGCTGCGGCGACAAAGGCGTTGCCCGGTCCGGTGATCTTGTCGACACGCGGAATGGTCTCGGTACCGTACGCCAGCGCGGCCACGGCCTGGGCGCCGCCCACCATATAGATCTCGTCCACGCCGCCGAGCTTGGCCGCGGCGAGCGTATAGGGGCTGATCAGGCCGTCCTTTTGTGGCGGCGTCACCATGACCACGCGCTTAACGCCGGCCACTTTGGCGGGAATGGCGTTCATGAGCACGGTGGAGGGATACTGCGCGCGGCCGCCCGGCACATAGATGCCGGCCGCGGCGAGCGGCGTCACCTTGACGCCGAGCATCGTGCCGTCCGCACGCGTGGTAAACCAGCTCTGCTCGACCTCGCGCTGGTGGAACTCGCGAATCTGGCGCGCGGCCTTTTCGAGCGCGGCGACAAAGGCCGGATCGAGGCCCTCGAGCGCGGCGTCGATCTGCTCTTGCGGCAGACGAAAGCTCTGCAGCTCG
The DNA here is from genome assembly GCA_900542325.1 of uncultured Collinsella sp. Lineage (GTDB taxonomy): Bacteria > Actinomycetota > Coriobacteriia > Coriobacteriales > Coriobacteriaceae > Collinsella. Next base: position 5,691 of record UQMY01000038.1, on the reverse strand, counting down.
ACACCGTCAAAACGCTGGCAGTAATCGCGCACCGCAGCATCGCCGTTGGCACGCACGTTGGCCACGATATCGCGGGCGGCGTCGACGATGTTTTGCGGCAGCACACCCTTGCGGTTGAGCTGGTTGGTAACGAGGCGCTCACCGGGAGCAAGCTTGATGGTCTTCATATCGGTATCCCCTATCGGTCGAGGTTGCGTTTGGAAAACGAGATGCCGGGCAGCGGCACCAATCGGTCCGCAGCCCGGATATGGGGGCGCCCGTGCGTGCTCGCGCTATTGTGCCGAGCCCGCGACGGGCTCAAAATGCTTGTCCTTCACGGCCGCCGCCAGGCGATCGGCCAGGTTGCGCACGCGCGGGTCCAGGCGCGCGGCACCCGGATTGACAAAGAAGCGGGCCGTGCAGTCCATAATGCGGCCGGTGATGACCAGGTCGTTGTCGCGCAGCGTGGCGCCCGTGGCGGTGATATCCACGATGCGATCGGTCATACCGACGATGGGTCCCAGCTCGATGTTGCCGTGCAGCGAAACAATGTCGGCGTTCACGCCGCGCTCGGCATACCAGGCACTCGCGATGCGCGGGTACTTGGTTGCCACGCGAAGCGAACCGCGGCGGGCATAGTTGCGCTCGGCCTGACCGGCGCGCCAATCGGGCTCAGCCTCAATAAAGGTGCACAGGCCGTAACCCAAATCGACCAGCTGCAGCAGGTTGAGGTCTGCCTCGATGAGCGAGTCCCAGCCGCAGATGCCACAATCGGCACCACCGCAGCCCACAAAGGCAGGCGCATCGCTGGGACGCACAATGACAAACTCGATATCGCCGACTGCGCCCTCGCCGGCACGCGTGTCGCGGCCGCGAACGATCAGGTGACGGCCGGGGTCACGCAGCTCGGAGACGTCCAGGCCCGCAGCCTCAAGCACGTCGAGGGTATCGGCCTTGAGCGAGCCCTTGGGCACGGCGATACGCAGCGGACCCTCGGCGCCACGGCCCACGGCGTGGTCGCCATCGGAAGCGGCGTCCTCGGCCGAGGTGCGCGCGGCCTCCAGGCGCTCGAGCGAAAAGGCGAAGCCCGCCGCCGGCACCTCGATACCGTCGCCAAATGCGCCGGTAAAGATGGAATCATAGCGTCCGCCCGAACCGACCGGATCGGGCAGTCCGCCGGCATAGGCCTTAAAGACCAGGCCCGTGTAGTAATCGAAAGAGTTCATGATAGAGAAGTCGAACGACAGCACCCGGGCGTCCTCGGGTGCCAGGCCCTCGACCAGGGCACGCAGCTCGCACGTCAGCGGCGCGACGATACCGGCGGCCTCCAGCAGCGCGTCCACGCGGTCGAGCACCTCGGCACCGCCGTGCAGACGCGGCAGCTCGCTAATGGCGGCCTTGACGGCATCGGACTCGGTGCTTGCCGCCACGCGGGCATCGAGGCCCACAAAGTCGCTGGCGTGCACGCAGCGCAGGGCCTCGGCGGCCAGCTCGCGATCCTCGCACGCCGCGAGCAGTTCCTTAAACGGACGCACGCTGCCCGCGATAATGCGCGCATCGGGCAGTGCCAGCTTACGCACGGCCTCGGCCACGAGCGAGACGATCTCGACATCGCCCGCAGTGTCGCCCACACCGATGAGCTCAAAACCCAGTTGCGTAAACTGACGCGAGCCGCCGGCATTGCGCTGGCACTCACGAACCACCGGCGCCTCGTAGCGAAGACGTAGGGGCAGGTCGGCCGCGCGCATGCGGGTCGAAACCAGACGCACGATCGGCAATGTGTTGTCGGGACGGACCACCAGCAGGCGACCGTCTTCATCAAAGAGCTTAAACGGCGTGTCCGCAATGCGGCCGCCTTCCTCGAGCGAACCCTTGTCCTCGAGCAGCGGTGTCTCGACCGGAAGGTAATGATGCTCCCTGAAGCAGCCCTTCACCGTACATGCGATCTCCTCGCGCGCCTGAGCCTCCTCGGGCAATATGTCCCGGAATCCCCACGGTGTGGCCGTCATCTGGTGAGCCTCCTCATGCTGTGTTTCATATAGAGCAGAAGACCGGCATAGCTCCGCCGGTCTTCTGGGTACTTTAGCATACTAGAGTGTTTGCGGGGAAAATCCGTCGCAGCCGCTTACGCCGTATTCATTTGGAAACATAGGGCAGATTGCCGCAACCCAACCCCACCTAGACGCCAATCGCACGACGATACTCTGCCATTACCTGCGCATCGGCAGCTGCGGGGTCGGCAAAATAGCGCCAATCATAGGTCTCGGCCGAAACAACTCCGCGATAGCCGCGCGACACCAGCCTATCTAGGTCGGCGCGCATATCGCGGTCGCCGTCACCCCAGGCAAGATGCGTCGTGCCATCTGCCGCAACATCGACAAAATGCACGTGGGCGACATCATCGCCAAGTAGATCGAAATAATCGTCGATGGTATCCCCCGCCACCGCCATAGCGCCCATATCCAGACACGCCTTAAGTGCCGGATGATCAACTGCCTCGATCATGCGCTTCGTGTCGGTCGCCGAGTTCACGATTATCGACTCAACCGGCTGTAGGGCCTCGAGCACCAGCCGCACGCCGCGCTCTCCCGCATGCTCGGCAATCGCACGCAGCATCGAGGAGCTGCGACCCCACGCGTCCTCGATCGGCTCGTTCAAAAATGCCCAGCCGCTCGAAACCATGACCTGCTCGGCTCCAAGTTCCTCCGCAATATCTACAACGTTCTTAAAGTACGCGAGTGTGCGGGCACGCGCCTCATTCCCGCGCGCCGCGATATTCCACGGCTTGGGGTTGTTCTGTTCGGGACAAAGCCCCACAATCCGAACCCCATACCGCTGTGACAGCTCCCGCACCTGCTCGAGCGAATCGTATCCATGGCAATCGACATACAGATGCATCGCCCCGGTCCAAAGCTCGCAACACGTATAGCCCGAGGCCGCTGCCGAAGAAAAGAATTCCTCAAGGTCAAAATAACGATGGCTGATATTCATGACGGCAAGCTGCGGATACTCCATCTTGTCCACCTTTCGGCAAAAGGGCGCCGCAGCACAGTGTGCGCGACGCCCCCTCTTACATTGTTTTCATTATGACGGATACCCTACTGGACACCAAGCACTCCAAAGAACGCGCCAGCGATACTCACGAGCAGGATCACAAGCATGATGAGCAGCGGATTCATCTTCTTCTTGAGCATGAGATAGACAATTCCAAACAGCCCCATCGTGACAAAGCCCGGGAAGATTCCGTTGAGCAGCTCGGCGAGCGTCTGAGCACCATCGCCCGCACCGACCATGAGCGGAATGTCCACGGTGACCATCTCCATGGTCATAGCACCGATCACCATGGCGCCCATGATAGAGGCCATCTTGACGATCGTGTCCATAATGCCCGATTCCTGGACCTTGCTGATCATGTCCGAGCCAAAGCGATATCCCACAAACGTCAGCAGGTAACGGATGATGTAGTGAGGAACGTTGAACACGAGCAGGAACAAAATCGGGCCAAGAATAGAGCCCTGCAGCGCCAGCGACGTGCCGACACCCGTTGCCAAAATTCGCAGCGTGCCCCAGTAGAAAGCATCGCCCACGCCGGACAGCGGCCCCATCAAAGCAAGCTTGACATTAGAGATCGCGCTCGTGTCAAAGCTATCGTCAGTAGCGTTGACCTCCTCCATTGCAGCGGCGATGGACATGGGAAGCGTCGAGATGTACGGCGTGACGTTATAGAGCTCCATATGGCGCTTAAGGGCGGCCTTAAAGTCCGCATCCTGCGGATACAGCTTGCGAAGGATCGGCATAAGGGCCCACATAAAGCCGATATGGCCCATACGCTCGTAGTTCCAGGAATGCTCATAGGGAATCGAGCGCCAGAACAGCTTCTTAAGGTCTGCGCGGGAAATCAGCCCGTCGTAAGAAGACTCAAACTTAAAACTCATCGAATCCACTCCCAATCGCAGGATCCTCGGTTGCCGCTGCGGGCTGCTCCGCTTTTTTCTTATCACCCAAAACCGTCATCGCGACGACGATGATCGCGGCAAAGATCGCCACGCCCGTCGTGCTAATGCCAAAGTAGGCGACGAGGAAGAAGCCAGCGAAGAAGAACGGAGCCACTGTTTTGTTCATAATCATCTGCGCCAGCATCGCAAAGCCGAGTGCGGGCAAGAAGGCGGCGGCGACATCCATGCCGGTCTGAACGAAATCGGGGATGATGTTGAGCAGGCTGGCAACAGCATCGGCACCAAAGAAGAATGCCAGGGGAATAATCAGCAGGCCGCACCAGCTCTGCGCGTAACCGGCGATGAGCATGTTGCGCGTGATGGCCTTGGTGTCTCCGTCCTCGACGTTTTTGTCGATACGGTGCACCAGCAGCAGCATGACCGATTGGCCCAGGGCCGTGTCGAGCGCCAGGACGATCGTGGCGATAGGAATACCCAGGGTCAGGGCCGCCGAAGCGTCCGCGCCGGCCTGCATGGCAAGAGATACGCCCAGGATAGTGCCGGAAATCGTATCGGGCGGGTTATAGGCGCCGACCGAGATGGCGCCGACCATGGCAAGCTCCATCGTGGCGCCCATGATCGTGCCGGTCACCATGTCGCCCATGACAAGGCCAACCAGAGGTCCGAGCACGATCGGGCGCTGGAGGTAGCTCGTGCCCGTCAGCCACTCGGAATAACCCAAAAGGGCAATAAGGAAAATCAGGATTGTCTTGATAACCATGACGGCCCCTAACCGATGACCTTCGCGGCGTCAGTCTTCGCATCTGCCGGAATCATCTGAATGAACAGCTCGTAGCCTTCGCTGAGCAGCTCTTTGACATATGCCTCGTTTTCGGGCGTAAGGAACACGCTCGTCGAGACCTGGCGGGCATCCTCGCTAAAGGCAACGTTGCCGAGGTTGATCTTCTTGACCCCCATCGCCTTGGCGACGGCACCGGCCTGCTGGATCGTCTCGCAAACCACGAAGAGCTTGTACTTGTCGGTCACACCGCTCTGGAGCGCCTTGACGGCGTCCTCGGTGTTTTTGACAACGACCTTGCAGCCCTCCGGCTTTGCAAGGGACAGGGCCTGCAGACGAAGCTTGTCATTGAGGACCGTGTCGCTCACCAGCAGGATGCAGTCGGCACCCAGAGCCGAGGTCCAGCTAACGGCAACCTGGCCGTGAAGCAGTCGATAATCTACACGAATCATCTGAATCATGATGTGCTCCCTAGTGGTTAAAACTCATCGAGTTCGGCCTGCCCCAGCAGGTCGTTGACGTACTTGACCTTGGTGTCGTCCGCCTCGACGATCTGGCGGATGGCCTCATCGATCGGGGTGGATTCGGGCACGAACAGCAGCTGAATAAGGAGCGGCAGGTTCATATTGGTCACGAGGTGCGTGTTGGGACGCGTCTGGACGATCTTGGTGAACTCGTTGTTGACACTGCCGCCAAAGAGGTCGGTGCAAACAACGACCTCATCGTCCGCGGCAAAGCCGTCCAGAATCGCTGCGGCCTCTTTGGTCAGGTCCTCGTTTCCGTCGACATACATAGAGAGCGCATGGACGTTTTCGCGCTCGCCGGAAAGCAGTCCAATGCTCTCGACGATTCCAGACGCAAAATGGGCATGGGATGCAACGATAAACTGCCTCATTCGATTCCCCTTTCTTGCAAATTTCGGCATCAAAACCACCCCTAAAAGGGGTGGTTTGCTCTTAGGGTATAACCCTTGGATTT
>UQMY01000037.1 GCA_900542325.1 uncultured Collinsella sp. | reverse complement strand
GCCAGGACTGTCCGAAATAGCGAGTAAAGGTCCGGGGCCTCGCTACGGGACAGCCAAGTTGATGTAGCTGAGATGCAGCACGCAGCCTGCTCACTCCTCGAAGTTCTTAGCGGAAATGAGTTGACTTGCAACAACGCTTTGCTTGCGATGACGGTTGAGCTGCAACCCAGTTTTTATTGGACCTAGAACCCTATGCTCGATGTTCGCTTCGTTCATTGAGTTACCCTTTGCATGAGGCCGGGACATATCGTCCCGCCCGCAGTTTCGCAGGCCGCAGGCCGAGAATGTTTGAGGACGGGATGATATGTCCCGGCCTCCCGGGAGAGTTACCTATGAACTATGCGAACATTAAGTATTTCGACATTGCTGATGGGGAAGGCGTCCGCACTTCTCTGTTTGTGAGCGGGTGCCGTCGTGGGTGCAAGAATTGCTTTAACTCCGTCGCGTGGGACTTTGCCGCGGGCGAGCCGTTCGATCGTGCCGTCGAGGACAAGATTATCGAGAGCCTCGATCATCCCTTTATTGACGGCCTGACGATTCTGGGCGGCGAGCCTATGGAGCCCGAGAATCAGGCGGGGCTCGTTGAGTTTGTTGAGCGTGTTCGTGCCGCTTATCCTGCGGGGTCAGGAAAGACCATTTGGTGTTTTACCGGCGACGTGCTCGAGGAGCTTATGCCGGGCGGTCGCCACCATACCGAGGCAACGGATCGTATCCTTGCCTGCCTCGATATGTTGGTGGATGGCCCGTTTGTTCAGGATCTGTACGATATCTCATTGCGCTTTAGGGGTTCGAGCAACCAGCGTGTGATCGATATGAACGCTACGCGTGCCCGTGCTGAGCGCGAGGGCGTTGCGCTTTGTGATGCGGTTGAACTTTGGCGTGATGATCCGGTCTATTCGACCCATACTATGTAGCTTGTGGTCGATGCCGGAGGGCGTGGTACCATAGCGCGAACGTGAAATCGGAAAAGTGAGGCCCAGATGGTCGATCAGGAAAAAGTCGAGGCCGCCATTAAGCTGTTGCTTGAGGGCATAGGCGAGGACCCAACTCGTGAGGGCCTGCTGGAGACCCCGGCGCGCGTTGCCCGTATGTATGGCGAGATTGCCGGCGGTATGGACCAGAGTGCCGAGGAGCATCTGTCCAAAACTTTTGCCGTCGCTTCGAACGATTTGGTTATCGAGCGCGACATCACGTTTTACTCGCTGTGCGAGCACCATCTGCTGCCGTTTTATGGCAAGGCTGCGATCGGCTATATCCCTAACGGTCGCGTGGCTGGGCTTTCTAAGCTTGCTCGCACGGTTGAGGTCTACGCCCGCCGTCTGCAGCTGCAGGAGCAGCTGTGCGCGCAGGTTGCCGATGCCCTCATGGATTATCTCGCTCCCCAGGGAGCGATTGTGCTCATGGAAGCTGAGCATATGTGCATGACCATGCGCGGCGTGCAAAAGCCTGGCACCAAGACCGTGACGCTCGCTCGCCGCGGCGTCTTTGAGACCGATCCCGCGCTCGAGGAGCGGTTCTTTAGGATGCTGGGCCGCTAGCCATGAGAGTCGTCAACGACTTTACATCGAAGACCGATGAGGGAACGTCGCGTCGCGGCTTTATGGCTTCGGGCCTGGCCCCTTTTGGATCCATGCCTCGCATCGATTACATTTGTGCCAACGGGCTGTTCCGGCGGCACCTGGGCAATATTGCACAGCTGGAATCGGGGCGCATCTTCTGCCGCCACGGTATTGACCATCTTCTCGATGTCGCTCGCATTATGTGGATCAAGAATCTCGAGGAACAGCTCGAATTTGACCGCGAGGTCATCTACGCCACGGCATTTCTTCACGATATCGGCAAAGATGAACAGTATGAATCGGGTATATCCCATGATGTTGCAAGCGAGCGCGTCGCTGATGCAATACTCGCCGGCATGCCCGGTGACGTGGCGTTTGAGCCGGCCGATACCGCAGCCATTAAGACGGCCATTTTGGGCCATCGAAAGTTGCGCGTGAACAGCCAACCGCTTGAGCGTCTGCTCTATGCAGCCGACAAAGCGTCGCGTGCCTGCTTTGCATGCCCCGCGCGCAATGCTTGCAATTGGAGCGATGATAAAAAGAACCTGTCGATTCGCGTGTAGTTAGTTTGCGCGGTCGGGGTTCTAAACGAAGGAGACGATCGCGATGAGTAACAAGAAACTGCCCGAGAATGCAACCAAGGTTGAGGGTGCCGAGCTCGCCCGCCGTGGAAGGGGCGAAATATCCACCGCAACGGCGGTGCCTCACGTGAGCTATGACGATTTGCGCCATGCCGATCGTATTGTCATTGACGGCCTTGAGGTTTTTGCCAACCATGGCGTGTATCCCGAGGAGAACTCGCTGGGTCAGAAGTTCATCGTTTCTCTGGTGCTCTATGCCGACCTGCGCGCGGCGGGGGAGCACGATAACCTGGATGCCTCGATTGACTATGGCTCGGTGTGCCACGATGTCGATGGCTATCTGCGCGAGCATACGTTTAAACTCATCGAAGCGGCAGCCGAGGGGACAGCCCAGATGCTGCTACGTCGTTACCCCCTGCTGCTTGGTGTGCGCATCAAGCTCGATAAGCCGTGGGCTCCTGTTGGCCTGCCTCTGGCAAGCTGCGGCGTCGAGATCGAGCGCGTGCGCTAACCGGTTCTAATACGTCTCTATGGGTGGCTGCTTGAGCCGCTGCGACAGGGCTCTATTGTTGGGGCAGTACGTGTCGAGCAGGGTGTGGAACCGCTGGTTGTGGCTCGGCTCGAGTAGATGGACGAGCTCGTGGGCAACAACCATGTCGAGGCATTCGACAGGGTAGACGGCGAGCTCGCGCGCGATGCGAATGGCGCCGGATTTGGGCGTGCAGGAGCCCCAGCGCGTCTTCATACTGCGCACGGAGGCGCGGGAGACGGCGACGCCCATTGCGATTTCGTATGCGTGCACAATATCGCGCAACGCTGCGGTGACTTCGGACGTATAGAGCTGGTCGATGCGGGCCTGGAGCTCATCGGGCGTTAAGCCGTCGAGGGCTGTGCGCCGCTTTGCTTGTGTGCTCCCACTTGGCTCGTCGGTACCCATAAAACTTGCGAAGGTGGCCTGCTTGGGCCGCGGTGCGGGTGATGCAAAGTTGTGATCGAGTGCGTCCTGTACCGTGATGGGCTTGCCCCAAAGCGCAATGATGGACGAGGGACTGCGCGGCTCTCGCGCCGTCGCCTGACGTTGTTCGCGCTGGGCAAGTCGGCTGATAATCCAGGCGCTGTTGCGCTTCACAAACGCTTCGATACGCTCGCGGCTGGCGCCGAGCGGCGCGCTGGCGCGGACCTCGCCGCTCGATGTGACGTGTAGGTTGAAGTTCTTGACGCGCTTTTTGGTGACAACGACGGGAATGGGCGCCCCATCCGGTCGGGGTACGGAAATCGTAAATTGCTGCGTCAAAAGTGGTCCTTCAGATTGGGGGTGGGCTGGCATGTCGACCGTTCGGCATACCGGCCCGCTCAAGGGATGTGAAATTAATAACGCGCAAAGAAGGCAAGCGCGTTGTCGCTGCAGAGCTTCTGCATCACGGTCTTGCCAAAGTGCTTGGAAAGCATGTTCTGGAACTCGGGCATCTTGCTGGCATCGGAGAGGAAGGCGGGCACAGTTGCGCCGTCCCAGTCGCCGCCGAGCGCGATGACGTCCTCGCCACCCAGGTCAAGCCAGTGTTCGATATGCGCCGCCAGCTGGTCGAAGGTGACGTCCGCGGCGGTCTCGTCGGTTGCGCTGTTGGATAGGAACTCGCTGCAGTAGTTGAGGCCGACGATGCCGCCCATGTCGCGAATGGTGCGGAACTGGTCGTCGGTGAGGTTGCGCTTGACGCCGCAGACGGTGCGGGAGTTGGAGTGGCTGGCGACGAAGGGGCGCGTGGCGCGGGCGACAACCTCGTTAAAGCACTCATCGTTGAGGTGGGAGACGTCGAGCACCATGCCGGCGTGCTCCATCTGCGTGAGCGCCTCGATGCCGGCGGCGGTGAGGCCGGCGTGGGTGTCGTGGCCGCTCGCGAGCGGTCCCTGCGCGTTCCAGCTAAGCGAGGACATGAGTACGCCCAGGCTCTTGAGCACTTCGATCAGCGCGGGGTCCTCGGCAAAGAACGTGGCGTTTTCGATGGTATGGATGCAGGCGACCTTGCCGTCTTTGAGCGCGGGGCGAATGTCTGCGGCGCTGCGCACGTTGACCATACGGTCGTGATTGAGCATGGCCTGGCCGCTCATGTGCGCCATGATCTGCGCCTGGAAACGCGCTGCGTGGGCGGCGGGAATCTCGTCGGGGACAAACGTGGCGAAGCACTGTGCCCACGGCGTGTTGCCGATCTTTGCGAGCGAGATGGCGCAGGCGTTGCCCTCGATGAGGTCGAAATCTTGCGGATGCGTTTCGTCGCCGGGGAAATAACCGTCGGTGCCGGCGGTAAAGCGCAGGTCGAGATCGAGCGTGGCCCAGCCGATGCGGTCGGCGGTGTCGCAGTGTAGGTCGAATACGGGATATGCCATGGTTCCTCCGGTTGCAGCGTTTCTTTGCAAACTGTCTTTGAATTGTATGACTAGGGTATAGTTAGCGCCATATGTTCACGGCGGCCCGCGTTGTGCGCCGCCCTTATCACGGAGGTTACCATGTCCAACCAGGGCAAGAAGGTCAAGACCCATTATCGCGGCACGCTCGACGACGGCACGCAGTTCGATAGCTCCTACGATCGCGGCGAGCCGCTGGAGTTCACCTGCGGCGCCGGTCAGATGATCAAGGGCTTCGACGCCGCTGTTGTCGACATGCAGGTGGGCGAGAAGAAGACCGTGCACATTCCTGCTGCCGATGCCTACGGCGAGCACAACCCCGAGATGGTTCTGACCTTCCCGGCCGAACAGGTTCCCGACATCGAGCAGATCGAGAAGGGCATGAAGCTCTTCCTGTCCACGCCGAGCGGTATGCCCGTCCCCGCCGTGGTCATCGACGTAACGCCCGAGGCCGTGACGCTCGACGCCAACCACGAGCTCGCCGGCAAGGACCTCAACTTTGATATCGAGCTCGTCGAGGTCGAGGACTAGTTGATGCCCGCGGACCTGGTAGCTACGGAGCGCTTGGGAAATCTCAACGACCCGTCCTATGAACTTTTGCTTCGTCGGGAGCTGGGCGGTGTCTTTGAGACTGACGAGCTGCTGCTCGATTGGGACCAGGCTGACACACGCGCGTTTGCGGGCATGACGGAGCTGGGGCGCACGGTGAATGTCCAGCTGGATGCCGCCGACGTTGAGCGCCTTGCCGACGGCGACGTGCTCGCTGTCGACCGCACGGGTGCGTTGCCCGTGGCGGTTGTCGTGCGTCTGCGTAGCGCCGAGGTCTATTTGGTCGAAGTTGACCGCATGGACCCGATTGCGCTCGCGCATGCGTGCTGGGAGATCGGCAATATGCACGCGCCGCTTTTCCGAGGCGACTCGGACGAGCATACCGTGCGCATGTATACGCCGGTGCAGCCTGTTTTGGGCCGCATGCTCCGGGGTATTGAAGGCGTTCGGCTCTCGGTGGTTACCCGTGAACTCGATGCGGGCCGGCGCTTTGCGTCGAGTGCGGCGGATGCCGTTGTGAGTATGGCTCCAGACTTTACGATCGTAAAAAAGGCGCGCGATTAACGTGTGTATGAGTAAGACGGACTTTGAGAGGCAACTATTCAAAGTTCGTCTTTCTGTTGATGAGATGCTGTGGGGGAAAGCATATGGGTCTTGAAGGAATCAAGCTGATTGCATGCGATTTGGACGGCACGTTGCTGCATCCGGGGGAGCGCGAGCCGCGTTCCGAGGCCTTTGAGCTCATCGACGAACTGCATCGTCGCGGTATCGTGTTTATGCCGGCGAGCGGCCGTCAATATGCGAGCTTGCGCTATCTGTTTGCCCCGGTGGCCGATGAGCTCGCCTATGTATGCGAAAACGGAGCCCTGGTGATGAGCGAGGGGCGTGCCGTTGTCAAGCGTTCCGTGGAGCGTAGCCTTGCTATGGATATCGCGAATGCCGTGGTTGCGTATCCCCATGCCGACGTGACCCTTTCGTGTGAGGGACACCTCTACACCATGAGCGGCAACGATGCGTTCGTCGACCATTTGCGCTATGAGGTCCACTGCGATGTGGCGGTGGTCGACCGCCCCGAGGACATCGACGAAGACGTCATTAAGATTGCCTTCCAGACGCCCGAGGCGGAGCAGCCGGCGGCGCTGGAGTATTTCGTGCGTCGCTTTAGCGACCGGGTCGATGTGATGACGTCGGGAACCGAATGGACGGACTTTATCGGCTTTGATTCGGGCAAGGGGTCCGCGCTTGCCGATTATGGCCGTGCGCTGGGGATCTCATCCAACGAGATGATGGCATTTGGCGACAATGAAAACGACCGCGACATGCTCAACGTGGTGGGTCATCCCTGCCTGATGGAGAACTGCAACCCCACTATGCGCGGTATCAATGACCGCGTCCGCTATGTGCGTACGGTCGAAGAAGAGCTGCATCGCTTGCTTGCTGAGTAGATATTTGGGACATGCCTAGAAATCTACTTTTGCCGTAATCGGTGGAAAGGTAGATTTAAGGCATGTCCCAAAAACTACCTACAGTTAGGGCAGAGGCCCTCGAAGATCGTGTAGTGCGAGGTGACGTTCCAACCGATTTGTTCGGATGCCTTGGTATCGAGCTGGGCATCGAAGGGGAGCGGCACATCGATGACGCGGCCGCACGAGGTGCAGATGATATGCGCATGCGGCTCGATGGTGCGATCGAAACGGCTGCCGCCCGGCGTCTTGATGGAGAGAATCTCCCCGGCATCGGCCAAGAGGTTGAGGTTGCGGTACACCGTGCCGCGGCTGATCTTGTCGTCCTGTTCGCGCACGGCGTTGTAGATCTCATCGGCGGTGGGATGGTTATAGCTTTGGCGCACGGCATCAAGAACCAGCTTCCGCTGCTTGGTGTTTCTTCTTTGCACGGCCATGCGCCTCACCTCTTTTCCGTCACGGTAGGTAAGTAAATGATACCGTATTTAGCACACAATACTAATAGTGAGGGTCGAAACCATCTTCACCGGTAAGCGTGGCGCGGGCTTGTGCGTCCTCGAGGCGAAAACGAATGCCCATTCGCTCGTAGGAGGCGTGGAGCGCTTCGAGGTGAGACAGGATATTCGCAGGCGCGCCTTGTACCTCCATTTCGACCGAACCGTCTTCCATATTGCGTACCCAGCCGGTGAGTGCGTGTGCCTGTGCGAGATTGGTGTTGGTAAAGCGAAAGCCGACGCCCTGGACTTGGCCCTCCCACCGAAGAAAATAGCGCTGAGGGGCGTTTTGAGTGGCCGTGTCGCTTACCAACACCGTAAGCCTGCGCCGCAGTTCGAGCTCAACGCCGGACGGTTTTTGAGGCTCTCGATTGACGCCGGAGAAGAACTTGTCAAGAAAGCCCATCGCTAGGCCTGCTTCTCAGAGTCTGCGGGGAAGGCGATGCCGGCCTGCTGGCGCACGGCATCCATGATACGCAGCGAGACAAGCGTGACATCGCGATAGTGGCCAAGTTCATGGCGCCCGGCCGGCGTTTCCCAAATCTCTTCGTTGACGTTGTCGATGCCGCTGATGGCGGTGATAAAGTCGGCGAGCTCGTACTCCATGGTGTTATTCGATTTGGGCAGGTCGAGTACAATGCCGCTGTCATCCTGCTCGCGTGGGGCCTCGGTCGCCGATCCGCGCACGACGTCACCGCGATAGTCGATGCGTACGTTGCGGGGCGTGGACAGATGGTCGATCTGGATGGTGCCTCGCTCGCCTTCGATTTGCGAGGGCAGCAGGTCATTCGTGATCTTGGAATGCGCGAGTTCAACCGAGATACGACCGCCGCCGTAACTGGCAAGGATGGAGCCGCAGCCGTCAATGGGCCCGTGCGTGAGCTTTTGCGTGGCAGGGTCGAGCAGCGTGGTCATGCTGGCGATGCCGGAGGGCATGCCGAAGATCTCGACCATGGGCTCGACGGTATAGACGCCGATGTCCATAAGGGAACCCGATGCCATGTGGCAGTCGAAGATATTGGTGGCGCGTCCTGCGAGAATCTCGTTGTAGCGCGAGGAGTACTTACCAAAGCGCAGCGAGGCGCGGCGAATGGGCGCGATTTCGCCCAGGGCGTCCTCGATGGCATGGAAGGCGGGGTCGTGGAGCGGGCGCATAGCCTCGAGGGCAACGACGCCGGCGGCCTCGGCGGCACGGAAGACCTCGAGCGCCTGTGCCTCGGTGGCGCAGAAGGGCTTTTCGACGATGACGTGCTTGCCACCGGCGATGCAGGCGAGCGCCTGTTTGTGGTGAAGTGCGTTGGGACTGCCAATATAGACGGCGTCGACGTCGTCGGCGGACGCAAGCTCGTCAAGTGCGGTGAAGTTACGCTCGCCGCCGTGCTTAGTGGTGAAGGCGGCGCCGCGATCTGCATCGCGCGAAAGCGTGCCCACAAACGCGGCTTGGTCGTTGGCGTTGACGACCTGGATAAAGTCGACGGTAATCATGGATGTGCCGATGGTCGCTATACGCAGCATGTATCCCCCTCGTGCCGTTCGGTTTACAGGATGAGTGTAGCGCGAGGGGGCAGGAAATAGCGTGCGAAAACGCCGTTACAGGTCGCTCTCGATAAAGCCGGCGTCGATATCGAGGTTGCTGCCGTCGGCCGCCGTGGTGGCAAGCTCGTCGCAGCGCTCATTGAGCTCATGGCCGGCGTGGCCCTTAACCCAGATGAACTCCACTTTGTGCTTGCTCTTTGCGGTGAGCAGGCGCTCCCACAGATCGCGGTTCTTGACAGGCTGCTTGCTGGCGGTCTTCCAGCCGCGTTTTTTCCAGCCGTCGATCCAGTGCTTGTTAAAGGCGTTGACGACGTACTGCGAATCGGAATGGACTTCGACGTCGCAGGGGCGGTTGAGCGCCTCGAGTGCCACGATGACTGCCATGAGCTCCATGCGGTTGTTGGTGGTCTTGGCGTAGCCGCGTGAAAGCTCGGAGGTGAAGGTCTTGCCGGCGGGGTTGGTGTATTTGAGCACGGCGCCGTAGCCGCCGCGTCCCGGATTTGATCGGGCCGAGCCGTCGGTATGGATGATGACCTTCACATGGTTCCTTTCGTTAGGCGCTTCTCGCGTGGGTGTCCATTGTAGCGCCGCGTTCGGCGAGGGCTAGCAATCTATGATATCTATCCCGTCTCCAGATGGCTGGCTTTCGTGGATGATGCGGTCGAGCTCGTTGAGGTATTGCTGCAAGAGGGGAGAGGGCTTGCGCTCGTCGTGCATGATATAGCCCACATGCATCGTCGGGGCGTCTGCCAACGGGATCGATGCCATGCCCCATTGCATTTCATTGGAGAGGACGCCGGTCGACAAGGTGTAGCCGTTCGACGTGATGAGCAGGTTGGTGAGCGTTCCGCGGTCCGAGATGCGAATGTTTCGATCGCAGGGGATATAGCTAAACGGTTCCTCGGCGTAATAGAAGGAATTTGAGGTTCCCTGCTCAAAGCTGTAGCGCGTGTAGGGCGTGAGGTCGGCAAGCGATAGCTGGGCACGACGTGCGAGTGGGTGGCGTTCGCTCACGAAGACGTGGACTGTTGCATCGAAGAGGGGATGGAAGCTCGCGCGGGCGTCGGTAAAGGCCTTCTGCAGGACGCGGGCATTAAAGTCATCCAGATACAGAATGCCGATATCGCTGCGAAATGCGCGGACGTCGTCGATGATTTGCGACGTGGTGGTTTCGCGCATGATGAACTCGAACTTGCTGTCGCGGCAGCGCTCGACTACGTTGACAAAGGCCTCGACCGAAAAGGCGTAGTGCTGGGCGGAAATGGCGAGGCGGGCTTGCGGGGTGCCACCGTCCTCGTAGCGTGCCTCGAGCATGTCGGCCTGCTCTACGACCTGGCGCGCATAGCCCAAAAGCTCGGTGCCGTCGTTGGTGAGCGTGACGCCGCGGCTGGAGCGCGTAAAGATCTCCAGATGGAGCTCTTGTTCTAGGCTTTTGACGGCGTTTGAGATGTTGGACTGAGCGGTATAGAGGCGCTGAGCTGCGGCGTTGATTGAGCCTGACTCTGCCACGGCGATCAGAAAACGAAGCTGCTGGAGGGTCATCGGTGCCCGTCCTTTCGATAGCTATCTAAAAAACCGATAACAGGTTAGCGCTTTTAAGTGATTGACCGAGCGAAACAATGCTCGTACTATTCAAAACACACAAAGGCGGTAGGTAATTAACCGACCACGGAACCGGGATGCGAAAGGAGGCCCGCATATGAATTGCTTACCAAGACGAATGCCGGGCTCCTGTTTGCGCCCATCGGCGTGATCAGGAGATAGCGACTTACTTCTCTTACTCTTATTTACTTCTATTTGATCAAGGAGATCATCATGAGCCAGTTCATCAACAACCCCGAGCACACCTTTGGTTTCGATACCCTGCAGCTGCACGTTGGCCAGGAGAGCGCCGATCCCGCATCCGACTCCCGCGCCGTGCCTATCTACCAGACCACGAGCTATGTGTTCCGCAACTCCCAGCACGCCGCCGATCGCTTTGGTCTTGCCGACGCCGGTAACATCTACGGCCGTCTGACCAACTCCACCCAGGGCGTCTTCGAGGACCGTATCGCCGCACTCGAGGGTGGCGTTGCCGGTCTTGCCGTCGCCTCCGGCGCTGCTGCCATCACCTATACCCTGCAGGCTCTTGCCCAGGCTGGTGACCACGTGGTGGCTCAGAAGACCATCTACGGTGGTTCCTACAACCTGCTCGAGCATACGCTCTCCCAGTTTGGCGTCGAGACCACGTTTGTTGATGCTCATAACCTGGAAGAGGTTGAGGGTGCCATCAAGGACAACACCACGGTCATCTATCTCGAGACGCTCGGCAACCCCAACTCTGACATCCCCAACATCGACGCCATCTCCGAGATCGCCAAGAAGCACGGTCTGCCGGTTGTCGTCGACAACACTTTCGGCACCCCGTATCTGTTCCGTCCGCTGGAGCATGGCGCCAACATCGTTGTCCACTCCGCAACCAAGTTCATCGGCGGCCACGGCACCTCGCTGGGCGGTGTGATCGTCGACGGCGGTAACTTCGATTGGAAGGCGAGCGGAAAGTACGCCCAGATCGCTGAGCCCAACCCCTCCTACCATGGTGTTTCGTTTGCCGAGGCTGCCGGTCCCGCCGCCTTCGCAACCTATGTCCGCGCCATCCTGCTGCGCGACGAGGGTGCCTGCATCAGCCCGTTCAACGCCTGGGTCCTGCTCCAGGGCACCGAGACCCTGTCGCTGCGCGTCGACCGCCATGTCGAGAACACCAAGAAGGTCGTTGAGTTCCTGGCTGGTGACAGCCATGTCGCCAAGGTGAACCACCCGAGCCTGCCTGAGCACCCCGATCACGAGCTCTATCAGAAGTACTTCCCCAACGGCGGCGCTTCGATCTTCACCTTTGAGATTAAGGGTGGCCAGGAGGCAGCTTGGAAGTTCATCGATCATCTGCAGGTGTTCTCGCTGCTCGCCAACGTGGCCGACGTCAAGTCGCTCGTCGTGCACCCGGCTACCACCACGCACTCCCAGCTCTCTGCCGAGGAGCTCGCCGAGCAGAACATCACGCCCTCCACGATCCGTCTTTCCATCGGTACCGAGAACGCCGAGGACATCATTTGGGATCTGAAGCAGGCCTTCGCCGCGCTGGACGAGTAAGGCGACTTGTGCAAGGACCCCTTGCGACTCGATAGGTATAACTGCATAAAATGCCTGCTCAAGGCGCCTGCGCAAGCAATGGTTGCGCAGGCGCCTTTTTTGCATAGGAAGGGCGCTATTACAGGGTTTTTGGCATGCTTTATGCATTCGAGTTGTGGAAAACTCCTGTTGAGAGGATGTGAGTTTTACGCAATTGACGTGCGCCTTTTGAGTAAAACCGCAGGTCGCGATTTGCTCGAGGTACTATGCAGCGCGATCGAATCACACGCAGCTCAAACGCAGCAAAAACGCACTACGGAGGTTTCCAGCTACATGAGGATCGATTCACGAAAACCGAAAGCCGCTGCCCTTTCCGCCGCTCTGACCGTGGCACTTTTGGCGGGCGCCGGTGCAACTGATGCCCACGCCGCAACACTGTCCGATACGGTTGGATCTACGCCGTCCGAGACGACGCTGGTACAGCCCGTTGATTATCGCGGCGATGGTTATGGCTCTATGCAGGAGTGGAACGCCTCGATGGAGGCCAAGCGCGATTCCCTTGAAATGCGCGCTCAGATTATCCTAAACATGTATGGTGACTATGCCACCGATGACGAGCGCGCTGTGCTGCAGGGTTGTATCGATGGCGCGGGCAGCCTTTTGACGATGGGGGAGGTCGACGCGAAGTCGACCGAGCTCGATGAGCTGCGCACTGCGCTTGAGAATGCCAAGCGCGAAGCGCTCGAGGCCGCTGCCGCCGAGGCGGAGGCTGCCGAGGCCGCCCAGGCTTCGTACTACAACGCCGGTTACACTCCGTCCTACGCGTCTGCCGCGTCCTACGCGAACGGATCGGGCCTGACGCGCTCTGCGGGTGTCAATAACTACAACGGGCGCCGTGAGACCTATTACAGCAGCAATGTGCTTTATCACTATCGCACGGGCGAATGGACTCAGGATTCTGAGGGCTTCTGGCGCGATTCCGACGGCTATTACGTTGTTGCCGCGGGCGATATGGCCCAGGGCTCGACCTTTACGGGCTCCAAGGGTGATTGCAAGGTCTATGACTCCGGCTGCGCTGCCGGAACCACCGACTACTACACCGGTTGGTAATCTGCCTTCACTGATTTGCATATGATGGACGGGCGTCTTCACCGAGCTTTCGGGCAACGTAAAGGCGCTCGTTTTATATTTGTATTTGGGTTAACAGAGCCCTTACCGTGGCACTACGTTGGGCATATGGGCGCGGGGCACACTAAGTCATGAGAAACAAAGTCTTTCCCGTGGAGGAAGTGGTCTCATGAACGCTCGAGATATCGCTATCGCCGCCGTCGCATTGGTACTTGGCTGTCTTGGCCCTACGGCTGCGCTTGTCGCAGGCATGCAGGGCTCATGCGGGGCTGCTTCTATTGTGGTTGGCGCGCTCATCGCAGCAGCACTGCTGGGAAGTGCGGGCGTGACCCTTTGCCGCGATGACGAGGACGAGATGCCGCAGGTGCGGCGCTAGCCGTTGTGAAGCTGGTTTTGCCCATAGATGAAGAAGGAAGCCGCCGCAAGGGGAGCGCCCCTTGCGGCGGCTTTGCTATTGAGGCTGTAGGCTGTAGCACGCCGGGCGCTACCAGCTGGCCTCGATTTCGCGGATGCGCGAATAGAGCCATTCGTTTTGCGGCACCTGGATGCCGCGCTTGGCCGCGAGGCGGCAGATGGTACCCGCAAATTCCTCGACCTCGGTTCTGCGTTGAGCGACGCGGTCCTGCGCCATCGAGGGCATGCCGGCGGGGTCGAGCCCCTCGATGAGATGCACCATCTGCGTTAGGTCTGCCTCGGTGAGCTCGATACCCTCGGCGTTGGCGACTGCAAGCGTCTCGCGCATGGCGGAGACAAAGCAACGACGCTGCTCGGAGCCCTGTTCCGTGGCGCTTCCGTACGTACCGCCGTAGGCCATGCAGGTCTGGTTGATGCCGTCGTTGAGCATAAGCTTGGCCCACATGCGGTGCGCGATGTCTGCCTCGACGGTGTGTGCGATGCCACAGCGCGTGTAGAGCCCGTCGATGGCGGCGACGGTCGCGGGGTCGGTGCCGGCGGCCGCACCAAAGCGGATCTCGCCCGCATTGGTAAAGGTGAGCGCGCCGTTGAGAAACACAGCGTCCATGCCTTGGCATATTCCGAGGACGGTGTGCTCCCAGCCAAAGCGCTCGGCGATCTTTTGCTCGCTGGTGATGCCGTTGCACAGCGAGGCGATGAGCGTATTGGGGCCCGCGATGTGTTCCATAGTCTTGAGCGCCTGGTCGAGTCCGGTTGTCTTGACCGTGAGGATGGCCAGATCGGCGGGTGTCGCCTCGCTGGCGCGGACGGACTTGAGTACGCAGGGCTTGCCGTTGACGGTGAGCGCATCGTTCGCATGGCGCTCAAAGCGAGCGTCGTCCATGACGTATTCGACGGCATCGTTGCCGAGTGCCTGGGCGATCATGCTGCCGTAGAGTAGCCCGACGCCACCCTTGCCGATAAAGGCGACCTTGTTGATCTGCATATGAATCATCTCCCCATATAAAAGGCGCCCGCGTAAGGGGCGCCTGATGGATTGTATGCTGCCGGGGTGATTGATGGGTGCGCGGAGCGGCTGTTATGAAAAAGAAACGTTTGCCTGGACGCTACGCTGCAGGGCAGACCGCAAAGACGCGCGCGGGATATCCAACGCCATCGCGCACCTTGGGGAAGGTGCAGAAGATGACGGCGCCCGTGGCGGGAAGCTCGTCTAGATGGTCCATGACCTCGATCTGATAGCGGTCGACCGAGAGGATGTACTGTTCGCCGGGGTAGGGGTAGGCGTCCTCGCGCGTGGTCACGCTCGCCGGGTCGGTGTCAGCCGGCTCGTGGCCGATGGCGCCGATGTTGCGCTCTTCAACGAGCCACTTGATGGCGTCGAGGTCCCAGCCGGGGTAGTGGGGCTGGCCGTCCTCGTCCTTGTTTTCGAGGTCGGCGAGCTTGGACCAGTCGGAGCGGAAGGCGACGAAAGCGTCCTTGGGAATGAGACCGTGCTCATTCTCCCAGGCTTTGAGGTCCTCGACGGTCAGGACGTAGTCGGGATTCGCGGCGCACTCCTCGTGCTTGTCGATCACGCAGAGCGGATGCATAAACTCGATGGGTTCAATCTCTCCAAGGGAACGACCCTCGACATGGAAGTGGCGCGGCGCGTCGACGTGGGTGCCGTACTGCGAGGCGACCGAATACTGGAAGCAACGCATGGGGGCGAGCATGTCCTCGGGCGTGCCGGGCAGGTAGTCGAAGAGCTTGGTGGACTCAAACGGCTTAAAGCCAAACCAGTGCGGGGTGTCGCATGAGAGCGTGTGGGTGAGGTCGACCCAGCGATAATCGGTGCTTTTGAGCTGGGATGCGAGATTCCAAAGGTCGAGCGCGGGCATGGGCGACTCCTTTCATCGGGCTTTTTGCTGATGTTAAAGCGGTGCCGTGACAGCTCGATTTCCGCTGCGTTACGATACGTTCTCGATTGCGATTCCACGATGTTTCGGCCGCGTGACCATTGTGTTTCGCCTTGCCGGGGCGCTGATGGCGAAAGGAGGGGCCGTGCAATACCGCGTTGACCCCAAAAGTGGTAACCGAATATCCGCTCTGGGTCTGGGCTGCATGAGATTTCCCGGTGCGCCGGGACACCCCGATGCGAAGTCAGCCGATGCCATCATTTCCCGTGCGGTGGAGCAGGGGATTAATTATCTGGATACCGCGTATCTCTATCCCGGTAACGAGGTGTGCGTGGGCGCCTCACTTGAGCGCTTGGGGCTGCGCGACCGGGTGTTGCTGGCGACTAAGTTGCCGCACGCTTCGTGCAAGTGCGCGGAGGATTTCGACCGCTTTTTTGACGAGCAACTGCACCGTTTGCGGACCGACCATATCGACTACTACCTTATGCACAACATCACCTCGCCCGCCCAGTGGGAGCGCGTGGTGGCGTTGGGCATCGAGGACTGGATTGCGCACCAAAAGGCTGCGGGGCGTATTCGCCAGATAGGTTTTTCGTACCACGGCAGTGCGGCGGACTTCCTCACGATGCTTGACGCATATGACTGGGATTTTTGCCAGATCCAGTACAACTACGCTGGAGAGTGCTACCAAGCGGGAACGGCGGGACTCATGGCAGCCGCCGAGCGCGGGCTCGCGGTGTTTGTAATGGAACCGCTTTTGGGTGGACGCCTGGCGGGCAAGCTGCCTCCGCGGGCCCGCGCCGTGCTCGATGACGTACGCGATCCGTACCTGAAGTCGCCGGCTGCTTGGGGACTTTCGTGGGTGTGGAACCATCCTCAAGTCACGATGCTGCTTTCGGGCATGACCGATACCGCGCAGGTGGACGAGAACGCGGCGTTGGCGGATCGCGCACTGCCGGATTCGATGACGACAGAGCAGCTCGATACCATCGCGCGTGTGCTGGGAGAGTTTGAGAAATCGAATCGCGTGCCCTGTACGGGCTGCGGCTACTGCATGCCGTGTCCCAAAGGCATCAATATCCCTGGGTGTTTCGCCGCCTACAACGCAAGCTATGCGCACAGCTGGTTTACGGGCCTGTCGCAGTATTTTACGGCGAGCGCGGTGCGGACGAGTGAGCCCAAGTTGGTGAGCAATTGCGTCAAATGCGGCAAATGCGCACGTCACTGCCCGCAGCACATCGATATTCCCGAGCGTCTCGACGATGTGCGCCGACGTTTCCAGCCTGGCCCCGTAACGGCCGCGCTTAAAGCCTTTTGCAAAACGCGTTCCTGATGCCCCTTTTATAACTTGCGGTGGAATAGTTCCTGTTTGCGGCAGAATAGGGGCCAAACAGGAACTATTTCACCGCAACTGAAGGGGGCTGTCGTGGGCCATCGGGATTCATGTGATGATTTGCGTGAGGTTCGTTGGGGCGTTTTGGGCGCTGGGCACATTTCGCATCGATTCGCATCGTCGCTCAAGGAGGTGGACGGGGCACGGCTTGTGGCTGCCGCCGGTCGCACTCCTTTGCATGTTGAGGAGTTTTGCCGAGCGTTTTCGATTGATGCCGCGCACAGTTATGCCACGGCTGACGATAGCGGCGATGCGGCTTATGACGCGCTGATTGCCGACCCCGATGTCGACGCAATCTACTTGGCTCTTCCGCATGGCATGCATACGCGTTGGGTCTGTCGCGCGCTGCGCGCCGGAAAGGCCGTGCTGTGCGAAAAGCCGGCCGTTTTGAGTGAGGAAGAGGCTCTCTCGATTTCCTCCGCCTCTCGCGAGCACGGCGTTCTGTTTATGGAGGCGATGAAGAATCGGTTTTGCCCGATGCGCACTCGCGTGGAGGACTTACTTGCGTCGGGCGAGCTCGGCTGTATCGTCTCGATCGAAAGCGTGCAAAAACTCGATTATGGTGAGCCCCCTTCGAGTTATCTGCTCGATCCGTTGCAGGGTGGCTGTCTATATGACATGGGCTGCTATGCGGTCGGGTGGTTTGAGGATCTGCTTGCGGGTGCGTGCGATGTTTCGTCTCGTGAAGTTCGCTGGCGTGACGTATTAGGCGGCCGCGTGGATTGGGCCGATGAGATCCATATGAGTGTCGGCGGTATACCCATTCATATGGTGTGCGATGGCAAAGCAGCATATGAAAGCCGCTTAACGATTGCCTGCGAACGGGGTTCGGTGGAAATCGAGCGCCTCCATCGCCCCGAGCTCGCCCATGTGAAGTACTCCGACGGACGAATGCTCGAAATTAATGCCCCGTTTGAGGTCGATGATTTCTACGGCGAAATTCAGCATGCGACCCAGCTCATCCGGGCGGGGAAACTCGAGAGTCCCGTTATGCCTCTTGCCGCCACGCAGCGCTGTGCGCAGATCATCGATGCGATTCGCTTGACGCTCTAGGCTGCGGTGCTGGTGCTCAGGGGGGGGCTCGGCGGACCGTGCCCCTGATGCCCCTTTTATATCTTGCGGTGGAATACGGTCTGTTTGCGCCAAAATAAGGCACCAATAGACCGTATTTCACCGCAACTGATGAGGGGGAGTTGGAGATGCTGACGATCGGGTGTCACCTATCCACGACGAAGGGCTATCGGGCGATGGGGGAGACGGCGTTGTCCATTGGCGCCAATACCTTTGCGTTCTTTACGCGCAACCCGCGCGGTGGCAAGGCAAAAGACCTTGACATGGATGACGTGGCGGCTCTGCGCGAGCTTATGGCGCAAAACGACTTTGGACCGCTGGTGGCGCATGCCCCGTATACCTATAACCCCTGCTCCGCTAAGGAGCGGGCGCGCGAGTTTGCCTTGGAGGCTATGGCGGAAGATTTGCAGCGTCTGGAAGCACTGCCCGGCAACTACTACAACTTCCATCCCGGTGCGCATGTGGGACAGGGGGCAGACGCCGGCATTCAGATGATTGTCGACACGCTGTGCCAGGTGATGTTTGAGGGCCAGCAGACGACGGTATTGCTCGAGACCATGGCGGGTAAGGGCACTGAGGTGGGCCGTAGCTTTGAAGAGCTGGCGTGCATTATCGAGGGCGTTGCCGCCAAGTGTCCAGAGCTGTCCGATAAGCTGGGCGTTTGTTTGGACACCTGCCATGTGAGCGATGCCGGCTACGACATCATCCATGATCTGGACGGCGTACTTGACGAGTTCGACCGCGTGGTGGGCATCGATCGCCTGCATGCCGTACACATCAACGATTCGAAGAACCCTTGTGGCGCCCATAAAGATCGTCACGAGTGCATCGGCAAGGGATACCTTGGCAGCGAGGAATTTGGCGGCGGTATGCAGGTTATGCAGAATATTGTATCGAATAGCCGCTTGCGTGCACTTCCATTTATTTTGGAGACGCCGAACGAACTTGCAGGTTACGCAGCGGAAATTACGCTATTAAGGTCGTTACAGCAGTAACAACTGTCACAAAGTGGAGTGTTCCATTCACGTTATGGGATTGTTTCAATCAGTTTTCTCATTGCAGATTCGTAATTCCGGGTGCATAATAGCCAACAGTTTTTGCAGACCTCTGAATCAAACGAGGTCACCGGAAGGAGACTGATTATGAAGCTCAAGAAGCTTGGCGCATTTGCCGCCACGGGCGCCATGGCGCTCGCCCTCGCACTGACGGGCTGCGGCTCGTCCAACGCCACCTCTGGTTCCGATGCCGGTTCCAGCAGCTCTGATGACGTGAAGGTCGAGAAGGTCGACGGCTCCAAGGAGTATGCACTCGTCAAGGACGGTACGCTCACCGTCGGCACCTCTGCCGAGTACGCGCCGTTTGAGTACAAGGATGACAACGGTGATTACCAGGGCTTTGACCTTGAGCTCATCAAGGCTATCGGTGACAAGCTGGGTCTGGATGTCGAGTACGTCAACAACGACTTTGACACGCTCGTCCCCGGCGTTGCTTCGGGCGCCAAGTACGACGTCGCCATCGCGGCTATCACCGACACGCCCGAGCGTGAGAAGGAAGTCGCGTTCTCCGACTCTTACTACATGGACGATCAGGCTATCGTGACCAAGGTCGATAACACCGACATCACGGCCGACAACTACAGCGAGAAGCTCAACAACGCCGACGCCACGATCATCGTCCAGTCTGGCTCGACTGCCGAGGCCTTTGCCCAGGAGAACTTCCCCAAGGCAAAGATCGTCCCCTACAAGGACGCTACCGAGTGCTTCAGCGCCCTGCAGTCCGATAAGGGCGACGCCGTGGTCACCAACCGCTCCGTCGCCAGCCAGCTGACTGCCGAGCAGTTCAACACCTGCCAGACCATCAAGCAGATCAGCACCGGCGAGGAGTACGCCATCGCCATCAATCAGGGCAACACTAAGCTCAAGGACGACATCAACCAGGCCATCAAGGACCTGACCGACGACGGTACCGTTGACGCCCTCATGGCTAAGTACAACATCAAGTAAATTAATGCTTGATTGCGCGCGGGCCCTTTCCGTTTTGCGGAGAGGGCCTTTGCGCCTCTCTTGACGGAGAGCGTTTCCGTCTCGTTTTGTCGGCAACTTCTACGATAGGAGCCACCTTGTCTCGACTGAACAAAGGGGCCACGGAGCAGCGTTTTTCACTGCCCGCCTTGCTCCAAAAGCTATCCTGCGTCATGGCCGTGGCGCTCGCGCTGGTGTGCGCGGGGGCATATGCGCCCACGACCGCCCAGGCGCTTGAGACCGCAAAGATTACTGCCCGACCCAACACCGGTTCGGGCAGCGCTGTGGTCGGCGGCACCGAGACGCGCATTACCTGGGAAGTTCAGGCCGATGCCGACGAGGAGCTGAGCGGTCTTTCGCTGACGTTTGTCGACGGCACGACGTTTGGTACCGATGACACGCGATTGACGATGCTCTCGGGCGAGGACCTCATGGATCGTACGCCCATGAAGCCCACGTGCAAGGCTGACGGCCAGACGCTCAAGATCGACTTTGGCGAGACGGCGCCTGCCGGAGGCTTTTTCCGTGTCGAGGTTTACGGCGTGACGTTTCCCGTCGAGGGCGGCGATGAGGCCTTCAGCGGCACCTATACGCTCGCCGACGGTTCGACCAAGAAGATTTCTAAGATTCCTTCCGTCGAGATTAAGGGCGTGACGGCATTCGATAACTTCCTGGCCGACCTTAAGGAGCAGCCGTGGGTCGAGGCATGGAATTCCAACATGTTCCTTCGCCTGTTCCTGAACCCGGTCATTTTGGTCCAGAGCCTGCCGATCGTCTTTAAGGGCTTCCTTATGTCGCTCTCGATCGTGCTTGTGGCGTTTCCGTTGGCAATTCCCTTTGGCTTCGCCCTGTCGCTCATGCGTATCTCCAAGTCGCGCATCCTGCGCTGCCTTGCCGGCATCTACGTGAATATCATCCGCGGCACGCCGGCGTTCCTGCAGATTTACATCGCGTTCTTTGGCCTGCCGCTGGCCGGCGTCAAGGTTGACGACTATGTGCTCGGCGTCATCGTCATGGCCATGAACTCGTCCGCCTACCTGTGCGAGATCTTCCGCGCCGGTATTCAGTCGATCCCCAAGGGCCAGAACGAGGCTGCGCGTTCGCTGGGCATGAACGCCTTCCAGACACTGCTCTACGTTATGATTCCGCAGACGTTCCGCAATGTCCTGCCTACGTTGACCAGTGAGTTTATCCTGCTCTACAAGGATACGTCGCTGCTCGCCGCCGTGGGCGTGGTCGAGATCGTCATGAACGCCCGTACCATCGTGGCCACGACGGGCTCCATTACGCCGTATGTGGTCGCCGCCCTGTTCTATCTGGTCATTACTCTGCCGCTTGCTCGCTTGGTGAGCGGTCTTGAGGCGAGGCTGCTGGGTACGGCCGAAACCAAAAAGAAGCGTCCCGCCAAGAGCGCCGGACGGGTCGTCGCGACGCCCGCCGATCACATCGCCGGTCTGTAAGGAGGTCCTATCATGAGCGAAACCAATAACTCGAACGAGGTCGTCGTCAGCATCAAGAACCTCCAGAAGGCCTTTGGCGATAACGTGGTCCTGCGCGATATCGATCTGGATGTGCACAAGGGCGAGGTCGTCGTTGTCTTGGGTCCCTCGGGCTCGGGCAAGTCGACGATGCTACGCTGCATCAACCGTCTAGAGCATCCCACGAGCGGCTCGATTGTCGTTGAGGGCGTGGATGTGTGCGCCAAGGGCGTCGACCTTAACAAGGTGCGTACGCATCTGGGTATGGTGTTTCAGCAGTTCAACCTGTTCCCGCACCTGTCGGTCAAAAAGAACGTCATGCTTGCGCAGCAAAAGGTACTCAAGCGCAGCAAGGAAGAGGCCGAGAAAATCGCTATCGAGGAGCTGACCAAGGTCGGTCTTGCCGAGCGCATCGACTTTATGCCGAGCCAGCTCTCGGGCGGCCAGCAGCAGCGTGTGGCCATTGCCCGCGCCCTGTCGATGAATCCGCATGTCATGCTCTTTGACGAGGCCACGTCAGCGCTTGACCCCGAGCTTGTCCGCGACGTTCTTGGCGTCATGCGCGATCTCGCACGTGACGGTATGACCATGATCGTCGTGACGCACGAGATGGGCTTTGCCCGCGACGTTGCCGATCGCGTCGTCTTTATGGACGGCGGCGTTATCGTGGAAGAGGGCACGCCGGGTGAGGTCTTCGACCATCCCAAGAGCGAGCGCACCAAGGCGTTTTTGGGCAATATCTCATAGTCGGTTAACGCAATTTGCGTTACAGGAAACGGGGGCTGGATGTGAACTGCACCCCAAAACTTGGACGGCTTAAATAAGAACTACGCCGCAAGGGGC
>UQMY01000036.1 GCA_900542325.1 uncultured Collinsella sp. | reverse complement strand
TGCTAGGCGGGCACTTTTACCGGGCGGCTAACCCACACAAACCCCCGAAGAGCCTAAAGTTGCCTAGCCTTTTTCTTATTGGCGGCTATCGGGTCTTCTTTTGGTCCAATGAAGCGGGCGAGCCAATCCATGTCCATGTTTGCAAGGGGGCGCCTTCAGATAACTCGGCCAAAATCTGGCTGACTCGAAGAGGTGGCTGCATTGTCGCTAATAACAAAGCGAAGATCCCCCGGAGCACGCTTGATGACCTCTGTGAAATCATCGCCGCTCAGCATGAATTGATTTGCTCTAAATGGAAGGCATTTTTCCTTGTGGACGAGATCTCGTTCTACTGCTAAACGTCATCCCGGCTTCTCTTTTCCAATTTTAATCATGAGCTTGTCCCATCTGTGCTGATTGAACTTGACAGTACAATGGAGGCGGACTATATCGCTGCCGCTCGTTGCGGCTAACGGATGTGCTGGAGCTCGCATGAACGATTTTCTAAACGGTCAAGTTGAGAACGACGGTTTTTTGCGCGTGGCAGCGGCCTCGCCCAAGATTCGCGTGGCCGATGTTGAGGGCAATGCCGAGGTTGCGCTGGCGGCTGTTCGCGAGGCTACCGAGTGCGGCGTTCGTGCGCTCGTGCTGCCCGAGCTTAACCTGACTGGTTATACCGCGGCTGATCTGTTCCATAACCGCACGCTGCTGCACGCCTGCGAGGCGGCGCTGGTGCGCATCCTCGATGAAACGCGTGAGTTGCCGATCGTCTTTACTGTTGGCTTGCCCGTTGCGGTGACCGAAAACATCTACAATTGCGCGGCCGTGTGCTGCGCGGGCGAGCTTTTGGGCCTTACGGCCAAAAAGTATCTGCCCAACTACGGTGAGTTCTACGAGCGCCGCTGGTTTGCTCTGGCGCCCGCCGATCCCGTGTGGGTTGAATTTGCCGGTCAAGGTCCGGTGCCGCTTGGCTCGGGACTTGTCTACCGCTGTTGTGATGAGGGTGCCGAGGACCTAGTGCTGGGCGTCGAGGTCTGTGAGGACCTGTGGGTGCCGGCGCCCCCTTCGACCGAGATGGCGCTTGCCGGTGCCACGGTGATCCTCAACCCGTCAGCCTCGGACGAGATCATCGGCAAGGCAGATTACCGTCGCAGCCTCATCTCCAACCAGAGCGCACGCCTGTATTGCGCCTATGCCTACGCAGACGCGAGCGAGGGCGAGTCCACGACCGACATGGTCTTTGCGGGCGAGAACCTTATCTACGAAAACGGCTCCAAGCTTGCCGCGACCAGGCTTCTCACCTGTGACATGGCCATCGCCGACGTCGATCTTGACCGCTTGGTTGCCGAGCGCCGTCGCTCGACGACGTGGACGCGCGCGGACGATGCGCCGGAGGCCACGACCGTTGAATTTTCGTTTGAGGGCGTGCTGGCCGAAGAGCCTGTCCTGCGCGATGCCTGCGATATCGACCGCGTTTTCCCGTGCGCGCCCTTTGTTCCGGCCGACCATGGTGACCTGGCCGAGCGTTGCGAGACCATCCTCGACCTGCAGACTGCCGGCCTCAAGACCCGCCTTGCCCATACGGGTACCAAGGCGGCTGTCATCGGTCTTTCGGGCGGCCTGGATTCCACGTTGGCGCTGCTTGTGACCGTGCGTGCCTTCGATGCACTGGGGCTGCCGCGCACGGGCATCACTGCGGTCTCCATGCCCGGCTTTGGCACGACGCATCGCACCAAGTCCAACGCCGAGTCGCTCGCGCGCGACCTGGGCGTGAGCTTCCGCGAGGTTTCGATTCACGCGGCCGTGGAGCAGCACTTCAAGGACATTGAGCACGATTCGGCCGTGCAGGACGTGACCTACGAGAACAGCCAGGCCCGCGAGCGCACGCAGATTCTGATGGATCTGGCCAATCAGGCTGGCGGCTTTGTCATCGGCACGGGCGACCTGTCGGAGCTGGCACTCGGCTGGGCTACCTATAACGGTGACCACATGAGCATGTATGCCGTCAACGCGAGCGTGCCCAAGACGCTTGTGCGCCATCTGGTGCGCTATGCGGCTGATGTCTTTGGCGGGCGTATTGCCGAGACGCTGCTCGACATCCTCGATACGCCGGTGTCCCCCGAGCTTCTGCCGCCCACGGGCGACGGCGAGATTGCGCAGAAGACCGAGGATTTGGTGGGCCCGTACGAGCTGCACGACTACTTCCTCTACTACCTACTGCGTTTTGGCTTTGAGCCGGGCAAGATCTACCGCATGGCGCTCAAGAGCTTCGAGGGCGTCTACGATGCCAAGACCGTTCACACGTGGCTGCGTACGTTCTATCGTCGCTTCTTTGCCCAGCAGTTTAAGCGCAGCTGCCTGCCCGATGGTCCCAAGGTGGGCTCGGTGACGCTCAGTCCGCGCGGCGATTGGCGTATGCCGAGTGACGCCAGCTCGCGACTGTGGCTTGCGCAGATCGACGCGCTTAATGCAATTGACTAAGGTTGGCTAAATTGAACCAATGCGGGGGTTGCAAGCGTTACACTTTTGCAATCTGATGGCCCGTATCGCGCGGCGCTCTTGTCGGAGCGCCGCGTTTTTCATATCGAAAGGTGGCACCATGCAGGCATCGCAGCGTCTCGACCGCTTTGGCGCGGAGGTCTTTGCCTCGCTTAACAACAAGCTTCTCGCGCTGAAGGCTCAAGGTAAGATCATTTACAACATGAGCGTGGGCACGCCCGACTTTAAGCCGTACGACCATGTGGTCGAGGCGCTCACGCAGGCAGCCCAAGATCCCGAGATGTGGAAGTATGCCCTGCGCGACCTGCCCGAACTCAAACAAGCCGTGTGCGACTACTATGAGCGTCGCTTTGGCGTTTCGGGCATTACGCCGTCTATGGTGCAGTCGTGCAACGGCACGCAGGAGGGCGTGGGCCATTTGGGCCTGGCCCTGCTCGATCCGGGTGACACCATTCTGGTTCCCGATCCGTGCTACCCGGTCTTTGAGGCGGGCGCCAAGATTGCCGATGCCAAGCTCGAGTACTATCCGTTGGTTGCCGAGCATAATTACCTGCCCTATGTGGCGGGCATCGATCCCGAGGTTGCCGATCGTGCCAAGTACATGATCGTGTCGCTGCCTGCGAACCCGGTTGGCTCGGTGGGCACGCCCGAGGTCTATGAGGAGATCATCGCTTTCGCCCGCGAGCACGACCTGCTCATCGTCCATGACAATGCGTACTCCGACATCGTGTTCGACGGCGAGCCCGGCGGCAGCTTCTTACAGTATCCCGGTGCGCTCGAGGTGGGCGTGGAGTTCTTCTCGCTCTCCAAGTCGTTTAACGTCACCGGTGCGCGTATCGGCTTTTTGGTCGGCCGCGAGGATGTGGTCTCGTCCTTTGCCAAGCTGCGCGGCCAGATCGACTTTGGCATGTTCTTCCCGATCCAGAAGGCTGCTATCGCCTGCCTGAACGGTCCGCGCGATGAGGTCGAGGCGCAGCGTCTGAAGTACCAGGAGCGCCGCGATGCCCTGTGCGACGGTCTTGAGGGCCTGGGCTGGGAGCGTCCCAACGCGCATGGCTCTATGTTTGTATGGGCCAAGCTTCCCGGTGGTCGCACCGATTCCATGGCGTTTTGCGAGGAGCTCATGGAGAAGGCTGGCGTTGTGGTGACGCCGGGCGCGAGCTTTGGTCCTTCGGGCGAGGGACACGTGCGCATGGCGCTGGTCCTGCCGCCTGATCAGATTGCTTTGGCTGTCGAGGCCATTCGCGAGGCGGGCCTGTATTAGAAAAGTATTTCGGCTCGTCAATAGCTCGAAACCGATTTCGTGCAGTTCTTTTACGAATCCTGCAAACAATTTCGGTAAACGGTCGATTTTTTGCTGCGAATAGGAGCATAATCAAAGTCCCGATTGGATGTATTGGGATTACGGCAAGCCGCTCAGGTCGTTCCCGGGCGGCTTGTTTGTGGAGAGAGATGGGAGTTTCTAATGGTTAACGAGAAGAAGGTCGCTATTGTCGGCTGCGGTTTCGTCGGTTCGTCTTCGGCGTTCGCGTTGATGCAGAGCGGTCTGTTCTCCGAGATGGTCCTCATCGACGTGGACAAGAACCGCGCCGAGGGTGAGGCCCTGGATATCGCGCACGGCATGACGTTTGCCGAGCCGATGAAGATCTACGCCGGCGATTATTCCGATGTCGCCGACGCCGCCATGATCGTCGTCACCGCTGGCGCTGCCCAGAAGCCCGGTGAGACCCGCCTGGACCTGGTTAACAAGAACGTCAACATCTTTAAGTCCATTATCCCCGAGATTAAGAAGTCTGGCTTCGACGGCATTCTGCTCATCGTCTCCAACCCGGTCGACGTTCTGACCTACGCAGCCATCAAGATGTCCGGCCTGCCCGAGGGCCATGTCATCGGCTCCGGTACCGTGCTCGACACCGGCCGTCTGCAGCAGATGCTTGGTGCCCACGTTGAGGTCGACCCGCGCGATGTCCAGGCCTATGTTATGGGCGAGCACGGCGACTCCGAGTTTGTCGCTTGGTCCAGCGCTCAGGTTGCCGGCGTTCCGCTGAACACCTTCTGCGAGCTTCACGGTCATTTGGAGCATGAGGCTGCCGAGAAGCGCATTGCCGAGGACGTCAAGAACTCCGCCTACACCATCATCGAGAAGAAGCACGCTACCTACTACGGCGTCGCCATGGCCGTCAAGCGCATCTGCACTGCCGTCATGCGTGACGAGCAGACCGTTCTGCCCGTTTCCTCGCTCATGGTGGGCGAGTACGGCCTGTCCGATCTTGCCATCTCCATGCCGACCGTCGTTGGCCGCGACGGCGTTGTCTGCCGCGTCCCCGTGCCGCTGAACGATGACGAGCAGCATGAGCTCACCGCCTCCGCCAAGGCCCTCAAGGACATCATCGACAGCGTCGACTTCTCCTGCTAAATCAAGCTCGTTAGAGCGAAAAGCTACAATGAAGGCGTCCGGGCCACACGGTCCGGACGCCTTTTTGGTGCAAGGGGGTCAGGTAACTTTGCACCATCCCAATGCACCATAGTTGATGGGAGGGCCATGTCGGATTCGCCTAATTTTTTGACCTATGCCCAGACGGCGTTTGATCCGTTTGAGGAGCGGCCGTTCTGCGCGGTGGATAGCTTGGTCTTTGCGTGGTTGTCCTATTTGCGTTTGCCGGGTGATATGGCGGAGCTGACGAACTGGCAGGGCCTAGACGTACGCGAGCTGCTGCGTGCCGAGTGCTACCGGGACATGATTGGCGACTTGTGGGACCCAGAGGGGAGCAGGGCCTTGTTGGAGGCCGTGGCAGCAAGCCCTCGCTACCGTGGCGTGCACGTATGCGGCTATCGTGCCGTGAGCGATGTGGTGGCGACAGAGCAGTTTGCAGCCATGGCGTTCCGGTTTCCGGCGGGGTTTAGTTATCTTTCCTTCCGGGGGACCGACAGCACGATTGTGGGCTGGAAAGAGGACTTTAACATGGCGTTCCGGTGTCCTGTGCCGGCCCAGGAATCCGCGGCGCGTTATGTGGACGAGGCAGCGGATGCGATTGGCGGGCCGCTTTTGTGCGGAGGTCATTCCAAGGGTGGAAACCTTGCGGTGTACGGTGCGGCGATGTGCTCCGATGTCGCCCGTGAGCGAATCGAACGGGCGTATTCCCATGATGGTCCGGGCTTCGTCGAGGAGTTTCTGAACGGCACCGCCTTTGCCGATCTTTCCGGTCGAATCGATAAGACGCTACCTCGGTCGTCGATCTTTGGCATGATGCTCGAGACGCAGGAGGACTATGCCATCGTTGAGAGCACCGAGTTCAGCCTGCTGCAGCACAATCCCTTTAGCTGGGTGGTTGATGGTCGCGACTTCGTGTACTGTGAGCGCCTGACCGCCGGTGCTCGATACGTTGATGACTCCATTCGCGAGATGCTGCTTGCAGTGTCACCTAGCGAGCGCGAGCGTTTTGTAGATGCGTTGTTCTCCGTGTTTGAGGCTACGGGTGCTGAGCGGTTTGCGGATATCGCTGGGAATCTGCGCGAGGGCCTGCCCGTGATGCTCCAGGCTGCGCAAGGCTTTGACAAGGATACGCGACGCTTTGTCTCGCAGACTATCGTTGCGATTCTTAAGTGTGCGCTGCTGCCCAAGCGTCCAGAGTTCAGCGTGCCTTCTAGTGGTAAGAGCCTGGCAGAACAGCTCGAGGCTTGGCAGTCCGAGCTCCTGCGCTAACCATTGGTGCAAAGCAGCCTGTCCCCGATGCACCAATCTTCGATGCGTCTGGGGTAGGCTCGACCGCTATACTGATTCGTGCCGAAATCGAACTAGAACGGAATGCCGTATATGAAAATCAACCATGCAATCCTGCATATCCTGGACTTTGACTCTGCCGTCAACGTTATGAGCCAGCGCGAGCTCGATATCGAGAGCCGTACCGTGCGCAACTTCGTGACCACGCATCTGCGCCGCGCACGTACCTCGGCCGACAATAAACGCGCCACGTTTGCCGAGAACTCTGCGTTTGGCGGCGAGCTCAAGGGTTATTTCTTTGGCGAGCGCGAGTTCGTGGACCTGTCGCAGCAGATTGCGGAGTTTATCTCCTCCGAGCTCACCAAAGCCGAGAAAGCCGAGTCCACCGACGTGCTCGTGGCCGATTTTGACGACGATGAGGATGCCCGCTGGTTTGCCGTGATGCTGCTGGGCTCCAAGCAGGCTTTTATGCACGAAGTGGGCCGCGAGGAGGGGGAGGTGCGCAACGACATTGCGCGCCACTACGCCATTCTGCCGAACCCCTCGCAAAAGGTGCCGAGCTATGCCATCGTGCGCGCGAGCACCATGGAGATCGGCTACGTGGACAAGAAGCGCAAGATTGCCGGCGAGGACCGTATGCTTATCCCCGATGGCCTGCTGCAGTGCGACACGGGCGTATCGGGCAAGGAGGTCATCGACACCGTGACGCGTGTGGTCGAGGAAGTCGCCGAGGAGCACGGCGCCAACACGGCCGTGGCGCTCGCCAAGGTTAAGGCCGCTGTGGCCGAGAAGGTCGAGGATGACGAGGAGCTTCCGCCCTGGGATATCGTCGATGAGGTCTTTGAGGACGAACCGGTCATCAAGGAAAGTGTGCGCGCGGCACTGACCGAGGAGAAGGTTCCCGAGCGCGTTCCCGTGGAGCGCAAGCAGGTCGAGCGCGCGGCGGTGCGCAATCATAAGATTCGTACCGATACGGGTATCGAGATCAGCTTCCCGGCCGAGATGGGTTCGAACTCCGAGTACATCGAGTTTGTTAACGAGCCCAACGGCCTCATCTCCATCGAGCTCAAGAATATCGGCAGCATCGAGAATCGATAAACTGCGATTGGACGCTGCAAAAGCAAAGGCCGAAGCTCCGATGGTGCTTCGGCCTTTTTTGCTTGGAGCTGAATTGCGCTACTGGTTGAGCATAAGTCAGCGAAAACGCCCCAGAGCGAGCAAGGTGACGTGAAAGAGGAGGGCATCGACCTTCTGGTCATGCCCGACGATTGAACGTCAGATTGCCGCTCTGGGGCATTTGCAGCGTCGGCTAGTTACGCGGTTTGGTAAAACCGCGTAACCCTACAGTTGACGTAAGCCCTCTTCCAGGCCGGTCTTGCTGTCGGTCTGGGCGTCGCGCATCTTGATGACGCGGGCGGGGACACCGGCCACGACGGCGCCGGCGGGGACGTCCTCGACGCATACGGCGCCGGCGGCAACGACAGCACCCTTGCCCACGCGCACGCCCTCCAGGACCACGGCGTTGGCGCCAATCATGACATCATCCTCGATGATGACGGGCGTGGCGCTCGCAGGCTCAACGACGCCTGCCAGTACGGTGCCGGCGCCGATATGGCAGTTCTTGCCCACGGTTGCGCGGCCGCCCAGGACGGCGCCCATATCAATCATAGAGCCCTCGCCGATAACGGAGCCGATGTTGATGATGGCGCCCATCATGATGACGGCGCGATCGCCGATCTCGACGCGGTCGCGGATGATTGCGCCCGGCTCGATGCGGGCGTTGATGCCCTTGAGGTCGAGCATGGGCACGGCGGAGTTGCGGCAGTCGTTTTCTACGTCGTAGTAGTCGATGGAATCGGCATTGGCGACCAGGATGGTCTTAAGCTCATCCCAGTCACCAAAGACGGTCTTGCCGCGACGACCGCCGTAGACGTGCGCATTGCCCCACTGGACCTTCATGCCCGGCTTTTCGCGCACGTATAGTTTGACGGGCGTTTTCTTGGGCGCGGTGGCGATGTAGTTGATAATCTCCTGTGCATCCATCTCGGCTGCGTTACTCATATGCTGTTTCTCCTTTTCGTGGATACGGTTGATACCTGGTTAGGCAAACATGACCTGGTCGAAGGTGTAGAAGCCGGGGTCGCGGGTGATGAGCTTCTGGGCGGCGGCCAGGGCCCCGTTGACAAAGATCTGGCGGCTCGTGGCACGGTGTGTGAGCGTGACCTCCTCGTCCTGGCCAAAGAAACTCACCTCGTGCACGCCGGCGACAGTGCCACCGCGCAGCGAGTGCATGCCGATCTCCTTGGGGTCGCGTGCACCGCACATGCCCTCGCGGCCATAGACGGGGTGGTAACCTGCCTCGGGCTCGGCTTCGACGACGGCATCGAGCAGCAACTTGGCAGTGCCGCTGGGGGCGTCGACCTTTTGGTTATGGTGCGTCTCGACGATTTCGCAGTCAAAGCCGGGCAGCTCGCGTGTGGCCTGTGCTACCAGATGGCGCAGGGCTGCGATACCGATGGAGTAATTGCCGGAGTGCATGACGCGGGCGTTCTGACCCAGCTCGCGCAGGCGATCCATCTGATCGGGTGTGTAGCCCGTGGTGCCCGAGACCAACGCGGCACCCGTGCGCTCGACATAGGCGACGACGGCGTCGAAGGTCACGACGTTCGAGAAGTCGATGATGACGCCGGCTGCCGGGGCGTTTTCAAGCTCGGACAAGTCGAAACCGATCTGGGCTACGATGTCGAAAACGGGCTGACCGGCGGCGTCGACAACGCCCTCGGCGGTGGTGCGGATGAGCGAGCCCATACGGCCCGTTCCCATAATGACGGTCTTAATCAAGCAGACCAGCTCCCTTCAGAGCGTCGGTAAGTGCGGCACGTGTGTCGTTGGCCATGGGGCACAGCGGCATGCGGTAGTTTGCCTCGATCATACCCATCTGAGCGAGCGCTTCCTTGACGGGGATGGGGTTGACCTCGCTAAAGAGGGCGTTGATGAACGGCTGGCCGGCAATCTGGATATCGCGGGCGCGCTCCACGTCACCGTCCAGATAGGCGCGGCACATGTCGTGCACGAGCTGCGGCTGAACATCGGCCCACACGCTGATGGTGCCCGAGGCACCCAGGCTCATGAGCGGCACGGTGAGGGCGTCCTCGCCCGAGTACATGCGGAAGTCGTCGGACAGCAGGTGGGCGATCTTGGCCGCGTAGGCGACGTTGCCCGAGGCTTCTTTAATACCCATGATGTTAGGGTGCGCGGCCAAGCGTTCTACGTTGCGCTCGCTGATGCCGCAGCCGCAGCGGCCGGGAATGTTGTACAGGATGCAGGGGATATCTACGGCATCGGCAACGGTCTTAAAGTGCTGGTAGATGCCCTCTTCGTTGGACTTGTTGTAGTAGGGGGTAATGAGCAGCAGGCCGTCGGCGCCCAGGCCCTGATAGGTGAGCGACTTGGTGAGCATAGTCTGCGTGGAGTTGGAGCCCGATCCGGCGATGACGGGGACGCGTCCTGCAACATGCTTGACCACCGCGGCGACAACGGAGTTGTCCTCGTCATCGGTCATCGTGGCGCTCTCGCCGGTGGTGCCCAGGGTGAGGATGGCGTCGGTACCGTTTT
This sequence comes from uncultured Collinsella sp., assembly GCA_900542325.1. Classification (GTDB taxonomy): domain Bacteria; phylum Actinomycetota; class Coriobacteriia; order Coriobacteriales; family Coriobacteriaceae; genus Collinsella. The sequence continues at coordinate 12,849 of UQMY01000036.1, read as the reverse complement.
GCAGGTGGAAATCGATAAGGCGCTCGAGTGCGTCAAAGTCGACACTGCCGTCCTTTTTAAACGGCGTGACAAGGGCGACGATTGAGCCCTCGAGGTTGCGGATGTCCATGTTCTTCTCCTTCGCTTCCGCGATCTGGATGCGTTTGTTCCATTGGGCGGCGACTGCCAGGCGCTCGTCCTGGGCGCGACGGCGGGCGCTTTCGGCGCGCGACTTGGCCAGCAGCTCACGACCGCACGGCAGCACGTCGAGCGTGGCAAAGTAATCACCCGGGCGCTCGGCGCGGCGGATAAGGTCGGCCGAGCCATCGGGACGCAGCAGGACCTCGGCGGAGCGCAGACGTCCGTTGTAGTTGTAGCCCATGGAGTAGCCATGCGCGCCGGTATCGTGGATCACGAGCAAGTCGCCCATGTCGATCCGCGGTAGCTCGCGGTCGATGGCGAACTTGTCGTTGTTCTCGCACAGATTGCCCGTAATGTCGTACGTGTTTGTGGCAGGCACCGCGGTCTTGTCGGCGCCACCCGGCTGGCCCATCACCGTAATGTGGTGGTAGGCGCCATACATGGCAGGGCGGACCAGATCGACGGCACTGGCGTCGACACCGATATAGTCCTTGTAGATCTGCTTCTCGTGGATGGCCTTGGTGACCAGGCAGCCGTAGGGGCCCATCATAAAGCGGCCCATCTCGGTGCAGATGGCCACATCGCCCATGCCGGCGGGAACCAGGATCTCGTCGTATGCCGCGTGCACCCCCTCGCCGATGGCGTGAATGTCGTTGGCCTGCTGCTCGGGCAGGTAGGGGATGCCGACGCCGCCAGACAGATTGATGAAGGCGACGTGTGCGCCGGTCTCGCGCTCCAGGCGCACGGCAAGCTCAAAGAGGATGCGCGCAAGCTTGGGGTAGTAGTCGTTGGTGACGGTGTTGCTGGCAAGGAATGCGTGGATACCAAAGTCCTCGGCACCCTTGGCCTTGAGCATGCGGAAGGCCTCGAAGAGTTGCTCGGTGGTCATGCCGTATTTGGAGTCGCCGGGGTTATCCATGATGCCGTTGGAGAGCTGGAACAGGCCGCCCGGATTAAAGCGGCAGCTGACCGTCTTGGGGATGGGCCCTGCGACGCGCTCAAAGAACTCGATGTGGCTGATGTCGTCAAAGTTGACGATGGCGCCCAGCTTGTCGGCGAGCTCAAAGTCGGCAGCTGGCGTGTCGTTAGACGAGAACATGATGTCGTGTCCCGTGATGCCCAGCGAGCGGGCAATCATGAGCTCGGTATAGCTCGAGCAATCGCAGCCGCAGCCGTATTCGTTGAGAATGGAGATGAGCGCCGGGTTGGGGTTGGCCTTGACGGCAAAGTATTCCTTAAAGCCCGGGTTCCATGCAAAGGCGTCGCGCACTTCTTGCATGTTGCGGCGGATGCCCGCCTCGTCGTATAGATGAAACGGCGTGGGGAACTGCTCGACGATATGCTCGAGCGTTACCTTGTCCACAAACGGCTGTTTGGCCGCATATGCCTCGTTGGGGGTCAATGCCATGTCCCGTAAACCTCGCTATCCAGACGGCGCCATCTGCGCATCGAATCCGCATAGCGTGGACCCAATGTCCGGATAGCGCTCCCGCATTGCTGCAGACAGTCCTGCGGGTGTTTCCCGCAGGCCCACCAGGTTGTTCGTGCCTGAAAAACCCAGTTCGGCGGGTTTCGCCTCCCCGCGGGGTCAAAGCCTGCCGGCTCGCCCGCGGCTCTTCGTGCCCGCGCCTCTATCAAGTTGTAACGACCCTACCACGTTGCACTTTACCAAACAAGAGTATTCGTATATAACGTTTAAAAAATGCAGGGATATGCTGGAAACATATGCGCCACAATCCTGTATCACAATAAGTTGCAACAGATGTGCCTCACGAAGGGATCCTCTATGACCGAGCTCCAAGAACTCCGTCGCTATCGCCGCGATCTCCATCGCATTCCGGAGCTCGATTTCGATCTTCCGCAAACCATTGCCTATATCGAGGGCGTGCTGGCACCGCTCACCTGCGAAGTGACCCATCCGTGCCCCAGTTGCGTCTGTGCTTTCTTCGACGCCGGCGTTGATGCCGCGCATGCCACGGCGATTCGCGCCGATATGGATGCGCTGCCCATCGCGGAGGCGACGGGAGCGGCCTTTGCCTCGACCTATCCCGGCAAGATGCACGCTTGCGGACATGACGGACACATGGCCATGGCGCTTGCCGCCGCGACGTATGTCGACCGTACGATTCGCGAACAGCCGGGCGCCATTAGGCGCAACGTTCTCTTTGTGTTCCAGCCGGCCGAGGAAACGACCGGTGGTGCCAAGACGGTATGCGAGAGTGGTGTGTTCGAGCGCTATGGGGCCGACCGCATTTTTGGCTTCCATGTGTGGCCCGATCTGCCTGCCGGCACGTTGGCGAGTTGTTCCGGTCCGCTGCTGGCGCGTTCGAGCGAGACGCATATCCATATTCACGGTACGAGCATCCACATCGCTAAGACCTATGGTGTGCCGGTTGGGGAGTCGCACGATGCCGCGTTGGCGGCAGCAAAGTTTTTGGTTGCCGAGCGCGAGCTGATGGACGAGCTGGGCACCGACGAGCCCTGTATCGGTAAGTTTGGTCTGCTGCAGGCCGGTACGGTTTGTAACGCGGTGGCGGGGGAGGCCCATGTGGCCGGAAGCCTGCGTGTGTTTACGGACGACATGTTCGACCGTGCACGCGAGGGTGTGTGCCGCGTGCTTGATGAGGCATGCGCTGCAACGGGCTGCACGTACGATCTAGACTTTGCCGAGGGCTATCCGCCGGTCGACAACGACCCCGAGTTATTTGCCCGAATCGCGCCTGCTCTGCCCGAGTTACAGCTCGTGGACGAGCCGCTGCTGATTGCCGAGGATTTCGCGTTCTATCAGCGCCATCTGCCGGGCGTGTTTTTCTTGCTGGGCACGGGCGTGCCAGAGGACCAAGACAACCCGAGTGATTCGGATGGCTGCCCCGCCTATGCCATGAGCGCCCTGCATACTGATACCATGCTCTTTGACGAGGAAATCCTGCTCAAAGGCCTCGATGTCTACAAACGATTGCTTTTGCTTGGTTAATTGACGAGGGATGCTTGCTCTAGAATATACGAACAGATGTACGGTATAATAGAGATATAAGTCTATAGAAACGTTTGACGTTATTAACGTAAGGCGATACTATGATTGCATCGTATAAAGATGAGGATACCGAACGTTTTGCGATGGGTGTGCGGGTCAGGAAGTTCGAGCCCTTTGAGCGTGTTGTGTTGAGGAAGATTCGCCAACTGCAGGTTTGTGCATCGCTTGATGATCTTCGCGTTCCACCGGGCAACCGCCTGGAAGCTTTGGAGGACGATCGTGCCGGTCAATATAGCATCCGTGTTAACGAGCGCTATCGGGTCTGTTTTGAGTGGAGACAGGAGATGGCTTGGAATGTCGAAATCGTCGATTATCACAAGTGATGAGACTGCGCCCGATTTGCTGTCGCCGGTGACTCCTGGCGAGCTCCTCAAAGAGGAGTTTCTTGTTCCCATGGGCATTTCTCAATATCGCCTTGCGAAAGAGACCGGGATTCCGGCTCAGCGTATCGGGCAGATTGTCTTGGGAAAACGTCGCGTGACGGCCGACACCGACCTCCGTCTTTGCCGTTATTTTGGCCTGACGGATGGTTATTGGCTGCGCGCTCAGGTGGCGTTTGACCTTGAGGCCGAGAAAAGGCGGATTGAACCGGAACTCGATAAGATCGTTCCTGTTCAGCAGGCCATCGCACTGTAGTGCTCAAAGATAATGGGGGTGGCGATGAGGCGACGCCGACAGTCTTTCGTATATAGTCCGGGTGGATGCGGGTGTGGCTTGCTACTGCTTCCGGTTATTGCTGTGAGCATTGGCGTGATGTTTGCGCTTGCCGGGTTGGCAGCAGCGGCACTCGTGTTGCTGATTGTGGCCATTGGCGTGACGGTCTGGCTGTGCCGTTCTCGCGAGCAACGCCGCGCCGATGGTAAGACCAATGTTGGATGGACCATCTTTTTAGTCGTCGCCTACCTATTGAGCATCAGCTATTTAGTTTTCTTTATCCTGTTGCTTGTGAGTACCTTTACCGGGGAATCCGTCACGTTGGGTTGATGCACTGCCAGCAGACGGTTGCGCAAAGTGCGTTTGCTCGGCGTTCGGATAACCGCATTGGCCGTTTACCGCAACTTTAGCTCTCAGCTAATGAATTCAAGTTTAATCCTTCCTACGATGTGCTGTGTGCCGGCACGGTAGCCGGATAGATGGAAGGATGCATGATGAAAAAGCTCGAAAACGAAGTGCTGCTGAGCCGTCGCGCTGCACTTGGCGCATTCGCCACTGTTGCCTTGGGGACTGCCAGTCTTCTTGCCGGTTGCGGTAGCGATAAGGCGACCGTCACCGAGGACGCCGGCGACGCAGATAAGAAGGAGGAGTCGAAAAAGGAAGAGCAGCCTACGACCGACCTGGCCGTCGGCACGACTGTTACCACGGCTGCCGGTCTTTCCGTTACTGTCGATTCCGTGCAGACCGGGCTTACCAATTTTGACGGTTCGACCATGACGGGCATTCACGTCACGTACGTCAACAATGGCGATGAGGGCGCGGATTACAATGTCTACGACTGGAAGGGCGAGGACGCCAACGGCGCCCAGCAGAACCAGGGCTATTACAGCGAAGGCTCTGACGAGCTGCAGTCTGGCACCCTTGCCGCCGGCGGCTCCGTTGCGGGCAATATTTACTTTGACGGCGACATCAAGAAGGCCCTATATTTTGCCAACATGCTCGAAAAGACCGCGACTGCTAGCTGGGTGCTTGCTTAGCGTGTTGATGCCGTTGGGTCGTTTGGAGGTGAAGCCGCATGCCCGATAAAAAGCTGACGGACGAGTTGCTCAACGAGCTCCTTGATGCGCCGAGTATCGATGGCTATATCAAGGAACACGACTTTGCCGCCCCGTCGCTTTCGGATTACTTAAAGCAGTTGCTGCAAGAGAAGGGGCTCGAGCGTTCACGCGTGGTGCGTATGGCCGACCTCAACGAGACCTTTGGCTATCAGATCTTTACCGGTTCGCGCAATCCGAGCCGCAATAAGGTGCTGCAGATTGCCTTTGCAATGGCGCTGTCGATGAAAGAGACCAACCGCGCCCTGACGGCTGCCGGAGTGAGCGTCCTCAACTGCAAGGACCGTCGCGATGCAATCATTATCTTTTGCATCGACCGTGGCTGTAGCCTCCAAAAGGTCAATGAAGAGCTGTATCGCTTTGGCGAGGAAACGGTGAGTTAGTGGCCGATGGCTGAGCCGGCGGTGTCACCAGAACAACCATGCAAACGAACGGGGTGCGGACAGCATGGGGTGTCCGCGCCCTGCGTTATGATGGACGCTATGGATACTCAGAGCCCAACATATTCCGATGATGAGCTGACTGCTTCACTCGTCGAGCATTTGGCGTCGCTCGACCGCGATGACAGCTATCGTGTGGAGCGCGTGCTCAAGCTCTCGGATGTCGAGACGACCGAACTCGTCTATTTTGAGGGCTCTGGTGGCGGGTCTCTTGGCCCCTTTGTCCGCAAGCGCATCGATGCTTCGGTGCAGATTGGCGGAGCTTATGAGCGCCTGTTTGCGGCCCAGCGCGCCGGTCGTCGTTTTGAGCACTTGCCACGAATCGTCGATTGCCGCCGTGTGGGCGACGAGCTCGACGTGGTGATGGAGTATGTCGAAGGCGAGACACTCGAGGCGTTGGTGGGACGCTTGGGGGCGACGCCCGATTATGCCCGCGGGCTGTATCCCGTTCTGTGTGAAGCGGTGGGCGAGCTGCATGCTGGTTTTGCGGCTGCGGGGGAGCCGGGGGTACCGGTAATCCACCGCGACCTTAAACCCTCGAACATCATCGTATCGGGCGTGAGGTTGCGGCCGATGCTGGCATGACCTTCTCGTCGCTGGTGATTATCGATTTGGGGATTGCGCGGGTGTGGCGTGACGGGGCCGATGCCGACACGGTTAAGTTTGGAACGCGACCCTATGCGCCACCCGAGCAATATGGTTTTGGGCAGACGAGCGTGCGCAGCGATGTCTATGCGCTCGGCGCGCTTCTGTTCTTTTGTCTGACGGGGGCTGACCCTAAGCCGGGTCAGAATATGCGCGAGCAATGCGAGGCGTGCGACGTCCCCGCGGCGCTGGCTGATGTCATTTGCATGGCCATGGCGCTCGATCCGGCCAAGCGCTTTGCAAGTGCCGAGGCGCTCGGACACGCTGTGCGCGCGGCATACGGGCTGTGTCTGCCTGAGCCTGGCTCGAATAGCACGACGGCGCCTTCAATGGCGCAGGCTGCTCCGCAAATGGCGCCGTCTTTCGGGCGGCGGCCCAAGGAAGTCTCTTCGGTGACTCCTCGCCGCAAGAGCCTGCTTTCACGGATCCCGGAACCCATTGGGCGTATATGGAACGGCACGATCTATGCGGCAACCTTGCTGCTACTGGTCGGAAGCCATTTTGCCGTATTCCAGCCCACGGGAGCCAACCGCAGCTATCCAACGTGGTTTTTGGCCCTTGAGTATTTTCTTATGGTCGATGGCATGGTGGTGCTCATCTCGTTTGGCATGCTCGACCGCCGCAGGCTTCGGCGCCGCTTTCCCGTGCTTGATCGTTATCGGGACCGTGAGTTTGTCACGCTGTGGCTTAAGGCGCTGGGAATTATGTGCGTCATCATGATCGTGATTATTGCCGTCGGCAACGCAACCGGCATAGTCGCTTAATGCAATGTACCGCTACTGTAAAGGGTCCCGATTGGGGCCCTTTACAGTAGCGCTTAAATGCGGTTCATCTGGTTGCAACCTTGTTGTACCAGTCCTGCCTCGTGGGCGGGGCGAGTGCCCATCGCCATAGGTGTTGTGACGGTTAAATTGCTCCGTGCTTCGAAGCGCCGTCAATTGTCACCACAGAATTCCGTCAACTGTCACCATAATTCGCCGTCAATCCTCACCACAATTTTCCGTCAATCGTCACCACGCAGCTGGTAAAATACCTAATATGGGTAAGTCAAGAAGGAGGCTGTGTGGATAGGTATGTAGATAGATGCATCGATAAGGCAATCAGCCGTAATCTCAATATCTTCGGTGCGGTCCTCATTCAGGGTCCAAAGTGGTGCGGAAAGACCACTTCGGCTAGTCGTTTTGCTAATTCATCCTTGTCTCTTTCCGATCCGGCTGGAAATTTTTCCGCTCTCCAGCTGGCACGGATCGATCCGGCGCAAGCATTAGCAGGGCGATCTCCCAGGCTCATCGATGAATGGCAGGAAGAGCCGAAGCTGTGGGATGCCGTGCGTTTCGAGTGCGATGCAAGGAGGGGAGAATCCGGTCAGTTTATTCTTACGGGTTCGGCAACGCCTCGGGATTCGATGCAGCCGATGCATAGCGGCGTTGGGCGAATAGCTAGGTTGCGAATGGACACCATGACGATGTTCGAGCTTGGCGTTTCTTCTGGCGCGGTTTCGATCGGAACGCTTCTTTCCGGTTACCCTGCCAAGCAGGCTGTCGGGTCAATCTCCGGCATCGCTGGAATCGCCGATTTGTTGTGTCGTGGCGGTTGGCCTCAGGCGATGGGGAAAACGACTGACGATGCCATGCAGATAGCCGCTGCCTATGTTGATGGCGTATGCGAATCGGATGTTTCTAGAACCGATGGCGTTAAGCGCGATCCGGTCAAGGTCAGGTCTCTTTTGGCATCGCTAGCGCGGAATGAGTCGACGCTTGCTGGCTCAAAGTCTATTGACAAAGATATCGGTACCGGCGTTTCGAAGAACTCGGTCTCCAGATACATGGACGCCCTGAGACGAATCAATATCATCGACGATATCCCCGCTTGGCATCCAGCGCTCAGGTCTCCGGTGAAGCTGCGGCAGGGGGCGAAGAGGCATCTCGCCGATCCTTCGCTTGCCGTTGCGCTGCTCGGAGCAAATCCGGAGTCGTTGGCATCTGACCCGAAGACACTGGGGTTGCTTTTCGAATCCCTCGTCCTGCATGACCTCAAGGTTTACGCCGCCGCAAATGACTCGTTGGTGTCCCATTACCACGATGCCGACGATCTCGAGGTTGACGCAGTTATCCACAGGCGCGATGGAACTTGGATTGCCGTGGAGGTGAAGCTTGGAAGCCCTCAAATCCCCGAGGCATCTGCAAATCTGATTCGGCTGGAGCGAAAGCTGGTCGAGCGTGGCGAGAAGCCGCCTGTGGCAAAACTCATCATCATTGGGTTCGGCATGCCGGTTCATACAACGCCCGATGGCATCATCGTTGCTCCCGTTGACACACTCGCGCCATAACGTTGTGGTGGGATCACCTTGCCTTCGGAAGGGGTTTCAGTCTCAAGCGACTTTTCCAACACTCACTTATGCCTGCATGCCAATTCTGGTCTAGCAAGGCCAAAGAAAAGGGGCCCCATTGGGGCCCTTTGCAGTTGCACTTAGATGCGGTTCATCTGAGCGGCGACTTTGTTGTACCAGTCCTGCCACGTGGGCGGGCAGTACTTTTTGGCCGCTGCCGGGGTAAGGGTGGAGCCGTAGTTGGCGCCCAGATAGGCAACGTGAGCGGAGATGCCCTCGCTCCAGCTGCCAAAGCTGCGCCAACCGCCGCCACGGGCACTCCAGCCCCAGGCGTTGTAAGAATTGGCGCAATAAGCACCCTTGGTGCTCTCGATGCAGGCGATGGCGGGGGACCAACGGGGGTCGACACCGGTATTCCAAGCGGCGACGGCAAAGTTATAGCCCTGGCCTGCCATGGGGGAGCCGGCGAGATAATTGTCGATGCGGCCCGTCCACTCATTAATGAACGAATCGTAATCGGAGCTACCGGTATTGGCGTTGTTCACCGTGGTGTCGATGGTGGTGTTGGTGTTGGTGGCCTGGCTGCTGGAATTGCTGCCGCTTACGCCCTCGCCCGAGAGCTTCTCGGCGGCAGCGGCCTTATCGGCCTCAAGCTTGGCAAGCTCGGCGGCATTTTCCTGCTCGGCTTTTGCCTGTGCCTCGCTGCGGAGCTGCTGGGCCTGAGCCAACGCATCCTCGGCGTTTTTCTGCTCTGCCTCAAGCTGAGACTTGGCCTGCTGGAGCTCAGCCTTGTTCTGCTCGAGTTCGGTTTGCATGTTATTGAGCTGTTCGATCTCGTCGACGCTCGAGCTCGTGATCTGGTTGGTGTATTTGCAGGTCGTGATGAACTCACCCAGGCTCTGCGCGTTGACCAGGAAGCTCACGATGGGGTTGGTGCCCTTCTGATACTTGTACAGATCGCGCATGGCGGAGCTTGCCTTGGCCTGCTGCTCGGGAAGCTTAGCCTCGATTTCCTCGATGCTTGCCTCATTGGAGTCAATCTGCTTTTGCAGGTCATCGAGTTTGGTGCGGGCGTCGTTGTAGGCGCTCGTGGCGGCTTCGATCTTCTGCTGGGCTGCGGAAAGCTGGTCCTGCGTTGCCTGCGAGGCGGCATACGCCGCAACGGGGGAGAGCATCGGCGTGGCCGTCAGCGCAACGGCGAGCGCGGCGCTCGTGATGATACGAGCCGGCTTCGACGCAATGAACGCTGCGGCGTGATGATTCGAATGCTGCATCCAGTCCCTCTGCAATCAATCGTAGGTTATGGTTCGAACGGTATTCTACTACTGCTTTCGACCTCAACTTGAACCTTAAAGGTTCCAAAGGGTCAAGTTGAACTTGAGGCTTTGGCTTTGACCTGCAGTTATGATGAATTGTTGAGAAACCATAGAGTTCAACTTTAACGTTACGGAGCCCTATTTGAGAGGTGTTTTGGGCTGTAAAAGCTATCTCAACGTGGGGTTTTACAACTACAGCGTGCCCTCCTGACGAGCCCGCTCAATCTCTTCGAGGGCCTCGGCAGGGGTGAACGAGCAGGTGCCGTCGCCGAGCTTGACCACCTGGATGTCGTCGCCGATATGGACCTCTCCGCCCTTTAACACCACGCCAAAAACGCCCTCGTGGGGAAAGATGCAGTCGCCGGCGAGATAGTAGATGGCACAGCGTGTGTGGCAGACCTTGCCGATTTGGCTGATTTCGACAAGCACCTCGCTGCCAAGCTTGAGCTGCGTGCCCATGGGGAGCGAGAGTAGATTGATGCCTTGCGTGGTGAAGTTCTCCCCAAAGTCACCCTTGCGCACATCGAGTCCGCGGGCCTGCGCCGTCTGGATGGACTCTGCGGCCAAAAAGGAAACCTGACGGTGCCAATGCCCGGCGTGTGCGTCGGAGGCGAGGCCAAATTGTTCTATAACGGTGTCGTGTCCATCCGCGACGGGCGACTTGCGTGTGCCCTTGTGCGCCGACGTGTTGATTGAGACGATGCGGGCGGGCCTGTCGTAGGCATCGTTTGCCGTGCGTAGGGGAACGGCCGTTTGTGCGCGTTCCGCCAGCTCGCGCTTCGTGGCATTGAGGATAGGATTATCGGTCGGATGGTCTTGGGGCACGTGCGCGCCTTTCGTTTGAGGATGTCAATACGCTGAATCCTACAACAATGGTAGGTTCATTGCCCATTGTCATACAACGGTGAGCGCCGTCTTCGTGCTGGACGATTGCGTCGATTGCCATAGATACGGTGGAGCTTTGGGCGCCGGCGGCTTGGCACGCTAGAATAAATCAGTTGCGCAAAGACCGCCCGTTGTGTGGGCAGTTCATGATAGGAAGTTTCCATGGCATTGCAGTTTACAGAGCGCGAGTTCATTCCCGTGCTGCTCGGTGGCGACATCAACGCCTATTCGGTGGCGCGCGCCTTCTATGAGGAGTACCAGGTCAAGAGTCTGGTCTTTGGCAAGTATCAGACGGGTCCCGCGTACCGCAGCCAGATTATCGACTACACGCCCAACGTGGACATCGATACCATGCCCGTGATGCTCAGGACCGTCAACGGCATTGCCCAAGCGCATGCCGATAAGACGATTGTCCTTGTGGGCTGTGGCGATAACTATGTTGCCCTCGTGGCTCAGGCCAAGGATGCCCATGAGCTGGCGGATAACATCGTCGCGCCTTACGCTCCCTATAGCATGCTTGAGCAGTGTCAGAAGAAGGAGATCTTCTACGAGCTGTGCGAGAAGCATGGCGTGCCCTATCCGCATACCTTTACCTTCACCATGGCGATGCTGAACGCCCAAGGCGAGGCGCCTGCCGAAGTGCTCGACCAGATCGATTTTCCCTACCCGATGATTCTGAAGCCTTCTGACGGCATCATGTGGTGGCAGCACGAGTTCGAGGGCCAGAAAAAGGCCTATGAGATTGCCGACCGTGCCGAGCTGGAACAGGTCATTCGCGACTCGTATGCCAGCGGCTACACCGACGACCTGATCTTGCAGGATCGCGTGCCCGGCAATGACGAGTGCATGCGCGTGCTCACCAGTTATTCCGACCGCAACGGCAAGGTGCGCATGATGTGCCTGGGTCACGTGCTGCTCGAGGAGCATCAGCCTCACGGTGTCGGCAACCACGCCTGTATCATCACCGAGCCCAATAACGAGCTCATGGGCGGCGTGCGCAAGTTGCTCGAGGACCTTCACTTTGTGGGCTATTCCAACTTTGACGTTAAGTACGACGAGCGCGACGGCTCGTTTAAGTTCTTCGATTTCAACACGCGCCAAGGTCGCAGCAACTACTACGTCACTAACAGCGGCTTTAACGTTGCCAAGTATGTGGTGGACGAGTATGTGTTCAACCGCCCGTTTGAGCCGGAGTTTGTGACGGCGCAGGACGAGGCGCTGTGGATGGTCGTCCCCATGGGCGTCGTCGACAAGTACGTCAAGGATCCCGAGCTGCGCGCTAAGGTGCATCGCCTGGACAAGGAAGGCAAGGGCGCCGACCCTTCGTTTATGAAGGGCGACTTTGTCTTTAACCGCTGGCTGCGCATGTGGCACACCAAGCTGCGCCACTTTAAGCTGTTCAAGACGTATTACAAGTAGATGAGTGCGGCGCCCGTCCGGTTTACATCGGGCGGGCGCGGGTATGATACGCGCAATTGCGCAAGCGTCACCAAGGAGGCGGCGATGGAAAAGCTGGGAGTTATCGGCGGCATGGGCGCCGAGGCCACGTCGTATTACTACGACCAGGTAGTGCGTCATACGGCTGCTGCCTGCGATCAGGATCATATCGACATGGTGGTGCTCTCCAAGTCGACCATGCCCGACCGCACGCTGGCCATTAAGACTGGCGAGCACGCCAAGCTGCTGGCGACCATGAAAGAGTGTGCCCAGGCACTCGAGTCGCTGGGCTGTGCGCACATTGCCATTCCCTGCAACACGTCACACTACTTCTACGACCAGATCCAGTCGTTTACGAAGGTGCCGATTATCCACATGCCGCGTGAGTCGGTGCGCTATGCCCTTGCGGGTGCGGTGATGGGGGAGTGCGAGTTCGACCCCAACCTGAGCATGCCGGCCGAGCCGGTGCGCAAGATTGGCATCATGGGCACCGACGGAACCGTGGGCGCGGGCGTCTACGGCCGCGAATGCGAGGCTGCGGGTGTTGAGGTCGTCTATCCCAGCGAGAAACGTCAGAACGATGTGATGTCGCTTATCTACGATGATGTGAAAGCCGGACGTGAGCCCGATATGGATAAGTTCGACCGCGTGATGTGGGAGTTCGCCCGTAGCGGCTGCGACCGTGTCATTCTGGCCTGCACCGAGCTATCGGTGCTGCAGAAGTATCGAGAGATGCCCGAGATCACCCTCGATGCTATGGATGTCCTGGTGCGCGAATCCATCATCCGCAGCGGCGTCCCCTACCGCCTCTAGCTTCCGACCGGGACTGCGGACGATTTCTTGGACCGCTACGCGGCCCTTCCCAGCGCGGCGC